>JAWKUA010000001.1:300000-598506 GCA_041398785.1 Planctomycetaceae bacterium | reverse complement strand
CCGCCAGAAACGGTCTTCAACCTCGAAGTCGATGGGGAACATGTGTACGCAGTGAGTCTCAACGCACTGCTCGTACATAATGAAGGGTGCGTTCCAACAATTCCCGCCTACGTTGATGGTACGACCATTGCTCCAATTCAGGGGCAGATAACAACAACGACCGAAGGCATCTGGAGTCAGATCGGGAACATGTTGGCAGAAAAACAGTCTCGCCACGTTGGAACGATTTCACGCAACCGTGAAGACGCGGAAGCACTAGCACGACAAATTGCTGCTGAAAACGGCATTTTGAATCCAACTCTTCGCCTCGATAGCTCTGATGCTCGCGGCTTCTGGCCTCACTTTCACATCGAGGACATGCCGATGAATCTGCATTTTTGGTGGCCGAAATGAATCTCATCTCCCGCCTCACGGATCAAAGCATGCGGCCGTATTATTGGCAGCACGGGGACATTGCAGGTAGTGTCTACGAAAGACTGATGGGCGCAAGCCTCGATGGCGGCGTCATGTTCGTTGTCCGACCTCAAACGATTTCCGCCTTGGTAGCTGAGATTATTCAATGCCGTCAGGGCAACGTAGAAAGGCAGCTGACAAACCGTTGGCCTGGTACCGTTACGTCGATTCCTTGTGCCGTTTACGCTGTACCCGGGGGGCTCTCACCGACTCAATCGAACATTCCAAATTCCTTGCTCGGGTGGAGAGCCCCTAGGTTTCCGGAGGATCTTGCCATTTACAATTCATCCGGACAACTCTGGTTCTTCTCTACGACACATGAATCGAACTGGTTCGCCGCTCCCGAGTTTAGCCCGCCACACTTTCGTGAATCACTCGTGGAACTGGTTCGCGACCGTCCGATACTGGGTGTCGACTTGGAAGAATGAAGAGGCCGGGCCATCCGGGCCATCAATTCCGCGGGGTGGCCCAGCCGGTCGGCTGGGTGCCGAAGGCAGGGGATGAGTCACCATCAGCCATCAGTTCGCGTGTGCGCTCTCATGATGAGATTGAACGCACACGAACAGGCATCCTGTCGCTGCGCGACCCAACCGAACAAGTCGGTCGGGCCACCCAGCAGTCCGTCACACGACTCGCCTCGCAGATCGTGGACCTGACGGAGGCTCCCTGGTAACTTCCGCAACCGTCGCGTTCCGGAGTCTGCACAACTCGGTGAGCACGTCCGCGCGCAGACCGCGCTGCGTTGTCGGAACGCCGAACGCGCGGTCTGCCCTCTCCCGGGCATCGCTCCGCTCGCCCGACCTCTCCCGGACGGCTTCGCCTGGGAGAGGTGGATGCGCGGACGCTGTGCCGGGAGAAGTTGGTGCGTGGAGTTCTCCGCAGGGCTTGATTCAGTCTGGAAGTCGGTCGTGTTCAGCCGACGTTTGCTCGTCAAGTTCGACTCGCACGCGCGACAGTGCTCGCGACAGGCGCTTGCGCAGGACTTCCGCGGGCTGACCAAGGTCTGCCGAGATCTGTTCCCACGAGTCTCCGTTCGTCCGCCGATCGGCGATATCCAGTTCGTCCGGACGCAGGCTTTCACGGATTCTGGAAATCTGCTCCTTTGCCGAAGCGGCCGTGCGAGGTCCGGGGCTGTCGAACGCGAGGTCCGCCGGATCTGTCTGCTCATCCCGTTCAGCGTCGCCGCGTTTCTGAGTCGTCTGCCGCCGATGCAGGTCGATGACGCGATTGCGCGTGATGCGCACCAGCAGCTTCACCAGGTCTTCGGAACTGCGCGGGTCGTAGGAACCATCCATCGCCTTTTTGAAGAAGCGGCCAAACACAGACTGGCAGATGTCCATCGAATCCACGATTCGCCGCAGCCGGGAATCGGTCAGCCGCATGCGAGCCGCGCGGCGAATCTCCGGTTCATAGAGCCGAACGAGTTCATGAGCCGCGTCCTCGTCGCCGTTTCGCGTGCGTTCCATCAGCCGTTCGAAATCAGCGTCAGTCAGCATTCCTGTATCCGCAAGGTCCCCGGATCTGAATCAGCGATGTTGCCTGGGAACGTCGCCAGGGCGGAGCCTTCCAGGCATCTCGTTCCAGGGCCGGAGCCCTGGAACGAGATGTAGTGTCGCCGGTGTCCTGGAACGAGGCATAGAGCAGAACAGCCGGACGGCCCAAAGTCAATGACAGAAGGAGTTTCCGTCGGTCAGGGAAATTCTCCGGTTCCGATCTGTCCGGTTTGTTCAGCAAGTGCGTTGAGACGTCACGAAGGGCGAAGTCGTGTGGTTGGGCCGGCGACCAGCGTCCGAGACTCCAAATCCAAGAGGCGAAACATGCTGCTGACATCCTGGCTGCGATCCCTGGCAGGACACCTGACTTCCTCACGCACCGCTTCTGGTGACAGCAACCGTCGGTGTTCCGCACGGCGGTCAAGCTCCCGGCGAAAAGCACCGACGTTTGCCTCCACCGCCGCCGAATCGCTGGAAACCCGGCAACTGCTGGCCGCGTTTTCGTGGAACACCGATTCCGACGGAGCCTGGGACAACGCCGCCAACTGGATCGACGGAGAGGGAAATTCCGGAATTCCGGCGGCCGGTGATTCGGTGACGATCGATCGCGGCGCGGCGAATCCGACGATTACGATCAGTTCCAATGCGGATGTGACCAGCCTGGTGACAACGGAGAACATTGTGCTGCTCGATGGTCGCCTGAAGGCCACGGAAGAGATCAACATCAACGGCGGAACACTATCCTGGCGGCACGGGACCGTTCAGGCGCCGAACACAAACGTGGGAACTTCCGGCACGATCGAGACATCAACTGAGCTTGCCAAAACGTTCATCGGTCACCTGCACAACTCCGGCAATATCCTGTGGCAGTCGCCGGTTGGAATCGTCGGGCTTGCGGCGAACGCCACGTTCTTTACGAATGAAGCAACCGGCGTCTGGATCGTTGAGCAGACCTTCAGTACGGGCAGTTCCATTCTATTCACGAATGCCGGAATGTTCCGCAAGACGACGTCGGCAGCCACGGCGTTTTCGCAGTTTGATCGCTTCGACCATCGAGCCGGCAGCGTCATCGAAGTCACGGAAGGAATGCTGCAGTTGACGAAATCCGGGACGTCCGCTGATCCATCAACAGGTGCGACCTTCGATGTGGCGACCGGAGCGATCGTCGATCTGGCCCAGGGTGACGTATACCTGATCGGCACCTACACCGGCACCGGCGACGGCCGCATTGAACTCAGCCAGGGCATCATTCGAGCCGAAGACGCGGCGGGCGGAACAGGAGTCACCTTCGACTTTGCACCGGGGCTGTTTCACTTTACCGGCGGTGAAATCCGGACGGACGGCGCCAATGGCGACGTGTTCATCAATGCCGGTGAAATGACCTGGTCCGGTTCCGGAACTCGCGCCGTCACGCGCAACGGGTTCCACAACGCCGGTACGATCATTCAGACGGATGACGGCGTGACCCAGTTGAATGGTTCCGGCACGATGGGAGCGTTCTACAACGACGCCGGAGCCCTGTTTGAACACCGCGGCACGGGTGCCGTGACGGGGTTCTCACAGTTCCTGAATTCCGGCACTGTCCGAAACTCGGCCGGTGACCTTGAACTGGATTTGCAGTTCCGGCTGCTTGATGGCGGCCGCCTGGAATCCACAACCGGCCGCGTGCTGCTGAGTGACGAAGGCTATTTCGGCAGCGGCACGATCGACGTCGCGGCAGGCTCTGTTGTGGAACTGAATGAACCGCCCGGAGGCGGCTACTTCCATATTCTCGACGGAGCAACGCTGACCGGCACCGGCGCGGGGCGGGTTGAATTCACCGGCGGCAGGCTTGATTCGGACAACAATGGCGGCAGCATCAACTTCGCGCCGGGGTTGTTTCATTGGGTCAGCGGCGACATCTACTTCGGTCTCACAAACATCGGGGAAATCACAATACCAGCCGGTGGAACGCCGAGAACCAGCTTCGACCCGGCCTTTACAAATCGCGGTACTGTGATCCAGGAACCCGGCTCGGTTCTCGCGATCGCGGACATCTTCAATGACGTTGGAGGACTCTGGGTTCTACAGGATGACGCCGGAATCGTCGGCTCCAATGGCTTCGTAACCAACGCCTTCCGCAATGCCGGCACATTGCGCAAGACAGGGCCGGGGACATCCGTCATCGATACGGCCGGAGCGGCTCTGTCACATCAGGGCGGCACCGTGGAAGTGCTGGATGGCAATCTCACAGCACAACACCACGGCAACGCGCCGGGCACGGGCGGCCACTTTGTTATTTCAGCCGGATCGACATTTGAAATCCCCGGAACCTTCGCGAGTTCAGGCACCTATACCGGTGAAGGCGGTGGAACGCTGCTGATTTCAGGTCGGATCGGCACGACGGCCAACTTTGTCACGTTCGATTTTCCACAGGACTTTGCCGAACTGACGCTGCAGGGTGCGGCCCACTTCAATATTCGAAACACCGGCCATCTGACCCTTGCCAACACGGAAGGCTGGCAGGGATTCTTTCCCCTGATCAATGAGGGCACGATCACTCAGGAGTCAGGGGTTGACGTGCTGCTTGAGAACGGGTCTGTGACCAGAAACTACGGCGTCTGGGAACTCGTCGACGACGCCACAATCTCGCTGAGAACCTTCGACGGAGCGGAAGCCTACTTTTCGAACTTCGGCACGCTGCGGAAGACCGGTGTTGGAACAGCGAAGATTCTTCACGGTGCCGGCTACAACATTCCCGGCGGCGGCATTCCTCATTTCAACAACGTCGGAACAGTGGAAGTCCTCGGCGGCGAATTAGAGATCGAGTCGAAGTTCATCCAGCAGTTCAATCGTACGGGCGAGACGCTGGCAGGCGGCAACTGGTACGTCGGCCCATCCTCGACGCTGAAGTTTCACGACGCGGACGGCAACCCGGAACCGATCAGCACGCTGCTGGGGTCAGTGACTCTGGACGGAGCTGCATCGTCGTTCCCGAACATTGACTCACTGGCCGTCAACGGCGGCACATTCACTGTGACCGGCGGACGCGACTTCGCAGCGGTTGGTGACCTGGCCAACGGGCTGGAGCAAATCTCCACGGATCTGCTGGACGCCGCTCCCATCGCCGGCGGACGTTTTGTCGGGCTCGCTGTTCACGACGGAATGCGGATCACGCATCCGCGCAATGACCGAGTTGACAATGAACCGGTGTTCTATGTTCAGGACGTGCCCGATGGACCGCTGCGAACAATTCTTCAGCCAGGCGGACCGGTCAACGTCTCGGGAATCGACATCACGACGTCGGCTCTGAATGTCGGCGGCACTGTTGTTCCCGCGGGAACTCTGCTGTTCATTCACGCCAACGCAGCTCCCGCAACGCTGTATGCCATTGATCCGGCTGACGGAACTGTGATTTCCTCGGTCGCGCTGGCAGATGTCGGTATTGACCAGGTCGGCGTCGCGCATCATCCGAGTCGCAGTTCCGTCTTCGTATTGGGCAAGAATGGAATTGTCACCGAAGTCAACACACAAAACGGCAGTACGGTCGCCAGT
This sequence comes from Planctomycetaceae bacterium, assembly GCA_041398785.1. Classification (NCBI taxonomy): domain Bacteria; kingdom Pseudomonadati; phylum Planctomycetota; class Planctomycetia; order Planctomycetales; family Planctomycetaceae; species Planctomycetaceae bacterium. The sequence continues at coordinate 593,026 of JAWKUA010000001.1, read as the reverse complement.
TTTCCAGTGCGACCCGGGGGATCGCCGTCCTTCAGCGTCAGTTCGTGGGGCGGAATTGACATCGACAATGAAGGTCGTCTGCTGATCGTCGGCAGCAGCCAGGCTCGCGTCCGCGTGCTGACTTCCGGCGGAGTGTTCCAGACTGATGTGGATCTGACGTACTCCGGCATGGCCCGTCAGACCCTGTCCGACATTTCCTATGACGACGCCACCGGCGAAATCTGGCTCGCCAGCGAAAACGGTTTCGCCTTCCGATTCTCGCCGCCAGTCGTGGGTGAGCAGGGTTCCGTTCGCGTCGGAGCGGGCAGCACATTGACGGTGAATGGAGACTACACGCAGTCAGGAAGCACGACGTTCGGGTTTGCCGGAAGTCCGGCCAGCGGACTGTTTGGAAGCATCGTCGTCACGGGAGCAGCCAGCTTTGCAGGTGATGCGAACTTTGTGCTCGAAAACGGCTTCGCTCCCGGCGAAAGTGAACTTTACAACGTGATGACCTTCACGTCGAAAACCGGCGACCTGACATTCGGCGGAGACCTGGGCAGTTTCGATCCGTTCCTGGATGAAACCGTGCTGCGAGTGAACTCCCTGACCGGTGCCGCCGACCTGGCGATCGAATCAGTCACGGTGCCGGCAAGTGGAGTCGCCAACGACGACATCATTATTACATACACGGGCCGCAACCTGTCCGGCGGCGAAACCGCGGCAGCATGGACGGATTCGATCTACCTTTCGGCGGATACTGTGCTGGACGCGTCTGACGTGTTGATTGCACGCGGTTCACATTCCGGCGCACTGGCCAGCGGCACGACATACACCGAATCCGTGACAGCCGTGCTGCCCGGAGCGTTTCCCGCGAATTATCACGTCATCGTGGTGGCGGATAGCCGCGGAAACTCGCCCGACGTAAATCGGTCCAACAATACCGGAGCGAGCGCCAATACGATCGCGCTGGACATCCCGAGTCTGACTCCCGGCGTGGCTTTTAATGGAACAATTTCCTCGGGCCAGGACTATTACTTCCGCGTCGATCTGGCGACAGACGAGACTCCATCGATCAAGGCTAACTTTGCGGCACCCGGAGCCGCGGAGATGTTTGTTCGACAGGGACAGTTCCCGAATCGGACAGCGTACGACCACTACGCATTTTCGCCGGTGGATCAGTCAATCACAGTTTCGCAGCCCGCCGGACGCTACGGCACGTACTACATCCTGATTCATGGTACGCCGGCCGCCGGCGATAATAGCTCGTTCTCGCTGGTGGCCAGCGGTTCGCCGTTCGGACTCACTCGACTGGCGACGACACGCGGTGCGAATTCGGGACCGGTCACGACGCTGGTGAAAGGGTCGCTCTTCACGCAGTTGACCACTTTTGAGCTTGTCAGCAGTTCCGGAACGACGCTGGCTCCTGTGTCGGCACAGCTGATTGACAGCGAAACCGCATGGCTGACGTTCGATCTGACCGGCATCGATCCGGGCCTTTATGACCTGCGTGCGACACAGGCTGCGGAACAGGATGTCCTGGCCGATGCGTTTGAAGTCGTGGTCGGAAATGAAGGCCGACTCGTTTTTGATTTGAATGTCCCCGCCGCCGTCAGAAGCCCCTTCCGCTCGGTCGAGGCGGTGATCACGTACCAAAACGTTGGCGACACTGACCTGATTGCTCCGATCTTCACCGTCGTCGCAGACAACGCGCGGATGCGGTTGCCGGATCAGTTGACGTGGAGCACCGGTTCCATCGAGGTCATGGCGATCAATCCGGATGGCCCGGCCGGCGTGTTGCCTCCCGGAGCCACGGGGACCGTTCATATCCGATACGAACCGATCGACATCTCCGTCGGGGCAACAACGGAGTTCACGGTGACTCGAGCAGCACTGCCGACGGTCGGTGCCGGGGAAGCCGAGATCGAATGGGATCTGCTTCGCGACGATCTAAAACCACCCTCCGTCAATTCTGATGCGTGGCAGGCCATTTTCGACAACTTCAAAGACGCCGTCGGCGACACTTACGAATCGTACCTGCGGCGGATGGCTGAGAACGCGACCTACCTGGCGAGTATTGGTCTGCCGACTTCCGACGTCGGTCGGCTGATGCAATGGGAATTCCAGAAGGCCGGAAACTTCGGTCAGATAGAAGCGAACCACTTCGTTGGGGTCTTCGGACAGCAGCCGTTCCCGCTCTTTGATTCGAAAGCGACAATCGACGCCGATCAAGACGTGACGATTGCCTATGGAAGTTCCATTCGCGGATTTGTCAACACTGCGTTCGGATACCTCCCAGCCGGTGGCCTTGGTACAGGGACTGTCACCGTGGCCGGTGACGGAACCGTCAGGCTGACAGAATTCGACGGTTCGCGCGCCACATTTCGTGCTGGCGACGGCCGCCTGACCGAGCTGTTTGATCCGCGTCGCGGAACCACAACCATTGAATTCAATGCAGCCGGACGCGCCATCCGCGTAACTGAACCGAACGGCGATGTGACCGCTTTCGCCTACAACGCCGGCGGAAAGGTTCGGCAGGTCACCGATGCTGTCGGCCGCATTACGACACTGACTTACAACTCCGATGGACTGCAGACTTCTCGCACTGACCAGTCGGGGACTTTGACGTTCACCTACACACCGCTTAGCAGCGGGGCGGCCGGCGGTGCCATCGAATCCGTGACATATACCGACGGAACGAGTCGTCGATATGAGTACAACAGCGGCGGTCAACTGATCCGCACTGAACGAGTGGCGTCCGATGGCAGCACCATCGCTACGACGTATTCGTATTCTTCACAGGGAGCCGTCACGGCGACCGACGCCGACGGGAATCAATCGACGACTTTACGCGGGCCGGGAGGCGTTGCCGCGGCCGCGATCGATTCCCTGGGCAACATCAGTCGCACACAGTTGTCTCCGTACGGCTATACAACGTCGGTGACCGGCCCGAACGGTGCCACAGCGACGTTCGATTTCGGCAATGATGAACGGATTGACGAAGTCACCGACATCGCCGGAAACAGGACCACATTCGGCTACGACACGTCGACCCAGTATACTCGACTGACAAGCATCACCGACGCTCGTGGTGCCACGACCGAATACGGTTACGACGCCGTCAGCAATCTCACCCGGATCGTCAATCAGGACGGCAGTGTTCAGACGGCCCAATATGATTCGCTCGGGAACCGGATCGTCGAGATCTCCGCAGCCGGCGAACGGATCGAGTACACATACGATGCTGCCGGGCAACTCACCAGAAAACTGTTCCTGGACGGATCATCGGTCATCTACACGTATGATGCTCACCGAAACCTGCTGTCTGCGTCGCAGCGTGACGCCGCCGACAATGACCTTGGAACAACATCGTTCACGTACGACTCGGCCGACCGCGTATTGACTGCCAGCTACCCGAACGGCACGTCGCTGACGCTGACGTACGATGCGGCCGGACGCCGCACATCTGCCACCGATCAGACCGGGGCCTCAATCGCCTATCGCTATGACGGATTCGGACGGCTCATTGAGGTGCTTGACAACTCGACAGGGACGGAACAGTCGCTTGTCCTGTATCAGTACGATGCGCTCGGTCGCACGACGTCGGAAACACGTGGAAACGGGACGCGAACGGTGTACGGCTACGACGCGCTGAGCCGTGTCGTCAGAATTACGCACAGCGACAGCACGAGTGTCCTGGAAGACCTGACGTACACCTACGACCAGACAGGTCACGTCCGCCGCGTGACAAGTCTTGCCGGCGACACCAACTATGAGTACGACATTCCTGGCCAACTGACAAAAGTGTCACTGCCCGGCGGTCGTGTCATCACATATGGCTACGACGCGGACGGCAATCGGACGGTTGTCAGCGATAACGGAAACCTGACAACCTATGCCGCGAATCTGGCCGATCAGTACCAAACCGTCGGATCAGAGAACCTGGACTACGACGGCAACGGCAGTCTGACCAGCCTGGGAAGCGATACGACGTTTGAGTACGACCGCGAAGGCCGGCTCATCAGTGCGACTTCCGGTGCAACCACTGTACAGTTCGAATACGACGCTCTCGGCAACCGGATTGCCAGTATTCAAAACGGCGTGAGAACAGATCTGCTTGTCGATCCAGGTGGTTTGTCCTGGCTGTTTGGTGAATACAAATCGGGCGGAGACAACGCGGTCTATGCTCGCGGGAACGGCATAGCTGCGCGGATTACCGGAGGCAACACTCAGTTCTACCACTATGACCTGACGGGCAATACGCAACTGCTGACGGACGGCTCGGCAGCGGTTTCGGATACGTATCAGTTTCTGCCCTTTGGAGAAATCGCGTCGCGCACCGGTTCAACGGCGAACCCGTTCACATTCAACGCACGTGACGGCATCACAGAAACGGGTATCGCGGACACCTACTCGATGAGGAATCGGAATTACTCGGCGGAACTGGGACGATTCCTGGAATCCGATCCCATCAAGTACCAGTCCGGCGAGACTAATCATTACCGTTTCGCCGCGAACGACCCTGTGACAAAGAACGATCCAACCGGGCTGCTTTTGGAAGGTGCCTGGACAACTGTGATTCCCGGTGCCGGAGAACTCGGCCTGGTCGTCGATATTGAGTCTGCCCGTTACGCGGCATACCTTGCCGAACAGCAACTCTTCGGCGGAGAAGCCGCTGTCGCATTCGGCGAGGCTCTGGAGCCGCTCGCTGCGTCCGCGTGGTCCGGACTGCGACCACCTGCTCCCTGGGCATGGGCACCGGAAGCCTCAGGTTTGGCCATCCATAACGGCGAAGCGCTGACCGCAGGAGAACTCGCCGGACCGGCCGCGCTGGCCTTTTCTGGTGGCTGGGTGGTAGGCCGCGGGCTTGACAATCTCACGGACTACACGCACCCTCAGGAAAAGAACAATTTCCGCGAGGCATTGAACAACCTTCCCATAGGTGCCGGTCCGGCAGGCGGCGGAAGTCCCATCTATGAAAAAGGCGGCGTCAATGACAGTCGCTACAACGAGTTTCAGCAGCGGAACATGCGGGATCCGCTGATCAACGCGACAGCCAAAAGACTGATTCGCGACGTGGGTCTTTCACCCACCGAAGCTCTCGAACGAGCTCAGATGCTGGTCAACAATTACCGCCGCAGCGGTGAATCGAATGACGTGCCGAAGAAAGAGAAATCGGAAGTCATCCGTCCGCGTGACCCGAACAACATCATCGGGCCCGCCGGGTACGGTGGCGATGTGCTCGGCGATCCTGAAGTCCAGCGCACGCGGTTCGACGGCTTCATTCGCGGCGAAGGCATCTATCCGTACGAGATCCACTTCGAAAACAAGGCTTCCGCGACAGCACCCGCGCAGACGGTGTGGTCACTCATACGCTCGACGACAACCTGGATCTCGATACGTTCGAACTTGTGGCGTTCGGATTCGGCGACACGGTGATTTCCATTCCGGTGGGTCGACAGAACTACTACGAACGCGTCGACGTGAGCGCTACGCTGAACGTCGTCCTGGATTTCGAAGTCACGCTCGATCCGATGACTCGCCTGCTGACAGTGACGTACACGTCGCTTGACCCGGTCACGTTCGACTTCCCGATCGATCCGTTCGCCGGATTCCTGCCGCCAAACATTACGGCACCGGAAGGCGACGGCTTCGTGCAGTTTCTCGTTTCGCCGAAGTCGAATCTTGCAGAAGGCACGGTCATCGACGCCGTTGCCCGGATTGTGTTTGACACAGAGGCTCCGATCGATACGCCATTCGTAACGCAGATTATCGACACCACGGCACCATCAAGCAGCGTGTCCATGTTGCCCGGTGTCACGGCGACGGCTGTGTTTCCCGTTACCTGGAGCGGCGAAGATGGAACGGGTTCGGGAGTCGCATCGTTTGATATCTACGTCGCCGACAACGGCGGGCCGTTTGAATTGTGGCTGGAAGCGACCACTGCGACGTCGGCCGTGTTCACGGGTCAGGACGGTCATGCCTATCGTTTCTACAGCGTCGCGACGGACGGTGTGGGGCTGACGGAGATGATTCCGGGGACGTTCGACACGGAGACCACTCTGAATGTCACGATCCCGTTCGTGGATTCGCCGGACAGTCGTACTTCCGACGCGACACCGGCCGTCACCTGGACCGACGTTCCGGGAGCGGCGCTGTACGAAGTCTGGATCGGTGACCTGACAAACGGACGAAACCCGCCGGTGATTGCTCAGACGGCGCTGACGTCGTTTGTTCCGGCCGATCCGCTGCCGATCGGCCGCTACCGGGCGTGGGTGCGAGTCAAGGACGGTTCGAACGGCGAAGGCGGCTGGAGCACCGGTCGCACGTTTTCCGTCACGACGCCGACGGTGATCGACAGTCTTCCGTTCCACGCGCATGCGGACCGCACGCCGGAGATCTCCTGGCAGCCGGTGGACGGAGCTGCCATGTACGAACTGTGGGTCAACAACGTCACCACCGGCCTGGTTCGCGTGATTCACGAAACGTCGCTGACCGACGCATCGTTCACTCCGACGGACGACCTGGGCTTCGGCATTCACCTGATCTGGGTGCGAGCCATCGATGCCGCGGGCGGACGCAGCGACTGGTCGGTTCCCGTGAGCATCTACGTCGGCCCGCAACTGCTGAATCCGCAGAGCCCGACGTTCGACGTGCAGCCGACGTTCGAGTGGACCTCGCTGGCCGGTATCGCGTCGTACGAAATCTTCGTTCGCACCGTCGACGGCGACATCCGCGAATCCGGTCTGACCGGAACAAGCTGGACTCCGTCGACACCGCTTCCCGACGGACCGCTGCGGTGGTGGATTCGCCCGACGGCCGACAACAGCCGCGTGGCTCCCTGGAGCGACGTCGCAACGTCCGACATCGGCGGCCGAACAACCGTGCTGGCTCCGACGGGAACGACGTCCGACACGCTGCCGACGTTTGCCTGGCAGGCCGTCGACGGAGCCGCGCGATACATCCTGTATGTCGAACGAATCGGCGACGGACTTGTGTTCCGCGACGACAACGTCACCACAACAACGTTCACCGCGACAACGCCGCTGTCGGCGGGAACGTACCGAGTCTGGGTGAAGGCAATCAGTTCGTCCGACAACGTCAGCGGCTACTGGAGCCGCCCGCTGGAATTCACGGTCGCCACCGCCGGAGCCGCAGCATTACCTCCGGCCACTCCGGCCGGCATCCTGGAAGACCTCGACCAGGTCTTCCTCGGCGACCCCTTCGCCGCAGCGTAATGAACCGTCGCCGGATTGAACCGCAGCAGCGACCGCGCGGACGAGGCTCCTGCCGATTCACGTGTGCCCAACCACGCGCGACGCGGCAGCGGCTCCGAGGAAGAATCGCCCTCCCGGCGGTTGCCATCTGTGTAGATCTGTGAAATCTGTGAACCGCCAATTCGGACCGCAACGTTCGATCGAGTTAGCAAGTCGCCGAACGCTTTCTGACGGCTGCGCAGCACAACTTCTTCGAAGATGTGGTACCCGCGGCGGGCGACTCTGCGTGAGTCTTCGGGGGGCGGCGATGATTCACTACGGAATGATGTAGAACAGGCCGGTGACGGCTCCGGCCTGGACGGCGGCCGCTTTCCAGCTCCATTCCGGCAGATAGTCTTCCGGAGCGAATTCGTGGCACGTCGGGCAGTCGGGAAGCGTTCGCACACAATCCCGCGGATGATCCACGGTTGTCAGATACGGCGTCACGGCAATTAAAGAATAGAAGTGGACGGCCGAACCGAGTGTTGTCAGGCAACCGTTTGACTGACCACAGCGTTCCAGGTTCGGATCCTCAAAATACAGCGGATGGCACTGGAACGGATAGGTGTTCCGCGACAGTCGCCGCGGAGCAAAATAGGGCGACGTATTGTAGAAATGCGGATATGTCAGGTCGGCGTACGCGATCGCCTGATCTTCCGGAAGTTTGGCGGCCGCAGTGTCCGGAGCCTGCGTGCTGATGCCGTTAACCGACACCTGGCTGATCGGACGGAACAGAGCATCCAGTGTTTTGGAACCAGGGTCACCCGCGGGATCAGCCTGACGCGGAGCGGTGAAATTCGACGACGAAGGCGAATCGGTTCCGCCGGCTGGTGCTTCGTCATAGGCGCGATCCTGCGGTCTGCCGGCGGTCGCCTTGTATTGCTGAGGCACCGGAATCGACGAAGCTCGCGGGGTTTGCTGCGCGTTTTGGGGCAGCAGGGCGTGCAGTTCGTCAACGTACGCAGGCGCTGCCAGTCGCGGCTGAGGTTCCGGTTCATGCGGTGCCAGATCGACCATCGGTGCGTTGTTGACCATGACCCACGGGGAATCTCCCGTCAGCAGGCTTTCCAGGTCTGACAGGTAAGTTTCCGACGAAGGCGTTTCTTCGATCGGTTCCTGCGGCACAAGTTGTTTCAACTCACTGAAGATGTCAGCCGGAACACCGCCGGTGGAGCGGCTGCCGGAAACGGCTGCCAGCGTCTTCGGTGCAACGGTGTCCGTACCGGGAACCGGCAGAGTGGCGTTCGCATCCTGAGCGATCTGCTGCAGTCGGTTCGGTGAGACGCCGACCGCCGGCGGAACGGACATCATCAGGAACGGACATTCGGTCGCGCTGAAGGACACGACAGTCTTCGGCTTGTAGTCGGACGCCAGCAGCGCGGGATTGACGGACCAGTTCACGCTTGTGATTTGTTCGACGGAAGGTGCCGGAGCGGTGGTGGCCTTGGATCCTCCGGCGGGGCTCTTCGACAATGCGACTTTCGCGGGAGCCTTCCCCGGCGCGACCGGGATCGGCGTGAACGAGAACTTCGGAACCATCCGGGACGCCGGTGTTTCAGCGACGTCAGGAGAAATCGTGACCGTGTTCAGTCGCGGAAATGCGTCGGTCTGACTGCCCTGCGTCGCGGTGCCGGAGAAAACACCAACGGCCACGGTCCGCCGTTCGGGATTTGGCACCCGAGCCTTTGCGAGTTCCTTTGACGCCTTCAGCGCTTCGGCCTTTCTTCGAACCGCCGCCAGTGTTGTTTCCGGAACGGGCTGTGCGGAAGTCGCCGGGCTTTGGGATTCCCCCGCGGGCATCTTCAGCGTCGGCAGTTCGTCGGCGTGAGTGTTGGAAACGTCAACGGCAGACGTCGAGACGTGAACGGATTTTGAAAAGCTAAGCGTCACCAGTTCGGATTCGGCGAAAGCCGGTCGAGCCGTCTGCTTGCTGAATTCGGCATGTGCTTCTGACAAACCGGCACTGGGATCGGGGATGTTCGGCAAACCCGCTGCCACGTTTTTTCCGGGCACGTTTGCGGCCGTTTTCGTGTCGGCTGGCGACGGCGTGCCAACTTGTGCTGGTGCGAATGCCGGACCAGGGACACCGGTTTGAACTTTTGCCGGGGTCTGTTTTGGCGACGGCGCGTCAACTGCGGGAGTCAGAGTTTTCGCCGAAGACACAAACGTGACAGTTTTCTTTGCCGGGACGTTCTGGCCTGCGACTGGCTTGGTCTGTAAGTTGTTATTTGCGGGCGGTTCGGGCAGAAGATCTGCCCACTTAACGTTGGCGACCGCGGCGACGGACGGAATCGGAGCGGCGGCTGGCTTTCGGAACGTTGACTTGTCAGCAATGGAATCGCTGCTGGAGACCGCCAGGTCAGGTACCACCGGCAGCGTTGTCTGTGAAAGACTGTCATCGGCAGTGATTGCCGAAGCGGCTGCAGTAAGCGTCAGGAAAACCGCCAGCGAGCTCTTGATAGCCATGTACCCAACTCCCGAGTTCAGGCCCTCCGTAATCTCCGCCGCGATGGCGACGGAGCAAGCCTTAATCGTGGTGTCGGAAAAACAATCACAGCGGCATCGGTCAATCAGGGAATTGTCCGGCCGGATTCGTCGGGTCAGATTGCGGCTCTGGTTTGACCTCGCCAGACTCGCGATTCGATAGAACCGGAAAAGTCCGCCAGCCTGTGTGAACTTATTGGTCGATTTCTGATTCGGGGAATTCTGCGGCATTGTCGGAGCTCGCCAAATGCCGATTTTCTCCGGGATATTCCAACGAAAACCGATTGCAGCGTTTTGAATGGTCGCTGACTTCGCGACGGGATGTGGGGGATTCGTTTGATGAGCACTTTCCAGTGGCTGAAGAGACTTCGCCGACGTCTGGCCGCAGACTCCGGAAACCCGGCGCGCAGAGAACGACACCTGAGGCTGATTCAGCTTGAAGATCGCCGCGTGCTGAACGCCGCCGTTGCTCTGGTCGGCACGGAAATTCAGATCACCGGTCTGGAGGCGGCTGGCCTGATCGTGACCATCGAGAACCACGACTTCGATGGTGGCGGCGGCAACCCCGCCGTGGCCTCACTGGCCTTTGAACTGGATTCCGGAAACTGGAACGTCGACGGCAGCCTGGGAGCGAACGACGCTGATCTGGGGCCTCCCGGCAATCGCGTGCTGTTCGTTCGCGTGGATGCAGCACTGTTCGATTCCGTACTGATCCAGGGTTCCAATGCAGACGACAACTCGCTGATCGTGGATTTCTCCGGGGGCAATCCGCTGGAGACCGTCACGAGTTTCACGTTCCTTGGCGGCGAATCCGTAGGTGATGACGACCGAGTCCAACTGGCAGGATACAACGTCGACACGCTGACACTCACACACACCGGGGCGGAAGACGGGACGCTGACATTTGACACTGGCGGGACTCTGTCGACGTTTGCATTCGGCGAAATCGAGCCGCTGTCGCTGTCCGGTACGGCCGCCGATCTGATCATCAATCTGCCCGCCGGAGCCGACGACAACGTGGTACTCAGCGACGATGGCGGCGCCAACGACGACATGTCCCTGATCGATTCTCCGACAAACGGAGCATTCGAATCGACTCAGTTCATGAACCCGACCAACAGCCTGACCATCAACGACGGGACCGGTGCCAAGACCATCCACGTTCAGGGACTCGACGGCAACTGGGACGCAGATCTGACGATCGTCGACGAAGACGCTACAAATGACAACGTGGTTACGTTCGATACCAACTCGACCGACCTGGGCACCGGCAGTCTGGATGTTGAGAGTGACACGATCAGCATCAGCGAGGCAGTCACGACAGCCGGCGGCGATATCGTGCTTGACGCGCTTTCCACTGTCACCAGCAGCGCCGCCGGTGACATCACGACGACGGGCGCCGCGGCTGGTGATGCGTCCGGGTTAGTCGACATCAACGCGGGCGGTGACGTAACGCTGGACGGTTTCATCGACACGTCCGGTGCAGGCGCCAACAGTGACGGCGGCCAGGTCACCATCGATTCGCTGGACGGTGATATCGCCGTCAATGATGTGATCAACGCCACGGCCGGAGCGGGCGGGACCGGCGCTGATATCCTGCTGACGGCCGCCGACGCCGCGATTGACGGAACCGCGACGGGGTCGATTACCGTCGGCGGAATTTTGTCCGTGAACGAAGACGCCGCGGTGACGCTGCTGGCCGACAACGCCATCGCCCTCAACGCCAATATCACGGCCGCCGGGACGGGCAGTGTCACGGTGACCTCTAACGCCGATGCGGCGACGGATGGCGGTACAGAAGACATCGTCATGGCCGCTGCGACTCTGATTAATGCCGGCGCCGGAGCCATCGCGCTGTCTACCACCGGAGCCGGCGGCGGGGACATCACGGCTGATCAGCTCACAACAACCAACAGCAGCGCGACGGCCGTGCAGATCAGTTCGCAGCAGGCCGTTCAGATCAACGATGCGATTACGACCGCAGGCGGCGACGTCACGATCACGGCTGCGACAACCGTCATCAGCGCCGCGGCGGGTGATATCACAACAACCGGCGCCGCGGCGGGAAACAATTCCGGCGATGTGACGATCAGCGCCGGGACGAATGTGACGCTGGCGGGGTCACTTGACACATCCGGCGCGGGAGCCGGAAGCGGTGGCGGACTGGTGACGATTGCCACCGTCGATGGCGACATCACGGTTAATGACCAGCTTGATACTTCAGCCGGAGCCGGCGGCACTGGCGGCAACATTCAACTGACGGCCAGCGACGCCAACAACGCGAACGCTGTGGCGACCGGCAGCATCACTCAGACGGGAATTCTGCTGACGAACGGCAACGCGAGCATCACGCTGAATGCCGACAACGCGATCGCCGTCAACGCGGACATCACTGCCGCGGGCACGGGTGCGGTGTCGCTGACCGCCAACGCGGACGCAGCTTCTGACGGCGGAACGGAAAGCATCCTGATGGCGGCCGGAACGACGCTGGATGCCGGGTCGGGCACTGCCGCTCTGTCGACTGCCGGAACCGGCGGCGGCGGCATCGTGCTCAGTCGTGTGGAAACGACGAACTCCGGCACTGCGGCCGTCACGATCAATTCGCAGGTCACAATTACCGGAGCCGCCGGCGAGAACGTCGTTGCTCCTTCGGGACGCCTGGTCGCCGACGCCGTCAGCGGCATCGACATTCGGACCGACGTCGGATCGCTGAACGCCAGCGTCTCCGGCGCGGGGAACATCGTTATCGCCGAAACAAATGACATCAACCTGTTCGACGTCGACACCGCCGATGGCGCGATCACCGTGACCGCTGCCGGTCTGATCACGGCGCGGGACGTGGATTCTTCCGCGACAGACAGCGATCTGAACGACATTTCGCTGACCAGTACCGCGGGAAGCATTGACGTTGTGACGATCCGCGCTGCGGCGACCGCGGCCGCTCAGAACGACGTGACACTCCTGGCAGCGGACAGCATCAACGACGCGGATCCGGGAGCCGACAATGTCGACGTCACCGGTCAGGACGTGACGCTGACAGCAACCGCCGGCGACATCGGCGAATCAACCTTCAATCCCGCCACCGACGACGTGTTCAAGTTTGCGTTCGATGCACTCGAAGTCGAAGCGTTCGACAACCTGACGGCGACGGCGGCGGGATCGCTGGCCGTCAACCCGCTGGTGAACCCGTCGGTCAGTCTGACGCTGACTGCGGACACGGTGTTTGTTGAATCCGCCGGTGACATCGACAGCACGGCGATCGCTCTCACAGCAACAAATCTCGCTCTGATTGCCGGCGGCACTGTCACGGTTGCCGACGCGGGCCTGGTGATCGACGGCGATCTGCGGATCAGCGCTGCAAATGTTCGTGCCGTGACACTCGGGGGTACTGTCATCCTGGGCAGCAATGTGACTCGTGTTGATCGGCTGCTGTACGACGTGACGACCGCCGACGACGAACTCGTCGGAGTCTTTGCGGATCAGCTTGACGTGTCGGTATCGTCAGACATTCAGATCGCCGTTGTCGCGGCGACGCAGATTACTGACCTGGACTGCAGCTTTACCGGGTTCGACACAAACGGAAACACGGCCGTTCTGATTTCGATCACCGGTCCGGTGACCCAGGGAACGAACGCGGATACTCCGCCCGGTCCGCCGGCTGGTTTCAACGACCGCATTCTGTCGAACGAATTGCTGCTTTTGGGAACCGGGCCGTTCACGCTGCAGCACGCTGACAACGACGTCAACACGCTTGCCGCTGATTCCGTCAGTCAGGTTCTGTACCGCGACGCGAACAGCCTGACGGTGGGAACAATCTCGGAGATCCTTGCCGCGACTTCACACAACGGAATCGTGACCGCCAATGCCGACGTGAAGCTGACGGTCGGCGATGCTCCGGGCGACAACCTGACGATTGACCAGGCCATCAGTGCCGGTACGGGGAACGTGCTCCTGGACGTCGCCGGCAATGTGACGCAGTCCGCCGCGGGAATCATCACTTCCACCGGCCTGGCACTGATGGTCGACGGAACCGCGACTCTGAATTCCGGCAACGACGTCGACATCTTTGCGGCCGACGATGGCGGCGTAACTCAGTTCACCGACATCGACGGGTTTGCCGCTGGTTCCGTGACAGTCGACGGAATGACGGTCACCGGTATCACGACCAGCAATGACGATGTCAAGCTGACGACGACGTCCGGAAGTCTGGACATCGATGACGACATCAGTCTCGGGTCGGGCGATCTGTTCCTGATGGTCGCCGGAAACGTGACGCAGCAGGCCGGTGACACCATCGCCGCCGCGGGTCTGGGGCTGGACGTCGTCGGAACGGTGGCTCTGGACGAAGCGAACGACGTTGACACCCTGGCGGCCGGCACCGGCGGACCGATGCTGTTCACGGATTCGGACGGGTTCACGATTGGACAGGTGACCGTTGCCGGCATGACCGTCACCGGAATCACAACCAGCGACGACAACGTGCGACTGACGGCGACCACCGGAAACGTAGTCATCGACGAAGCTGTCGACGTCGGCGCGGGAAGTATTCGCTTTGACGTGGCGGGCAACCTCAGCCAGCAAGCGGGCGACACGGTCACCGCGGCGGGTCTGGCTCTTCGCGTCGGCGGCACAACATCGCTGGATGAAGCAAACGCCGTTGGTGTTCTGGCTGCGGACAACGGCGGTCAGACTCTGTTCACGGATGCTGACGGGTTCGCCGTCGGGGCGGTTCTGGTCGACGGCGTGAACGTTGTAGGAGTCGTCACTTCCAATGATCCGACCCGGCTGACCGCAACAGCAGGCAACATTGACATCAACGAGATTGTGAACGTTGGGACGACCGACCTGGTGCTTGTCGCCGGTGGCAACGTGGCACAGCAGGCCGGCGACATCATCACCGCGAGCGGTCTGGGACTGGTTGTCGGCGGCACGACAACGCTGAACGAAGCAAACGTGCTGGGTGTTTTAGCGGTTGATAACGGCGGACTGACGCAGGTGACCGACGCGGACTCGCTGACCATCGGACAGGTCAGCGTCGCGGGCACCACGGTCACGGGGCTCACAACATCGGACGACAGCGTGAAGCTGACGCTGGGTCCTGCTGTCACCGACAGCCTGCTCATCGGCGAAGCTGTTGCGCTGGGCGGAGGCAGTCTGTTTGTGATGGCTGGCGGAACTGCCGTACAGACGGTCGGTGGTACGGTTTCGGCAGCCGGTCTCGGACTTGATGTTGCCGGTGCGGTCACGCTGAATTCCGCCAACAACGTCGCCACATTTGCAGCGGACAGTGACAACGAAGTTCAGTTTACGAACGCCGGCAACCTCTCGGTGGGAACAGTGACCGTTGCCGCGATGTCTGTCACCGGCATCACAACGACCGGCGATGACGTTAAGCTCACGACAACGTCGGGAGATCTGAACATCGACGATGACATCGCAACGGGAGCGGGCAGTGTGTTGCTTGTCGTGGCAGGCAATGTGACTCAACAGGCAGGTGACACGATTGCCGCCGCGGGACTGGGCCTGATGGTTAATGGAACGACCAATCTGACGCAGGCCAATGACGTCGACACATTCGCCGCATCCAACAACGGACAGACGCTGTTCACCGATGCTGATGACCTGACCGTCGGATCCGTCACCGTCGACGGTATGACAGTCACCGGAATCGTAACGTCCAGTGACGATGTCAGGCTGACCGTGGGTTCCGCTGCCGGGCATAACCTGACGATTATGCGTGTCATCAATGTCTTTTCTGCGAACGTGCTGCTGGACGTCGGCGGAAACGTCACTCAGGCGGCTTCGGGAACTGTCACGGCAACCGGTCTGGGTCTGATGGTGGACGGTACGACGCTGCTGGATCTGCCCAACAACGTCGACACACTGGCAGCCAACAACAACGGAACGATCGGGTATCGCGACAGCAACGATCTGGCCGTTGGCGAAGTTGCCGTGGACGGCACGACGATCACCGGGATTACGACGTCGGACGATGATGTGCTTCTGGAAGCCAACGGAGCACTGTCGGTCGACGAATCCATTAGCACGGGCGGACCGGCGGGGACCGCCGCTGTCCGACTGGTCGCAGACGGCAGCATCACTCAGTCAGCCGCCGGAGTGATCGTCACGGATTCGCTTGGCGTCCGTCAGCAGGGAGGCTCGGGAGATATTGGGCTGACGTCCGCCAACGACGTCGATATCTTTGCCGCAGTGAATCAGGCCGCAGGCGGTGCACTGTCATTCACGGATGCCAACAGCGTCCTGATTGACGAAGTCGCCGCTCAGAACATGGGAACGATCGCGTTCGCCGTCACGACCTCCGTCACGACAAACAACGGCGATCTGACTCTGACGACCGGTGCAGATCTGCTGACGGCCGCGACTCGCGACATCACATCTTCCGGCGGCAACATCCTGCTGCAGGCGGGGAATGATCTTGTCACGGGCAGCGGCTCGGACATCGATTCCGGCAGCGGTACGATCACGGTCACCACCGTTCGTGACGCGACACTGGACGGCAACGTCACCACCAACGGTTCGACGATTGATCTTCAGACCGGACGAAACCTGACGACTCTCGCCGGTCGCGATATCACGTCGTCCGGCGGCGACATCACAGTCAGCGCCGGTCAGGACATCGTGACGGGCGCCGCTTCGGACATCGACGCAGCGGGCGGCTCGATTGCGGGAACCGCTGTTCGCGACATTCTGCTGGGTGGCAACGTCACCACCACTGGCGCGACGATTGACCTGGTCGCCGGAAATGACCTTATCACGGCCGGCGGTGCTGACATCACGTCTGATGGCGGTGACATTCTGCTGGACGCGGGACAGGACATCACCATGGGCGCAGGTTCCGACATTGGCGCAGCGGGCGGCTCGATCACAGGTGCCGCAGTCCGCGACATTCTGCTGGGCGGCAATGTCACCACCGGCCTGGCGAGCATCGATCTGCAGGCCGGACGAGACGTTACGACGGCGGCGGGCAGCGACATTATCTCCGGCGGCGGATCCATCACCGTCGACGCCGGTCAGGACATCACGACGGGCGCTGGTTCGGATATCGACGCGGCCGCCGGCGCCATCGCAGCAACAGCCGGACGCGACATGCTGTTGGACGGCAGCGTCTCCGCCGTCAACGCGTCAATCGACCTTCAGGCGGGCCGGGATCTGACAACGGAAGCAACGCGAACGGTCACGGCGGAAGGCGGTGACATTTCGGTGACGGCCACCCGGATCCTGCGAATTCTCGGCGACGTCACGTCGGAGATCACCGGAACGACAACGGACGAGATCATCACACTGACGGGTACCCGAGTTCTGATCGGCTTTGATGACCGCGTAAACATGCAGCATGTTGTCACGATCAGCACAGACGATGTCCTCGCCGGTTCACTGACGGGAGTCAATGCCGCGAATGAAGGCGTCAGAATCGTGGCGGACAACCCGGCGATCACGACTCTCGACGGAAGTGGAAACAACATTGCCGACGGAAGCGTGACGCTGGGAGATGATGTGACGATCCGCACCGACGGCGGAGTCGCCATGATGTTTGCTCCGCGGCCTCAGGGATTCGTTCCGGGGACTGCGTTTTTCGTTCAGATCCCGAACCCGATCCCCCCGGTATTCGACAACGAACCAATCTCGGAGCTGTCGGTGCTGAACAGCTTTCGGGTCATCATTGGTGTCGCTGGCGAAGAGAATCTGTTGCTGTCGGTCGACTTCATGGACCCGGAAGACGGCGACGTGTCTGCCGCTGACATTGCAACGGCACAGGGTCTGTCGACATTCCTTAACACACTCACTTCGGACGCGCTTCAGGAAAACATCCTGGTTGACCAGGGCGGCATGATCCGTGAAGTCGGACACCTGTATTCGACAATTTTTGATGCGGTCGGATTTCTGAACACGGGCGTCGTTCAGATTCCGATTCAATTCAGCGTTTCCTTCGATCCTTCGATCTCCGTTCAGGGACAGCAAATCACACAGAATTCCGTGACGAACAATGTCGCGGAGGGAATCCTGTCGGAAACGTCGGACAACAATCTGGCCACCACGCAGGGCTTCGAGAACGGCCGGGCTGTATTTTCGCTGCCGACGGGAATTCTGCTGCCCATAGAACCGGAACCGGAACCGCCGAAACCGGCACCAGCGCCGGCCGCAGCGCCGCCTGTGGCTCCTGAACAGCCGTTGTTTGTGATGGCTGTCCAAGCCGCGGAATTCGCCAACGGTGGTTACAGCACTCAGTCGGAAGACTTCTACCAGCTCCGGCAGGAAGATCGAGACGAACCGGTCATCGAACGCATCGCGGAGGAATTCGGCGAGAACCTGATGCAGCCCAAGCGACTGCGAGAATTCGTCCGACAGGAACCGCGAATTGACAACGGGACCGGTTACGAACTGTGGCTGATTACGACCAAGGTCAACGAAAACGGCCAGACCGTCACGATCGAACGCCCCGTGCTGAAGTTCGACGTGTTCAACCGCGAACCGACTCCGGCGACCGAAGAACTTCCGGATGTCTTCCCGGAAATCAAGCTGATTCCCATGCCGACCGACGACACGGACGAAGCGCCAGCGCCCGAAGAGAATGCCGCCGATGATTCCGGCGACGACGTGTCACTCGATTCGCGGCCGGATGACGGAGTCCTGCCCGGTGCCGGTCCGGCCGACGTCAAACAGGCGGACGTTCCGGCCGATGCGCCGCAGCGGGCGGCGCTGGATCTGCCGGCCACGGAGCACGTCGACGTTCCGACATCGGGCGAGTCACGCGTGGCCCAGTCAGCCGTGGCGGGACTGCTGGTCTCGGGAGTTCTTTCCGGAAGGACGGGAACCACCGGACCAAAGAAGCGCGGATCTCTCGTGGATCGTCTGAAACGACGCTGCGGCCTCTGATTGAAGCGAATCGTCCGGACGCAGTTCTACGCTTCGCGGGGAAACACTCAGGGAAGCGACGGAGATCCCTTCGTCACTTCCCGTTCTTTTGCGCGGGGCCGGCATTCGCGTGATTCGATGCCGGACGAAGCGGCTCTGGAATTCTGCAGATCAGGGTGGCGGGATTGCGGCGGTCTCTGAGAGAATCAGCCGACGCCGACTCGGCAAAGAGTTTGCCGTGTGAAATACGGAGAATCGTTACGAGGCAGCAGAGAGCACAGTGCGATGAAAAACGGCCGCAACCGGGACGACAGTGACGAGACACCGCGGGCACCAGTGTTCGGCACACTGGCGCCTTCGTTTGGCAATTCAGCGGACGACTCCGGCGCGAAACCGCCGTCGGCGGAACAAGGTGCCGGCGGGACTCTGGTTCCGGAAAGAATCGTGGCCGGCCCGGAAACGGTTGCTGATGCGGGAGGCTCAGCGTTCGGAACACGTTTCGCCTCTCCATTTACCGCGCCCGGCGACAGCCTGGACGCGCTGCCCGTGTTTGAAGATCAGGGCACGATTTTCAAGACGCATCGGGCGGAACAGACACCGATCAGCACAATCGCTCAGCTTCACCGCGAAACTCCCGACAATCCGCAGTTCGATACCGGTTCCGGAAAGACGCTGGTCACGGTGAAGGATCCTGTCGTGCGAACTCAGCGTTCAAATGCGGCAGTTCCGAAAGCCAAAGCGGGAAAAAGCACCTGGAACCTTCGCATTCATCAGCGAGGTGTCTCCGGGGAAATCTCAGGCGTGATCAACGAGATTCCCAAAGATCGAGCCAACGTCACCGGCCTGCAGTCGGCGCTGACCTGGGACAGGGATTCTCCGGAGTACGAAATCCTGAACCGGCTGGGCGCTGGCAACATGGGTGTTGTCTATCGAGCTCGGCAGACGTCTTTGAATCGCGACCTGGCGGTCAAAACGCTGAAGCCCGATTCACCGCATGTTGATCACGATCAGGCGATGTTCGTTTCGGAAGCCGTTGTGACAGCCAATCTGGTGCATCCCAACATCGTCCCGATCCACGACCTGGGCTGCACCGGCGATGGCAAGCTGTTCTATTCCATGAAACAGGTGCAGGGCACGGCGTGGAACAAGACCATCCGCGAACGCTCGCTGGAAGAGAATCTTGAAATCTTCATGAAGCTCTGCGACGCCGTCGCGTACGCTCATTCACGCGGTGTGATCAACCGCGATCTGAAGCCGGAAAACGTGGTCGTGGGTGACTACGGCGAAGTCATCGTGCTGGACTGGGGTCTGGCGATCACCACTGACGCGTTTCCTCGCAAGGACAGCGTCGTCGTGGATTTTCGAGGCGGCGCGGGAACACCCGTCTACATGGCGCCGGAACTGGCCGACGACGACATTTCCGTCATCGGACCGCATAGCGACATCTACGTGCTGGGAGCCATCCTGTTTGAGGTCGTGGAAGGATTTCCGCCGCACCTGTTGCGCGAATTCTGGAGCATGACGGATGCCGCCGAACAACTGAGCGCCGTGATCTGGGCCGTCGTCAACAACAAGATCGAAAAGCGCATTTCGAATCCCGGCGAACTGATGAACATTGCTCTGCGGGCCATGTCCACCAGTCCCGCCGACCGTTTCGCCACGGTTGAGGAATTTCAGGAGGCAATTCGCGAATATCGCATCACCGGCCGCGCGGAAGAGCTGATGCATTCCGCTGAAGAAAATCCCGCAAACGCCGGTTACAGCGAATACCAGCACGCCGTCGCGCTGTACGACGAAGCGCTTCGAAAATGGCCGAACAACCGCCGCGCGCAGGACGGCGACATTCGGGCTCGGCGAGCCTACGCTGCACTGGCTCACAAGAAGGGCGACATCGACCTGGGATTGCAGATTGTCGGCGAAAACGGTGACTCCCGGTTCGACGATTTGCGCAGCCGGCTGAGGAAGACGCGTCGCTTCCGGACGCTTGTCAAAACGACCTGGGCCGTGCTGTTTGTCGCCGCGATCGCCGGCGTGTTCGTCAGCACGCAGCAGATGCTGGTGGCTCAGGAGGCGACCAGCAATCTTCAGAAGGCCAACGAAGAACTCATCGCCAAAGACGAGCGGCTGAAGGACGCTGACAACGCAATGGCGGTTGCGGAAGAAAAGAAAAAGGCCGCCGAAGAACTCGCTCAGGCCGCGGAAAACCGCAAACTGGAAGTCGAACGCGAACTCGCGGAAAAAGTGAAGGCCGCGAATGAAGCGGTTGCTCGGGCTGCAACCGCCGAAGAAGCAAAGGAAGCTGCCGTCGCTCTGGCCGACGCCGCGAAAGCTCAGCAACAGGAATCCGAAGCGCGCCGCAGGGAAGCGGAAGCAGAAAAGAAGAAGGCGGAAGACGCCGTGAAGCCTCTGCTGGAACAGGCGGAATCGCTCCGCAAGGAAGTGGCTGAGGCCGACGAAAAACGCCAGAACGCGGAGAAGCTTGCTGCTCAGGCCAACTGGGATGCGCTGAACAAGACGGTCAAAACCAGCCGCGATCTCGGACTGTTCGGCGAAGCCATCCAGGCCATCGACGAAGCGCTGGAGGATAAGAGCCACAGCGAAGAACGGCGACGTTTCCTGAAGCGCTGGCGAGACCAGATTGAACAGGACAAGCAGCAGACGGCTCAGGCCACGAATGTGCAGAAGGTTCGCTTCAGCACCGTCAGCGCAAGTGGCCGAGTCACAGCGCTTGCCACAACAACCACGGTGACGATTCTGAGAACCGGGTCCGAGGATTCCGGTTCGGAAACTCGTCCTGCGGAGATCACCGCCGGAGACCGGATCGGAGCTATCGCTCTGACAGCCGACGGGACGAAACTGGCCATCGGCGGACGCAACAGGCTGAACGAACTCTGGGATCTTTCGACCGATCAGCCGCGCCGGATCGCGCTGCCTGAGTCGCCAACGGGTGCGAACATCACTTACGCGCATGCCCTGTTTTCCGCTTCGGGACAGCGACTGTATTTCGTCGGCGACGACCCGGAAGCCACGATCCGGATCCTGAATGTCGACGGGCCGCAGCCGGAACAGGTGTTTGCCGGACCGCTGGCCGGCAATGGCAATGGTCGTACGAACTTTTCGGTGAAGAGCGTCGTGCTGATGTCTGACGAATCGGCGCTGATTGCGAACACCGCTACGGAAGGCATTTTTTCGGTGCCGCTGGATTTCGATGCCAATCCGCCAATCCTGGTGCGCGCGGGATCGGCTCCGGGGCTGGAGGGACTGCGCGGCAACGAATCCACGCCGCAGGCGATGTTTCTTTCGCCTGACAGCAGTCTGCTGGCGCTGGCTTTGATCGGTCCGAATCGCCTGATGATCCTGCCGCGCCGGGAGGGCGCAGAGGCGAACAAATTCCCGTTTGTGGCGCCGCATGAGCTCGACAATCGTGACGCCGCGGTGCTGGAATTCGGCCCGTTTGAAGTTTCCAGCGCGGCGTTTTCCCGCGACAATCAACGCCTCGTCACCGGTTTTACTCGCAACTACATCCAGGTCCGCGACCTGCAGAACGGCCGGTTCGTCCCGTCAGAAGTCCCGGGGCTTTGGAACATCGCGGGAAAGTACGGCAGTTTGCTGGCGGGACATTCCGGAGCCGTGCGGTACGTTTCATTCGCGGGGAATTCCAGCGACCAGGTGTGCTCCGTGGGCGACGACGGTCATTCCGTGCGACACTGGACGATTTCGACGTATGGTGAGTATGCGAAGCTGTTCAGATCGCTGGACGACGTTTTCGCAACCGGCACCGTCACTCAGTGGAACGAAGCGGAATGTCCTGACGTGCGGAGGCCCGGCCACCGGACCGTCAGCCGAACACAAAAACGCGTGCACCGTGCGATTCCCGTCAGCACACATGCCCTGGCGGCGGCCGTTCAGCAGCCGCGGCAGCCGTTTCGCATCGGCAGCTCTGACGGCAGTCCGAATTTCATCGCCGCGTATTCTGCCCGCTTCAGTCGTGACGGCAATCGGATTGTCGTCGGAGCCAACGATCGCGCGGCGCATGTCTACGACACCGCCGGACGAAAGACGGGCACGATGGCGATGGGAGGACGCGGATCGCTGTTCTTTGACCCCGACAAGAACGTGTTTCTGGAAGGTCACATCCCGAACCTGCAGTCGCTGCGCGTGCTTCCGCCGGATGGTCGCCGGCTGCTGACGTCTGACTGGTCGGGATCGATTTCGGTCTGGGATTCAAAGGACGACGAAGACGGCATCGGCCGTGAAGTTTCACGACTGCTTCCGGAGAACTCGCAGAGCGAAATCGCGGTGTCCGATGATGGAAAACTGGTGCTTGCCGCGGGAGTGCGCGAGACGCCGGATTCCGCAACGGGCACAAGTTCCACAGCCCATGTCGCGCTGCTTTGGAAACTAGACACCATCGAAAGCTCTCCGACGCCGCGGCCCGATGTCGAATTCATCGGCGAGCACCCGGAAGACGAAATCACAGCGGTCGCAATCTCCCCGTCCGGCGAACGCATCGTCACCGCCGGACGTCGCGGCCGGATGGTCGTCTGGAACGCCGGCGACAGTTCCGTGATCGCGCGGGCTCAGGGAACTCACAACAAGGATGGTGTTTCCGGGATCGCGTTCATCGCCGAAGATGAACTCATCAGCGCCGGGTACGATGGACACGTGCGGCGATGGAAAATCAGCGGGGAGGAAATTCGGCAGTCGGAACAAACCTTCGAGCGACGTAAGGTCGAAGACGAGCCGGACAATGACGACTTCGTCCTGAGTCTTCGAATGGCTCCGGATCGCCGCCGTTTCGCGACCACGGCGCTAAAACAGATTTCCGGCGGAGAATCCGGAAAGGAAACGTATCTGTTTCGCGTGACGATCTGGTCGACGTTCAGCGATCTGCCGGTTAAGGAACTGCGGTCCACAACGATCGCCGCCAACGAGCGCGGCCGTGCATTTGAACAGGGCGTTTCATGGTCGCCGGACGGCACGCGACTGCTGTTCGTCAGCAACCAAAAGGAAACAGCAACCACCGCAGCCACCGAAATCTATGTTTACGACGCCGATTCGTGGAAAGTGCTGAATCGCCTGCGGCAGTCGGTAGCTGACCCGAACCAGACTCTTAGCGAGCGTGACCGGGTTCAGTTCAACGCTCCGGCAATTCAGGCGGCATTCGTGCCCGGTGAGAATCCCCCGAAGCGAATTGCCACGTTCGACGGACGCGCGGCGCATCTTTGGGACCTGGAATCCGGTCGCCACCTTGCGGAATTTCGAGCGCACGCCGCCGTTCTGGGCGTCAGCTTTTCCTTCGATCGGAAATACCTGGCGACGGCCAGCGAATCGCTCCGCGTGTTCGACGCCGATGAAGAAAGCCCGAACCACGCCGGTACCGTGTTCCGCATCCTGAACCCGCACATGGGTCGAATCGACGGAGTCGCCTTCAGTCCGGCAAAGGACGACTACCGTATCGCATCCGTGGGCGCGGTCGGCGATATCAGACTCTGGAACTGGAAACCGCACACGCCGCCTCCTTCGGAAGCAGCCATCACCATTCCTCCCGTCACACTCAATGCCGATGCGGACAAAACGGAGCACGACGCATACGGCGGGAACTCGGTCGCCATTTCTCCGGACGGCAGTCATCTGCTGGGAGTCCAGCGCGGACATCTGGGGCTGTGGAAGATCTCCGGCAACGAGGCGCAGTCGGTTCCGATCGTCCCCGATATCGACGGTCACGTTGTGTTCAATACGGTCGCCTTTTCGTCGGACGGAAGTCGTTTTGCCGCCGGCGGCATTGTCATCGACGAAGACGGCGACGTGACATCCGTCGCGATTATCTTCCAGTACGAAACCGGCGGTCCCGAAACCAGCCGCACCGTTGCCGTTTTGCAGGGAGGTCACACAGTCGGCCGGGGCGGCGACGACCAGATTCAGGGAGTGTCCGCGATCGCATTTGGCCCGGCCAGCGAAACACTGCTGACGGGAGGCGCCGACGGACGCGTGTTCGAATGGATCTACACCGACCCGGGCTCCGGCGCGGAACCGTATCGCGGAAGTTCATCGATCGAACTTCGCATCGCCAATCGAGCGCCGCATTCGCGTCCCGTCGATTCACTGGACGTTTCCGTCAACGGAGACATCGTGACGTCGGGTGAAGACGGGTTTATCGCAGTCTGGCCGCACTGAAATCGGACAGGAGAACTGCCCGGGGCGGCACGAGCCGTTCCCCGCTGCCGGCCGTTCATTCATGCATGCATGAGCCCTGGTGCCCTGGCCAGCGTGTTTGGATGTGTGTCGCCGGATGTGTCACTGCGTCTGCGCTGCGGAAACCACTGACGCAGCGAGTGCCACAAGACTCACCAATCAATTGCTGACAAGGCACTAAATCCCGGCGTCGTCCGGCACCGGCAGCAGAATGCCGGATTCCGCGTCGGCCTCCAGCTCTTCCGGCAGCACGATCGGTGTGCGTCGCGATTCCAGTGTGGCTCGCCACTTCGCCTGATCTTCAGCGGCCCGCTCGGCAGCCTCATCCGACGATGTGTCGTCCGCTGACGGCTGTTCTGCGGACAACTCGTCGGCGTCGTCGGATTCCGGCGGCACATCGAGATCCTCAAGCACCGCCTTCGGATTGGAAATACGAGTCGCGGGAACCGATGGCCCGCTGCCGGACGGTGTGTCCGCTTTGGCCGTCTTCTTTTCTTCCTTACCGGCAGCCAACTGATCGGGTTTGTCTGTCAGTTTCATGCGATCCAGATAGATGCTCAGCCCGTTCGCGGAGTGATACAGCGGAGAACACTTCACGTGAGCTTTGCGATTATTCAGCAGATCTGAGGCCGTTGCGTGAATGGCTCGCCGCACCCATTGTTCCTGCAGTTCTTCCTGCGGAAGCGCAATCATCAGAAATTCCAGAACATGTCCGGCGCTGGCCATTCGCTTATTGAAGTCCTGATCATACTCGCGGCCGCGGAAGTAGTTGGATGACAGGCTGCCGTTGGAATTCTGCTGCATTCTGGCCGTGTTGATGTAGGTGCGAATTTTGTATTCACCCTCCAGCCACACGCCTCGCAGCGGCTTTCCGTGACGCAGGTAGACGTTGCGGGCGTGAGCAAGAGCGAACAGGCCGTGAGTTCCTCCGCAGGGAGCACCCTTCAGCGGCGCATCGGTCTGGATTTTCACCATCCGCTCGATGCTCCACGGTTCGCCGTTTTCGTTCAGCCACTCGGCATCCGGCGGCAGGTACCGACTCAGAGCCCACAGGGACCAGGTGACTTCGTCCTTCGTGTTCATCGTCATCTGCGCATTGCGCAGCATGTCCTTCATGGTGATCGGGCCGTCATCGGTCTGAAATTCGTGGTCCAGCGACAGGCCCGACATCGACAGAATTGCAAGAAACTGATTGGCGTGACCTTCAAACGCATAGGGGCGGCTGTAGGGTTGAGCACGCCCGCCGTGACGCGTCTTTTCAAACCAGCGAACGTTGTCGAACGTGGGGCCGGTGCAGACCCAGTCAAGTCCGGAGATCACTTCGCCGTCCTTGCGAATTCTCAGATCCTGCCGCAGCGCCAGCAGTCCGTGCATGATCTGCCACGGCGTGTGCTGATCCGTCGACAACAGCCGGCGTCGGGTCGCGTCAACAGCTTCCTGCACTACCTTCAGAACAGGATCGTCTGATACAGGCGTGGACCGCGACACGGTGTGGAACGGCGAATCCTGCCCGAATTCCGGCAGGTGAATCTTCGGTTCCTCGACATCCGACTTCAGTTCGTTGGGCACTTTCCCGGACTGAGCGCTGCACAGGCCTGAATTGGCTACGACACACACAACCAGCAGAATTTGCCGAAGAACAGCATGGCCACAGAAATGTCGCATCCAAACGACTCCGCCATTTTCCCGAATCGAACAAGCAACCAGACGTACCTCGCCCCCTGCTGTTATTCGACTTGCTGCGGACGAGGCTTGATCCGCAAGTGCGAATGGAACCGACACCGTTGGATTGCATTGGAGAATTTCTGACGATCCGGCAACAGGGGCGATCTGTGCCGGCTGCGCCCCTGCAAAAGTTACCGGTACGGACTTCGCAATCGGCAGAACCGCACTCCTGCGCTCATGGTCGGACAAACCGGAAGCGCGATTGACGCGCCGGCAGATCGGCTTCGAAGTCATTCGGTTTCGCGCGCGGGAATCGCCGTTTCCCGCGTGCGACGGAACGACGAGCAGCCTATCCAACAGTTTTGGACCGGCCTATACTCATCGACCACAGCGCCGACCGCGTTCGGCGCGTCACTCCATTCACATCGGGACGGCCAGAAACCCAGGTTCATGTCTGAAACTACTCAACTCAGTGCGGCGGAACTTCTCAAGAAAAACAGCCGGCAGCTTCGCGGTACGATCGCTCAAGAGCTCCGGAACGACGAACCGAGCTTCAGCGGCGATGCCGGCGCGCTTTTGAAGCACCACGGAAGTTACATGCAGGATGACCGGGATCTGCGGAAGGCAAAGAACCCCGACGGATCCCGCCGGGAGAAAGCCTACTCCTGCATGGTCCGCACCAGCATCCCCGGAGGTCGCGTCACGGCCGATCAGTTTCTGGCGGAGCTGGATCTGTGCGACGTGCTCGGCAATGGCACCCTGCGAATTACCACGCGGCAGGGGCTTCAGCTTCATGGTGTTCTGAAAGGCAACCTGAAGCAGACCATCCGGGCGATCAATGACAGCAAACTGACAACGCTGGCCGCCTGCGGTGACGTCAACCGCAACGTCATGTGCTGCCCGGCTCCCGAAAAGAACAACTCCGTTCACAATCAGATCCAGCAGCTTTCGCAGCAGCTTGCCGAACACTTCCGGCCGCGGACAACCGGCTACTACGAAATCTGGCTGACTGACGACGAAGGCACAAAGGCAAACGTCACTGACTTTCGTCCGGTTGACGAACCGATCTATGGCGAACGCTATCTGCCCCGGAAATTCAAGATGGCCGTCGCCACACCCGACGACAACTGCGTCGACCTTTATACGCAGGACCTTGGCTTTCTGGCCGTTGTCGAGAATGGCAGGATCGTCGGCTACAACGTCCTTGTCGGCGGCGGGATGGGAACAACTCCCAGCGCTGAAAAGACCTTCCCGGCTCTCGCGAAGCGTCTGGCATTTGTCACGCCGGAGCAGGTGATTCCCGTCGCGGAAGCCATTGTGAAAGTCCAGCGTGACCACGGGAATCGCGAGGATCGCAAGATCGCCCGAATGAAGTACGTGATCGCGGACTGGGGCCTCGACAGGTTTCGCAGCACCGTGGAAGAGTACTTTGGCGGCTCTCTGCCGGCACCGCATCCGGCCGACGTCACCGGCGTCGACGATCACATGGGCTGGCACGAGCAGGGCGACGGCAAACTGTTTCTGGGAATCAACATCGAAAACGGACGGATTAAGGACGACGGCGACCTGCGCATCAAGACCGGGCTGCGAGCGATCCTGAACCGCTTCAGGATGGACAGCCGGCTGACGGCGATCCAGAGTGTCATCCTGTGCGATATCGAACCCCGCGATCGGAAGGAAATCGAACGCCTGATGTCGGAGCATGGCATCAAGCGAACCGATCAGCTTTCTCTGGCCCGCCGATACAGCATTGCCTGCCCGGCGTTTCCCACCTGCGGTCTGGCGATTACGGAATCCGAACGTGTTCTGCCGCAGATCATTGATGAACTGGAATTGCAGATATCGAAGCTCGGTCTCGAATCTCAGAAGATCGCCGTCCACATGACGGGTTGCCCGAACGGCTGCGGCCGTCCTTACACGTCGGACATCGGTCTGGTCGGAAAGACGGCAGGCAAGTACACCGTCTTCGTTGGTGGAAACCCGGAAGGCACGCGGCTTTCATTCATCTACCAGGACCTGGTCCCGCAGGATGAAATCGTGAAGACGCTGACGCCGCTGCTGGAGATTTATCGAAGCGATCGCCACAACGGCGAGTGCTTCGGCGATTTCTGTGCACGACTCGGAGAAAACAGCCTGAAGGCGCGCGTCGGCGCATAGGGCAACGCGCAAACTGAAAAGGTTCCGCTGAGCCATGAAACGAATAGTCCGAAATTCTGCCGTATGCCTGACCGTTGCCGCACTGGTCACGTTCATCGAGTTGACTGCCGCGGCGCAATCAGCGTCGTCTCCGGAAATCGGCGACAAGGCTCCGGAATGGTCCGATCTGGCCGGAGTCGACGAAAAGCCGCACTCGCTGAACGATCTGGCGGACAGGGACATCGTCGTCGTGTGCTTCACGTGCAACTCCTGTCCGTACGCGGTCGACTACGAAGATCGCCTGATCGCCCTGCAAAAGAAATTTGCCGACGACGGCAATCGCGCGCAACTGATCGCCATCAACAGCAACGTCATTCCGGATGATCGGCTGGACCAGATGCAGCAGCGTGCAAAGGAAAAGAAATTCAACTTTCCCTACCTGTGGGACGAATCACAGGACGTCGCCAGATCCTACGGTGCGATTTACACGCCGGAATTCTTCGTGCTGAATTCCCGCCGCGAAATTGTCTACAAAGGAGCACTCGACGACAGCACGGACGCCGCCAGGGTTTCTCAGCGCTACGTTGAGGACGCTGTCAGTGCGGCGCTGGCCGGGAAAACTCCTGCCGTGCAGAAGACGGGTGCTCGCGGCTGCACCATCCGCTTTGAACGAAAACGACGAAAGCCGGCTCCGGAACCCTAGGTCGCGTCATTCGCTGTCGCGCGGCTGCGGAAACGAAGGCGGAGCCTTTCGGGCATAGCGTTCCAGGGCTGAAGCCCGTGGAACGAGAAGATCGTAGCGCGATCCGGCGAGAGGAGACCGCACTCCAGCGACGGAGCCAATCGGCTGTTGTCCGTCGTCGCATCACGCTTCGGCAGTCTCCGGTTTCAGACCCAAAGCTTCCGCCACTCGGCTGATGGCGTCGGCGGAACGCAATTCCGATTTCCCGAATCCGTAGATGCCGCCGGCCGAAACCGCCTTTTCCTGCCATTCGGGGAAATTCGAAACCAGCATGACGGGCACACCGGCGATCGCCGGATTCGACTTGATCGCTTCCAGAATCAGCATCCCGTCGCTGTAGTCGGCGTCCAGCTTGCGGTTGATCAGAACAAGATCGACATGGTTTTCTGACAACTGCTGCAGGGCTTCATCCGCAAGATCCGCGCGAAGAATCCGCACATCGAAATTCGACGTCAGGAAATGCGTAATCGCAGCATTGTCCGGTCGACACTGACCGACACTCAAAACCGTTTTTGACGGCATCAACAGACCTCCCGGAATGACCAACCAATTGTTGAACGACGCGTGGAGTGACGCGGCATCGGGCGGAATCCTTGCAGAAACCTGATGGAATTCAACTAGACTTTTGGCATGTCGTCTCCTTCCGCCAAACTGCTTCGTATGGTGCTGCTGACAGCGTCGCTGCTGCCGTCGCCCCTCGCCGCGCAGCCGGTGGCTCGCGACCGAGCTGACCGGATGGAGGCCAGGTTTGTCGATCAGATCTCGCGGCGATTGCTGTTTGAGACCGCGGAACAGCACTGTCGCCAGCAGATCGCCGCGCAATCAGATGCTGAACGGCAGGCATTCTGGCATCTCAAGCTGTGCGACGTTTATCGCCGCCACGCGTGGTTTGCCTCGGCAGCGAACCGACAGAGCCTGCTGGCGCAATCCGTGGAAACGATCACGTTATTTCTGGAGTCCGCGGTTGTAAGTCCGGAAACGGAACTGCTGCTGCGACTGGATCAGGTCTCATCGCTGAAGCTGATCGCGGAAACCTCGGCGGTGATCGATCGAGCCGGCCATCTGGTCTCGTCGACGAATCATGATTCAGAACCGCACAAAGCTGATCAGCCGTCGCTGGCGACGATCGACAAGGGTATCGAATTGGCCGACGCACTGATGACGCAGTTGGAAACAGTGCGACGGAACCTGGATTCGGAAGCCGTGCGTGACATTCGCGGCAAGCGCCCGACTGCTGCTGGCGGAGTTGCACGTGATGCGGTTTCGTACGCTGCAGGCTCATGCGGGGATCAGAAAACAAGCCGCCGCGGAAACGGGATCGGGAAGCCGCTGAAAACCTGCTGAACGTTCTGCTTCGATCCGCCGGCACGGATCAACTGAAAGCGGACGTTCGCTGGCTGCAGGCTGATCTGGCTCTGGCCGCCAACGATGCCGCAGTGTTTGCACTTCGGATCCGCAGTCTGAGCTTTCACGCGCCGAACATTCATCGCGTTCGCAGGACACACTGCGAATTCGCGGCCTGCCGCAGGCGCGGCAGCCTCGGAGGCGATCAATGTTGACGTCAACCTGAACTCCGCGGATCCGCTGGTACTGCAGGAATTTGTCTATCTGAAACTGGAGTGCCGACTGCGCTGTATGAGATCGTCCGCAGGCTCGATGACGCAAATCTGAAACAGCAGGCGGCGGATTTCGCGGAACAGCAGAATGCGACCCTGCAACAAACGCGAGGCGTCTATCACGAAGCAGCCGAACGCGTCGCGGCCCGGTTCGGACTCGTGGAAACCGTCGGCGCCGAACTGGCGGACCAGGTCGAGCGAGCGGATCGTCTGCACCAGTCCGGCGACACCGCTTCGGCGTCTGAAGTGCTGGAATCAATTCTCCGACGCCTGCCGGCCGACGCTCCGCTTAGGTGGTCGCTGCACTGCAGCTGGCAGCGGAGAACTTCGATCCGGCAACGGAACTGTCCGCTGCCGACGCGGCTTCAGGCGGCGACGGACGCGTTCTCCTCGATCAGCCAGGAATCCGAAGCGGTTGCTGCCGACCTGTTGAGCGTCTTCGCCATGGGAAAATCTGGCAGTCAGCGTCAGAAAATACCGGCTCCGGAACACCAGACACTCTGGCGTATCGAACCGCTCTGGAACAGCACGTGGACCGGTTCGCCCTGCAGCCGACAGCGACGCGAGCCCGACAGTGGCTCATCAGCCTGGTGCAGCAGGACGAGCCCCGGCGGCGGCAAAAATTGCCATCGAAATCTGCGAGCAGGAACCTTCGGCGACAAGTCAGCTGCAACTGCGACAGGCGGGAGAGTTCCTGCTGGCCGCTCCCACCAGTCCTCAGTCAGCGACTCGCGACGACTGAAGAACTCACGAGCCGCTTTCAACTGCTTGCCGAACGTTTCGAGTCGGAGAGGCAACGGGCACGATGGCTGAACTCGCAGCGATCAGGCTCATCACTCTTCAACTTCAGCTGCGGACTCCCAGTCAGTCGGAAGCGACGCCGGACTGGAATGCGATCGCGGCAAAGCGAATTCGATCCGAGATGACCTGCAGACCGATGACTCACACACTGAGGACCTGAACCGACCTGCGCTATTCCGCCGGATCGATCTGCTGACGCTGCTGGCCGTCGCGCGAACAACGGCCAATGCCGCACAACTGAAGGATATTCAGCGGCGGCTGCTGACCAGTGATCTCCCGTGGCAGCAACAGGCGCTGCGGTATCTTCATGCGGTCTATGCCGACGGCACCCGGGTTCAGGCTGGTGATATCTGGCTCGCCGACACAATCGAAAAGCTGATCGCTTCGACGCTGGTCTCCGGCACTGATGACCTCACCGCCGATCGACTTGTGGAATTGCACTCGCTATCCTCGCGGGCCGCTGAATTGACCGGAAACACAAAGCTGCGAGACGACCTGACCGGACGGCTGCTGGCGCTGAAACTCTCGCCGCAGCAGCTTCAGTGCATTGCGGCGGCCTTCGGCAGGACATCAGCGAAACCTGCTGACAGCGATGGCACCGGTCACCGATTCTGGCAGCATGTGTTGAATGCCAGTGAACAGGGCAGCGACATCTGGCTTGAAGCTTCGCTGCAGTCGGCGTTGCTGGAATTCGAAAATGGAAACGCAGCCGAAGCGACGCGGCGACTGGCGGTTGTCGATTTGCTGCATCCCGATTGGGGCGGAAAGGAACGGCAGCAGCGTGCCGAAGAGCTTGCCAGGCGGCTGGCGGCCGATCAGTAATCATCGTGGATATCAACAACAATGCTGTGCCTTGATCTCGACATCATGGAACGCAACGCCAGAGTCATGGCGGAGCACATTTCCCGGTCCGGCAAGCAGTGGCGACCGCACGTCAAGAGTCACTGTCTGCCGCAGATCGCCTCGACTCTGATGGAATTCGGTGCGATCGGCGTCACGGCAGCGTCTGTCGCGGAAGCCGAGGTCATGGCCCGTGCCGGAGTACCGTCCGTCCTGCTGGCGCATCTGGTGGCGAATCCGATGCAGCTGAAACGGTTGCCGAACATCAATACGTCGACCGAACTGCTGCTGACAATTGACCACTTCGTTCACGCCGAGTTGCTGTCGGAGCTTGCCGGAGAATGTGGTCAGGAGTTTCAGGTCCTGGTCGATATCGACATCGGCATGCATCGCACGGGAGTCCGCCCCGGACATGATGCCGCGGAACTGGCGGCGGCAGCAGACAAGTTGCCGGGGGTCCGTGTCGTCGGCGTGATGGGTTATGAAGGCCACCTGCTGCAGCTTGCGGACGCGGACGAAAAGCGCCGACTGATCTTCGAAGGGATGAATGTATTGCAGCACAGCCGCGATCTGATCCGGCGACACGACATCCCGTGCGACATTCTCAGCGCAGGAGGAACCGGCTCATTCCAGACAACGTCAGATCATCCGGCCGTCACGGAACTTCAGGCCGGCGGCGGGATCTTCGGCGATTTGTTCTACACCAGGAACTGCCGGGCATCGGATCTGGAGTCGGCAATGTGGGTGACCGCCGACGTTGTCTCGCGCCCGTCTCTGAACCAGGCGGTCCTGAACTGCGGCCGAAAAGTGCTGAATCCGGACCTGTGCCTTCCCGCAATGCGGAATCTGCCGGACGCCACCATTCAGCGACTCAGCGCGGAACACGCCGTTGTTGAGGTGTCCGGACCGGCGCGAGATCTTCGCATCGGCGACACCGTCAGCGTGACTGTGGGTTATTCCGACCTGACGATTCTGCTGCATCGCCGGCTGCATGTCTTTCGCGGCGAAGCCCTGATCGACGTCTGGGAGATTCAGCGACCGGTGTAGGTCGGCGCGATGCAATCGTCCCGATCATTCGCATCGACACAGCCGACTTCCGGAATCGATCAGAATGCGAAGCGGCTTCGGATGGCCGGGCAACTCCCATTCGGGGCGTTCGAAAGCAATCCTGACGGAACCTTCGTTCGTGATTCAGCGGTGCCGCCTGCGCCGGTGGATCGTCGAGTGAAAACACCCAGGCAACGGAAACATGATCGCTGCTTCAACGCCGCAATGGTCCACATTGCTTGAGAACCTGCGTCCGGAATTACCGGAAATCGAGCCGAAGGTTGCGGCCCGGCTTCCGGTGATTCCGCAGGTCATGCAGCGTTTTTCCGAACTGACCAGCGATCCGAACGTACCCGTTTCCAGTGTCGCCAGGCTGATAGCCTCCGACGGAACGCTGACGTCGATGCTGCTGAAGTTTGCCAACTCCGCCACCGTGGGTGCTCCGGGTCAGGTCAAGTCGGTTCAGCATGCCATCACATTACTCGGACTGCGTCGGCTGAAGACCGCCGTGCTGTCGCTGTCGTTTCAGCAGGCATTCAATTCCGCAAAGTCCCGCCTGCTGTGCATGAAACAGTTCAGCATCGAAAACTCCGAGCGTGCGGCGTTTTCCCGGTGCGTGGCGAGATGTCTGGGCTGCGACACCGACCTGGTACCGCTGGCTTCGATGCTGCAGGATGTTCTGCTGCCGGTGCTGACGGAAATCTGGCACACCGAATACGCACAACCTCGAAGCGAACTGGAAAGTGTCGTCGAATTCGAACGCAAGGTGTTTGGCTGGGATCACGCCGTGATGGCGGCCGCACTGATGGCCCGCTGGAATTTTCCCGCGGAACTGATTGTCAGCGTTGCCAGGCACCATGATTTCGACGCGGCGTTCGCGGCCTATGACACGTCCGAAAACGACGACGCCGACGACAATGCGGTGCAGGACGAAAGCGCCGAAGAGACGTCAATCGAATCCACACGTCCCGAACTGCTGGCCGTGGCTGCGGCGTCGCTGCTTCCCGAACAGTTCAACCAGTCGACAGCCGCCGCCGCGCGCCTGATTCGACTGCAGGAATGCTGCCCGGCCTGCAATCTGCTGGAGATCGCTTCGCACGTGGATGAATATCTGCGTGACGAAAACGATTCCGCCAAGCGCACGGAACTCTATCCTCGCCTGTCGTCGATTCTGTCGGCCGGACTTGTCGAAGAACGGTTCGCGTCGATGCTGATTGAGCGAAACATCGGGCGTTACACGCTGGAAGAAGAAATCGGCAAGGGAGGCATGGGAGTCGTCTATAAGGCTCGCCACGCAATGCTGCTGCGCCCCGCCGCCATCAAGCTGCTGGACACGCGACGGCTGGATGACGCCGCGGTTCACCGATTCGAGACGGAAGTGCAGCTCACCAGTCAGCTCACTTCACCTCACACAATCACGATCTATGACTACGGGATGACACCGGAAGGTTTCTTTTTCTACGCCATGGAGTATGTCGACGGCCTGACTCTGTCACAGCTCGTTCATCAGTGCGGTCCACTGCCCGAAGGCTATGTGATGCGGTTCCTGCTGCAGGCTTGCGATTCTCTGGCCGAGGCTCACGCACTGAACCTGATTCATCGCGACATCAAACCCGACAACATGATGCTGCGAAGAAACAGTATCGCCGGTGACACGATCAAGGTTCTGGACTTCGGACTGGCGGCCATGATCGACGAAGTCGGATCGGCGGAACTGACGTCAAAGGGATTCTGTGGCACGCCCATGTATATGGCTCCGGAAGCCATCGAATCACCCGGACTCGTGGATCAGCGAATCGACATCTACGCTCTGGGCGCCGTTGGCCATTTTCTGCTGACCGGCCAGAGGCTGTTTCATGACTGCGACGGAAAGATCAGCACCGTGTTTCAGCGGCAACTGACGGAAATGCCGGTTCGGCCATCCGAACGAGTTCGAACCGGAATCTCCCCCGAATTCGAAGATGTCATCATGGCGTGCCTGCAGAAGCCCCGCGACCAGCGGCCTCAAACCGTGATTGAACTGGCGGAACGCATCCGGGAATGTTCACTGGCGACTCCTTCGCTGCCGCCGCTGAACCTGGCTCAGGGACGACCGCCTTCGACCAGAGCTTCCGGAAAGCCGGAACGAATGCTGACGTTGAGTTCCACGGAATTCGCCGCCACGTGACGCCGCCAGGTCCCGGCGAAGTTCGCTTCATCGCCGCACAGCCGGTGGATTCCAAATTGCCATGAAGTCCCGAAACGACGGGTCGGCAATCCAGGTTCGCGATTCACAGCAGCATGACCAGGCCGTTCATGCCCGTCAGCCGGCAATACACGGCAAGCACCTGCTGAGGCGACTTGCAGTGTGGTTCCAGAGTGACGGAAATGTGGTTGCCGTTGCGAGCCTCCCGCATGGAAAACGGCGGATCGACCTCCATCCGAAGTTCGTCACGAACCGCCGCGATCACTCGCGCGGCAAAGTTGTCCGCCGTCACACCGATCACCTTGAACGTAAAAACGCACGGAAACGTGTGGCGGGACTCCAGAAGCTCCACGGAAGGCAATGACATGGCAGGACTCCGACGATAAAAGCGGCTTCAGAAGTTTGTCGGCACTCAAGTCTACGCGCTTCATGCGATGCCGTGAAGAGGACCTCCCGCCGCAAACATCGAGTCCACTTTCGCCGCCGTCCTGCGATCAACATCCAGCGGGGGCGCCAGGTGTGCCTTCAGCCGGGCATCAATCACCAGACTGCCGCGGCAGCCCCAGTGCTTGTTTTCGACAAACGAACCGATGCCAAAGATGTCGGACGCCGGGTTCGATCGCGTGAACGTCACCCACAGCAGATTTCGCAGCGATTCGGCCGTGAAAGTACTGTTATCGACCAGCACCAGCAGCGGATATCGGTTGATCGGATCATGGAGGGAGAACGATTCGCAAAACCGTTCCGGCGCCGGGTCGGTTTCGTGAGGACCGACCGTCCATCCCGGAGATTCGATCGCCGCGATACCGGGCAGGCAGATCTTCGGGCTGCGAAATCCAGCGGGAAGTGACACGTCGCCAGGCCATTCGGTCGGCAGCTCCCGGCGAACCGGCCCTGCCGCCGCGATGACCAGTTTTGATCCTTCGTTCAGGCCGCTTCCCGAATAGTCCAGCGTGTCGATCGTTGTGCGAGTCTGAAAATGCAGGTCGCGCCTCCAGTCGACTCGCTGCAGGATGTGCCGAAGGAAACCCGCGACGTCGTTGATGTCCAGCGACGGATTGTCTTCGTAAGCGGCGATCCACAGGTACTTCGCCAGAGACAACTGCCCCTGTCCCAGAATCGCATTGGCATTCGTCAGCAATTCCTGAGGCCGCCGTTCTGCCGCGTAAGGAACATAGCGTTCGCTTCCAATCGCCAGCAGCAGCGGGTGGACTCCGGCCGCGTCGACCGCATGTACGGCGTGGATTCCCGGCAGCACCGTCGGAATTGCCGGACCGGTCAGTTCGTGAATCAGTTCGCCGAATACCGTGTCTTCCTGCGGAGGGCGGCCCACGACGGTAAACGGCCAGATGGCGTTCTTCCGATGATAGACACGCTCCACATTCAGCACGGGGAAGTCGTGAATCAGGCTGTAGTATCCCAGATGATCGCCGAACGGTCCTTCAGGAAGTTCCTCGTCGGCAATCGTTCCCGTGATGCAGAAGTCCGCTTCCGCGCAGAGCATCGGCGCATTCTTTTGGCGAACCATCCGGATCGCCCGGCGCGAGAGTGCTCCGGCAAAGGCGACTTCGGGGATACCGTCGGGCAGAGGCATCACGGCCGCAACAGCCATCGATGGCGGACCGCCGACGAAGATGTTCACCTTCAGCGGCCGGCCCGCCGACTTCGCCGCCGCGTGATGGAATCCAATGCTGCGGTGAATCTGATAGTGCAGCCCGACCTGCCTGTTCGGTGAGTACTGGTTGCCGGATAGCTGAACTCGATACATGCCCAGATTCGATTGCATGTAGCCCGGCCGGTCCGGATGTTCGGTGTAGACTTCGGGCAAGGTGATGAACGCGCCGCCGTCGTCCGGCCAGCATTTCACCTGCGGCAACTGGTCAATGGTCGTTTCGCATTCCAGCACCGGCCCGCTCGACCGCTTCGCCGGCCGCATGGAAAGAAGTGTGCGAAGCATCCCCGGCAGTTGAAGCGGCTTCCTCAGCGGAGCGATCGGATCCTTCTTCGCTGCGATCAGCATTTCGACGCCGTGCAGCGCGTCGCGGAAGATGAAGCGAGCCCGCTGCATCGTTCCAAACAGGTTGCTGACCATCGGAAACCGGCAGCCGGCAACGTTCTCGAACAAAATCGCCGGTCCGCCCGCGGCGTAAACTCGACGATGAATTTCGGCGGCCTCCAGGTTAGCGTCGACCGGATTCTTCAGCCGAATCAGGTGCCCGTGACGCTCCAGATCGCGGACGCATTGTTCGAGGTTTCGATAGCCCATGCGATGCTCGAAGAGCCGACGGCTCGCCACGCGAAAACGTCGAAAGTGTCGAAATCAATCCAGCGCCGAAGTCATCCGGCCCGTCGTCCGCGACCGGTTACAAACTGACAAAGACACCCCGCGAAGTTGCGACTACGCCACATCGAACAGGACTTTCAGCGTATCCGGCCACTGAGCATGTTCGAAAGCGGCCGATGCGTCTTCCAGCGGGTACGCAGCGGAAATCAGTGGTTCCACCTGCACTCGTCCTTCCGCCAGCATTTCCAACGCCGGCGCGAACGGACCGCAGCGGGATCCCAGAACCGTGACTTCATCAATCACGATCGGAGCCAGATGCAGTTCCTGTTGAGCCGCCACAGTTGTCTTCAGAATGACTGTTCCGCACGGCCGCACGGTCCTTAACGCCGTTTCGAAGCCGCGTGGCGAACCTGTGCAATCGACAACGTAGTCCGCCGACTGTTCAGGAATGTGCTGGTCGAGCAGGCAGCCATTGATGTCGAGGTCCCGCAACCGCTGAAGCTTCCAACTATGCTTGCCGACGACAGTCAGACGGCAGCCGATCGGCTTCAGAACCTGAGCACACAGATTTCCCAGTCGCCCGTCGCCGAGAATCACAACGCTGTCCTGCGGGGACATCGACACCTGTTCCAGAATCCGGCACGCTGCAGCCACAGGTTCGGCAAACACTGCCTGCCGGTCGCTGAGCCCGTCCGGCACAACGTGAAGGTTTTCTTCCGGAACCAGCACTGAATCCGCGAACGCTCCATCATGATTCAGAATGCCGATTACGGTGCGATGCGGGCAATGCCGGCGTCGTCCGGCCTTGCAGGTGTCACACGTCCCGCACGCGCAGTTGATCTCACCGACAACGCGCCGACGGGCAAAGCGTCCCCTGGAAGCAACGCCGACGAATTCGTGGCCGGGCACTCCGCTGAAACCCATGTAGCCGCGGGCAAGCTGCAGATCGGTTTCGCAAATGCCCGCTGTCGTGACACGGACTTCGATCAGATCATCACGCGACGCGCGATTCCGGTAGTCGCTGCGAAACGTGATCCGCTGCTGGTTAAGTTCGACGGCTCGCACTCTATTCGTCCGCGGGAACGTAGACAGCGATCTCGTCAAAGTTACCGGTATCGTCGAAGGAACCGACGCCGAACCGGCCCGTGCCGAACGTTCTGTCCTTGGCGGTCATGACCGGAGTCTCCATGTCGTCGAAATAGACCTTGATGCTGCCGGATTCAACGTCACGATCAATTCGCGCGTGATGCCAGTCATCATTCCAGGGAGTGCCCGCCGTTGTCTTTGTCGAAATCTTCACGCGCGGAGCGTCGTTGACGATGAAGATCTGATTCGCGTGATCATCGGTTTCCTTGCCCAAATGCACATAGTAGAGGTGTGAATCGTCCTGATACCCGAAGAACAGGCACAAGTCGCGATGGCCGTAGTCGGGGATCGTGGACTGCAGCTTCACGTCCATGACAAAGCTGCCGACCTTGACATCCTTTACCAGCGACCGATTGAACGGCGACCTCACCGGCGGCTCGAAATCACTGTTCTTCTTCGTGAGTGAATACACGTGATTACCGTCCTGTTCGATGACCGTCCAGGCGGTATCGTCGGTCGGTTGAAACTGTTTTGCACCACCGTCTTCGAAATCCGCGTGAAAAACCCGCTTCATGCCCTCCGGCGGGTCAGAGGCGGTCAGCGTTGCCGCAGCGTTCAACGCAGCGAAACACAGTGCGGGCAACAGCAGGCGGCAGGACAGGCATCGAGGCATCGTCATGGCGCGGAATCCTGAATTCAAGGAGCGTCGGACTTTTCGGGAATTGAGGCGGATCGTGTGAGTAGACACGTTCGGCCGCAGGACTGCAAGGAACCCGCGACACGCCGGGATGCTCCGTGCGACCATTCGCTGTGCCGGTGGATTCTCCCGGCCCGTCAATCTGCAGGAGACGCACGGCATCGCAGGAAACCACCGGCAATCGGTCGAGAACCCTCGACCGCATTGCTATTCTGCGTCGCCCGACTGACTGCGGCACGGTTCCCTCGCCGCAGTTGTCAATCAAAAAATCAGCGCGACGCACTTACCTCGCGCGACTTTCCTGTTCACCGACACTTCACTCACGATCCGAAGCACACAGTAAGCCATGCTCAACAAATTCAGCAGCCGAATCACGCAGCCACGATCTCAGGGAGCATCTCAGGCAATGCTCTACGCCACGGGGCTGACCGCCGAAGACATGAACAAGCCGCAGGTCGGCATTGCCAGCGTCTGGTACGAAGGCAACAGTTGCAACATGCACCTGCTGGATCTGGCGGCGAAGGTGAAGGAAGGCGTCGACGCGGCCGGGATGGTCGGCATGAGATTCAACACCATCGGTGTCAGCGACGGCATTTCCATGGGAACCGAGGGAATGAGCTATTCCCTGCAGTCGCGGGATCTGATCGCCGATTCCATCGAAACCGTCATGGGAGGCCAGTGGTACGACGCCAACATTTCGCTGCCCGGCTGCGACAAGAATATGCCCGGATGCCTGATCGCGATGGGTCGGCTCAACCGCCCGTCCATCATGATCTACGGCGGCACCATTCGAGCCGGCTGCGGCGCGAAGGGCGAGAAGCTTGACATCGTTTCCGCATTTCAGTCGTACGGCGAATATCTGGCGAAGTCCATTTCCGACGACGAACGCGAACAGATCGTTCGCAAAAGCTGCCCCGGCGCCGGAGCCTGCGGCGGCATGTACACGGCCAACACGATGGCATCCGCGATCGAAGCGATGGGCATGAGCCTGCCGTACAGTTCGTCAATCCCCGCTGAAGATCCGGACAAGCTGCAGGAGTGTCTGAATGCCGGCAAGGCCATTCGCATCCTGCTGGAACGCGACATCAAGCCGCGCGACATCATGACGCGTGATGCCTTCGAAAACGCGATGGTGACCGTCATGGCCCTGGGCGGTTCCACCAACGCCGTTCTGCATCTGATCGCGATGGCTCGCGCAGTGGACGTTCCGCTGACCATCGACGACTTCCAGAAGGTCAGCGACCGCATTCCGTTCATCGCGGACCTGAAACCCAGCGGCCGCTATGTGATGGAAGACCTGCACGCCGTCGGCGGCACTCCGGCCGTCCTGAAATACCTGCTGGAAAACGGACTTCTGAAGGGCGACTGCCTGACCGTCACCGGAAAGACGCTTGCGGAAAACCTCGCTGACGTGCCCGGTCTGAAGCAAGGTCAGGACATCATTCGTCCCCTGGAAAACCCGATCAAGAAGACGGGACACCTGCGAATCCTGCGAGGCAACGTGGCCCCCGACGGTGCCGTCGCCAAAATCACGGGAAAGGAAGGCGTGAAGTTCTCCGGCACCGCCCGCGTTTACGATTCTGAAGAAGACATGCTGAAGGGGCTGGAAAACGGCGAGATCACCAAAGGCGACGTCGTCATCATTCGATACGAAGGACCGCAGGGAGGACCCGGAATGCCGGAAATGCTGACTCCCACTTCCGCGATCATGGGCGCCGGACTGGGCAGCGATGTGGCGCTGATGACCGACGGTCGCTTCAGCGGCGGTTCTCACGGCTTCATTGTTGGCCACATCACTCCAGAAGCACAGGTCGGAGGTCCGGTCGCGCTGATTCAAAACGGCGACACGATCACCATCGACGCCGAAGCAAACGAAATCAATGTGGACGTCTCCGAGGATGAAATGAAAAAACGCCGGGCTGCATGGACCGCTCCGCCGTTCAAGGCCAATCGCGGCACGCTGTTCAAGTACATCAAAAACGTCAAGTCAGCGTCGGAAGGATGCGTCACCGACGAATAAAGGGAACCACATCCACGGCCCCGCGCTCATTCGACGGCGAAGGAACCTTTGCGGATGTCCGAGTGTCTGTCCTCCGGAAAAGGTCTGACTTCCGGGCGTGCCATGCTTTCCCGTCGTTGCTGTGAAAGCCGCGAACGACGCCAGCCGCACGCACAGCCCTTGAACGGTCACGGTCTGGCACGGATACTTCCGCCATCAAAATCAACACAAGCGCCCGTAGCTCAGCTGGATAGAGCAACCGCCTTCTAAGCGGTAGGTCGTAGGTTCGAATCCTACCGGGCGTAGTCTGTTTTCCGGACTTCAGATGGACTTCAGTGCGGACTGCGAAAAGAGTTGCAACAGTACTGATTCCAACTCTTTTTTTGTAAGAAATGGAATCAGTGACATTTCAGTGACACTGGTTGAATTCCCGGTGCGACACCGTTGCATTGTCACACGAAAGGTTGGCAAAGCGTTGCAAGACCGTTGAATCTGCATGGCTACGACGCTTGCTGAGTCATCTCTATCCTTCATCGAAGGTCTGAGGAGACTCATCAATGGCTTCGATTCAGCAGGATCGCAGCGGCAATTATCACATCGCGTTTCGCTTTGGCGGAAAGCGATACAAGCGTTCGCTTAAGACAAAACACAATCGCAAGGCGGATGCCGCCGCTTGCCACGTCGAAGAGAATATCCGGCTCATCGGGGCCGGTCGGCTTGAGCTTCCGGATGATGTCGACATTCCGACGTACCTGATGTCCGACGGCAACCTGAAGCAGAAGCCACAGATCGCATCGACGATTCGCCTGAAGGACCTGTTCAGGGAATATCAGCAGGAGACGCCTGACGGGTCACTCGAAGACACGACGCTCAAGGTCATCGGTGTTCATATGCGGCACGGCTGCCGCATCCCTGGCGAACGCACAGTACCTCGCACGATTCGTACGTCTGAACTTCAGCGCTACGTGACGCAACGATCGAAGCAGCCGGGCAAGCGAGGCCGGAAAGTCAGTGCCGTGACGATTCGGATGGAAATTTCCACCTTGCGTTCACTGTGGAACCGGGCGGAATGACAATTCGTATGCTGACTGGTCGTGTCATCTGTCTTTTGCCGACCGCACCCAGTACGTGCTGCTGAGCAACACGGCGTCGCTCTATTCGTGTGTGACCTTCGGCAAGGGCATCACGGAAGACAGCCGTTTCATCGATCGGGCACTCAGTACGATCCGCAAATTTATGGAAGACGACGGACAGGCGTCTGTTTATCAGCAGTTCATCACACCGGCGTCGGCAACGGTCATCTTCGCCAAAGCGCTCAGTGCAAGGTCGTAGCCGATCTCTTGCCCGATCTCGCCAACCGCCCAAGGACCATCGCAAATAAGATACCGGTGTCCAACTTAGCCGCAGGGCGTTAGCCGCAGTTGTGTTCGCAGAGAACCGGGGTTAGCCCCCGGCGGGTAAATTCTCATCTGCCGCACTACCAAGTCGCGGCGGTCGGGCAGTTTTCTTAGCCGACGGCATCTTCCGGTGGACGTTTCAGGATTCCAGCAACAATCTGACCAGGCTGGTCATCGAGCAGACTGCCAACACCCGTCGGGCGACGAATCGAAAGACGATCGTTGTTCAGCCCAAACAGATGCATCAGAGTCGCGTGATAGTCGAAGTGGTTCACGACATCCGTGACAGCTTGATGGCCCAGTTCATCCGTCTCGCCGTGGATGCACCCGCCTCTGATTCCGCCGCCGGCCAGCCACATGCTGAAGCCGTAAGTATTGTGATCACGTCCGATGTTCTTTTCGTTCTGAATGACCGGAAGACGGCCCATTTCGCCGCCCCAGTGAACCAGCGTTGAATCGAGAAGGCCGCGCTGT
This sequence comes from Planctomycetaceae bacterium, assembly GCA_041398785.1. Classification (NCBI taxonomy): domain Bacteria; kingdom Pseudomonadati; phylum Planctomycetota; class Planctomycetia; order Planctomycetales; family Planctomycetaceae; species Planctomycetaceae bacterium. The sequence continues at coordinate 549,269 of JAWKUA010000001.1, read as the reverse complement.
TTCAGATCCTGCACGAGCGCCGCCGCCGGTTGATCAGTTCGGGCGCAAACATTTGGCAGCGCTTGGACGATACCGCCATGGTGATCCCAGGTCTGGTTGCCCGTATGCAGCTGCACAAAGCGAACGCCGCGTTCCACAAGCCGACGGGCGATCAGGCAGCGAGTTCCGTATTCCTGCGTCACCTTGTTGTCGATCCCGTAGAGTTTGTGAGTCGACTCGGACTCGCCGGAAATATCCATCGCCTCGCTGGCCGCCACCTGCATACCAGCCGCCAGTTCATAGCTCTGCATCCGCGCGGAAAGATCGTGTTCTCCCGGATGCCGTTCAAGATGAGCCTCATTAACGCGTCGCAGATAACTCAGCATCCGCTTCTGGTCGGCAGCGCTGAAAGACGCCGGGGCATTCAGATTCAGAATGCGCGGTTCCTGAGAACGAACGACGGTGCCCTGATAAATGGAAGGCAGCCATCCGTTCTGCCAGTTTTCGACGCCAAGTACAGGAAGCCCGGACGGATCGGTGAGCACCATGAACGCCGGCAGACTGGCGCGATCGCTGCCAAGACCGTACGACATCCATGCACCCAGGGATGGTCTTCCCGCCTGTTGTCGGCCGGTATTCAGGGCGTTGATGGATTCTCCGTGATTGTTGACTCCGGTATGCATCGATCGGATCAGACAAATGTCATCGGCGACCGAACCCAGATGCGGCACGAGTTCGCTCAGATCCATGCCGCATTCGCCGTGTTTTCGAAATCGCCACGGACAACCGAAGAGTTTGCTGCTGGCTTCACCGGCGTTGTCGTATTTAATCTCGCCCGTAAACGACTGCAGGTGTCGCCGGTTGAGTTCCGGTTTCGGGTCGAACAGATCGATGTGGCTCGGACCGCCCTGCATGAACATCGAAATCATGGCCGTCGCCTGAGCCTGCGCAGCGGGCGGTTTCGGCGTCAGATCAAACGTCAATGGTTCCAGTTGCGGCTTTGGCGGGGAGGCATGCAGTTCCTGCTGTCTCAACCAGGCGAACGCGAGGCTGCTGAGCCCCAAAGCCTGCTGCCCAAACCAGTGCCGTCGTGTGCTAGTCAACATAGAGGAACCCATTCGAACTCAACAACGCATGGCAAAAATGATTCAGCGACGCCGACTGATCGACTGCCGTCGATTCCGGTGGTGTCAGAAACTCAACGGCCGCCAGAACGTCACTCTCTTGCGGTGTCTTGCTGAACACGAGCCGCCACGCCAGCGTTGCCTGAGCCACCGGATCGGCGCCGACGGATTCGCGAATTCGATTCGCGAGCAACTCCGCCTGCTGAACGATGAACGGATTGTTCATCATCAACAGTGATTGCGGCGCATTGGTCGAGGCATTGCGCTTTTCACAGTTGGGGGTCATTCCCGGCAGGTCAAACGGCTCCAGAATCCCCAGAGGCATCGACCGCCGAACCTGTACGTAAATGCTGCGACGGAATTCCGCGGTACCAAGGGACTCAACCTTGCCGGTCGGGCGACCCGCCGAATCGCGAGTATCCACCGCTATCACAATCTGTCCAACGTCATCAGGACTCACCGGAACAGGGGGCCCGAATGACGCTTCGACCAGCCTGCCGCTCACCGCGAGCACAGCATCGCGCAAGACTTCCGCTTCAAGTCGCCGGACATTCATTCGTCCCAGCAATCGGTTGTCGCCGTCGACAGCATCCAGTTCCGCTCGCCGCACGGATGACTGTCGATACGCCGTGGATGTCACGATCATGCGGTGCAGACGCTTGAGCGTCCAGCCGTTGTCCATGAAGTCGCGGGCCAGCCAGTCGAGCAGTTCCGGATGCGAAGGCCGCTCGCCCCTGATCCCGAAATCTCCCGGGGTCGAAACGAGTCCCTGTCCGAAATGATGCAGCCAGAATCGATTCACCAGCACGCGCGCCACCAGTGGATGTTCGCCGCTGGTCAAATGCTGAGCGTATCTGAGACGGCGTCCCGTCGTAGGAATGTCCTCTGCGTTGACCGGCAACGTCGTTCCGTTCGCATTCAGCACAGACAACTCACCCGGCGCAATCTCCTGTCGGGGCTGCCGAAAGTCGCCGCGCGAAAACAGATTTGTGACGGGAACCTGGCCGGGCACTTCGTTCAGACACATCACATTGTCATCGGCGGGTCGCTTCTTTTTTGTTTCTTCGATCAGGGCGTCCCATTTCTTTTTGAATCCGGTCAGGCGATCGGGCAGATACAGATACACGGAACCGCGATCGACGTTGAGAAACGGATACTCTTTGATCAGTTGATTCTGTTCCGGCGTCCGATTTTCGGAAGCGGTCTCCCGCGCCGCGCGAGCCAATGGCTGTTGTTCGGCAGGAAGTTTCAGCAGTTCGCGTTCGAACGTTTCACTGACAATGCTGTCGAGTTCTTCGGTGCGTTGTTTTTCCACGTCGGCCAGCTCTGCATCAGCGGCAGCGGCAACGGCACGAGTTTCCGCAGACCAGAGTGACACGAGGCGTCCGTTCGGAACACGCCAGTGCTGTACGTCATACGCCGGCTCAAAGATCGCTCGCAGTCGATAGTAGTCAGCCTGGCTTATCGGGTCGTAGCGATGAGCATGACACTGTGCACAACCGACGGTGAGCCCCAACAGCGAAGTCGATGCGACCTTGATTGCTTCCGCCATCACGTCGTTACGGGCAGTGTTCTGATCCACGCTTCCATCAGCGGTGCCATCCGGACACATTCGCAGGAAGCCGGTGGCGATCAGTCGATCGGCCTGCTCCGGCGTCAGATCCTGATACGGCGGCGTCAACAGCTCATCACCCGCAAGCTGTTCAATCAGAAACTGATCCCACGGTTTGTCTGCGTTCAGCGAACGAATCACATAGTCGCGATACTTCCATGCCCACTTGCGTTCGGTGTCTCTGGTCGTATAGCCATCGCTGTCAGCGTAGCCAGCGACGTCCAGCCAGTGCCGAGCCCAGCGTTCACCGTAGGCCGGGGAATTCAGCAATTCGTCGACGACGTTCGTCCAGGCTTCGGGGGACTCGTCGGCAACGAACGTGTTCACTGCCTCAATCGACGGTGGCAAACCGATCAGATCAAAGTAGATTCGTCGCAGCAAAGTTTCACGGTCCGCTTCCGGGCTGAAACTCAGATTCCGGTCTTCGAGTTTCGCCAACAGAAACGAATCGATGGGAGTTCGCACGAGTTCCGAACGTGCGACATCCGGAATGACTTGCTTCGCGATCGGCTGAAACGACCAGTGATTTCGCTCTTCCTCAGTAAATGTATCTCCGGTTGCAAGCGCCTCCGGTTCCGGACGCAGCGTGGACGCACCGGAATCGATCCATCCAGCGACCTGATCGAGCTCCTCCGTCGATACTTTCTTCTCACCGGGCGGCATTTCTCCCGACGCCATGCGCTGGAACATCAAACTCGCCTTGTGGTCGCCCGGCACAACAGCAGGCCCTGATTCGCCGCCCTCCAGAAGAAATCGCACCAGGCGCGCGTCCAGTCCGCCCTGCATTTCCTCTTCTTCACCATGACACTGCCAGCAGTGAGCTTTCAGGATCGGGCGAACAGCCGTTTCAAATGATGGTGCATCACCGAACGCGATCACCGGGAAACTCATCAGCACAATCAGGGCCGTGAGAACTGTTGGCCGGATTCGCCCCATGACTCGGCACCGCTCAGCAATCAGGAAGGAGGATCGTGCGAAAATCGTTCGCAGGAGGGAACGCCACTGTAATCGATGAATTGACGATGGTGAACACAGAACCCCGGGACTTTGTCATTCGCCGCATGGATCGATTCCGGGGAAACCTTATGTCGACCCGGAAAGACGGCGATCCTTCGGACACTCCGAGACTCTCGCTCGATCCGGAGCGGGTTTCCCGTTACCGTTTTCCGAGTGAGTCACACGTGCGACCGACAGCAGTCTTCCCGGCGGGACGTACGAAATCAGTAACCGTCGAGGAGTGCGGAATTGTGAATGCGTTTCAAGTTGCGTCACAGACCGTTCTGGCGGCTCTGGAGACGGGGCAGGCGGGACGGCCTGTGGCCGTTCGTGTGACGGCACAACTGGGCGCCGATCATGGTCGGATCGAAAGGCTGACCGCGCGCATCCTTAACGCCGTGGGAGAATGGTTCGACAGTCGTCCCGAACGATTGACGGCGTTCGGCGCGGTGGAAACAGGACACATCAGCACTCTGATCTGCTTTGCAGCCGGCCAGTCTGCTTTGGTTTCGGTGGGTTGCTGCATCTCCGCGCAGCCGATGCTCGAGTTGATTGTCTGGGGAGACCGCGGAATTCTGTCGTGGGAGCACGATTGTGGATTCGGGACGGACGACGATGAGCCGGAACCGAATCTCTCCGATGTGGAGACACTAATTTTCGAACATTTGCAGGCGTCGCTTCGTTCGGGCCAGTCGATTCGTTTTGACGGACGGAGGCCAACCGCCTCCGGAAGGCGAAAGCTGAATCCGTCGGATGCGGGGCAACAGCCTGCGATCGCCGCATCGAAGCTGCAGGCGCAAAGGCCGCCCTGGGGTGTGTTGCTGGTTGCCGGAGATCACACGCATCAACCCCAGTATGCCGACAGTCTGGCAAAAGATCCCCGATGTCGACTGATCGGAGTGACCGACGAAGACAACATCACTCCGCGTCGACGGCGACTCAATCATCAGCTGGCCGACCGCCTCAGCATTCCGGTTCTCCCGGACCTGCAGCAGGCGCTCCGTCGTGATGACGTGCATATCGTCAGTATTTGTGCAGAACCGATACGGCGAGGCAGGATCATCGTTCAGGCGGCCCAGGCCGGAAAACATCTCTACCTGGACAAACCACTTGCCGCGACACTCGAAGAAGCAGATGCCATTCGAGACGCCGTCCGTGCCGCCGGCGTTGTCAGCCATATGTGGAGCTTTGCACGGTGATGTCATGAGTCGAATGCAGCGCGAAATTCTGCCGGATCGCCTGGGCGATTTGACGGCCGTTCATGCCGATCTGTGCTTCGCAAAAGGAACAGCGGGAACTGCATCGCTCGGGAAAGTGCGTCAGGAAACATTGATTCCCGAGCGGTACGAACTGATGGATTCGAAGCGCGAGTTGTCCAATGTGGGAGTCTATTCGCTGGTGTCACTGCTCTGTCTGCAGGACAAAGCAGTGCGACGCGTCTGCGCCACGACAGGAAACTACTTCTTTCGCGAACATCAGACGAACAACATGGAAGACTTCGGCCAGATGCTGCTGGAACTGGACGGTGGAGTGGTTGCCACCATCTCCGCAGGCCGCACCGGCTGGCGGTCGTATCCGGCCGGCGGACTGAATCGAACGTGTCTGGTGGGAACGAAACGGACCACGATCGTGGATTTCGATCGCCCCCGAGTTTCGGTCTGGGCCGACTCTGTCCCATGGAATGCCCCCGAACGGGACCCGGAGGATCCGATGGGCATGTGGGGAGGAGCACCAAAGCCGGATCGATTCGTGGCGAAACCAGGCAGGCGTGGATCACACCGCCCGATGCGGAACAGAATAGTGATGCAGGCTGGTTCCTGGACTGCATCGAGTCAGGTCGTCCGAGTGATGTTTCCGCGGACGTGGCCGCAACGGCCACGGAGATACTCCTCGCCGGCTATCGCTCCGCTGCGACGGGCGATGTTGTGGAGCTGCCGCTGCCCCGGGATGCCGGATAACGACGACAATGGCACTGTGACTGACGCAAAGAGCAGGACTGCATCAATGCAGCGACTGACGCACGTCGCCTGGCACAGCGAGGTCAGGCGGCACTCGCAGACACACGCCAGAAATGCAGATTTGTCAGTGCCGCAGCGGATAGAAACGACAACACGACACTCATGCCGTCCTCACGGTCCATTCTCGATGTGACATTCTGGCAGCAGTGCCGTCAGTCGCCTGAATCCTTCGGCCGTGATATTTGTCCCGGCGATGTGAAGATCCCGCAAAGATGTGAGCTTGCCAAGTATCGGAATTGCCTTGTCCGTAACCGACGTCTCATCCAGCCATAGTTTCTCAAGGCTGGTCATGCCCAGGAGGTGCGTCACTCCCGCGTCAGTCACTTTGGTACCGCCGAGATGCAGTCCTGTAAGCTTGACGAGCTTTCGCAGATGTTTGACGCCATCGTCCGTGATGTGATTTCCGCGCAGGCCAAGATACAGGAGTTGCTCCATGTCGCTCAGATGTGCCAGTCCGGCGTCCGTCACGTGCGTCTCACCGACGGGCAAATGCCGGAGATTTCGGAGCAGCCTGATATGTTTCAGACCCTCATCGCCGATCCGTGTTCGATACAGATTGAGCCATTCAAGCTTCTGCAGTTTGGGTAAATGAGCGAGCCCCGTGTCGCCTGTTGCCGTTTCTTCCAGAGACAGGTCGGTCATCTGTGTGAAGCCGGAGACGAGCGACAGGTCTTCGTCCTCGATCTTTGTCCGGTTTGCGTTCACTTCAATAACAACATCACCCTGCGCAAACACGGTGGCGAAGCTGCTTCAGTCGCTGAACCCGTTCCGCCGGCTGCTGCGGCTGGTTGGTCCTGAAAGCGGCGGCCCATCGCTCGTACTCGTTCAGGCAGTCTTCGGCGGCTCAAGAACTTTTTCCACACCAGTCGGCCGCGAAAACCGTAGTCCGCACCGGTCTCAACCTTGTTGATCACATACTGAAAATCCCACGCCGGTCGAGGGTGCTTCGGCAGCTTGAATTTATACAGGCTGAAGCGAATCTGATCACGTTCGGAACTGAGGCGATCGAACATCAGAATCTGCGTCATTCCGTTCGCAGCGCGGCCGTAATAGAAGGGCCTGGCAATACGCGGCCTGTCATACGACCAGGTATTCAGGCGGAATTCCACGTCGTCGTCATACTGCAGACGCCCGGCGTCGAGGGCACGATAATTTCCTCCTCCATTCCAGTCAGGAGGCCCCGGCGGCGCGTCAGCGGTGATCCAGTCTTCTTCCGTGTCCGTTGACGTGTGCCCACGAAAGTGCAGCGCCGCGTCTTCGACATCGTTCATGTAATTGGCGAAGAAGAATATGGCGTAGCCGTGTGGTTCGAACAGGGAGGCATCGTGAGGCGTGCAGCGGAATTCAAAGTCGATGTAGTACGGCTCACGGACGGTGTATGTCAGCGAGCTGGCAACCTTCCACGGGCTGTCTTCGGCACGTCGCGTGAGCACGACAGTTCTGCCATCAGCCAGCGCCCGGAGCGTGTACGGACCATGCCGCGGAGTAAACTTGTTGTAGGGATTCCGATGCCCCGAGATAATGTGCTCGAAGTTCAACCCCGCCGAGGCACCGCCCGTATCGGGATCGAAAGCATCGTAGTCGGCCGCGTGAGTCGTATTGACTAGTTTATCGATGCCGCTCAGAACGGCTGGTGACTGTGAGTTGTCTCGAAACTCAACCGACAGCTCCCCGCGTTCGATGCGCACCGACTCAACCGGTTCTGCCTGCTGCGCCGCCGAACTCGCGACGAAGGCAGATCCTGACAAGAACCAGATGATCCTCAGCAACGGGCGCATACATGGCTCGATGAAAGTGGGGAACCTCGGAACCTGAGACGGATTATTCTGCCATGACAGTCTTGCTGCAAATCACCAAGGCGTCACCGAATCATCGAAACGGCCGCGCGTTTGCTGCTGGTGCAGCGGCTGTTGCGGACTCGAACAAACGCGGCTTCCGTTATCACCTGAAGACACGGAGCATTCCGGCGGACACGAAGCATCCCGTTCGGGACGGCCAATCGAGACTGACGCTGAATTGGCAATAACTTGCATCGGTCTGATCGTACTTGGCGGGAGGCCTGAGGCGCTCCGGACAGGAATCTTACCGGAACTCGGGCTGCACGATAAGCAGCCACGATGCCACAATCATTGTCCGATCGTTCAGCTAAGTGCGTGGCCGCGTTCCGCGGCCCCGCCACTGGCGGGCGCCGGTGGATCGCCCTCAGACGGAGGCTGCGGTGCAAGCAATTCGCCGCAGCGTGGTGAAGGGTCGCCTTTTGGCAGTGAATCCTGGATCAGCCAGTCCGTCGCCCGTCTTCAGCTCGGCCACACACTGCGGTCTCGGGGTCGGCCGAGAAAACAATGACGAAAAACAATGAGCTGCTTTCCCCTCGTCGCCTTTGCATTTCCGCCGACGTCCGGGACCGATGCCCCAACTTCCATATGGTGGGTTTCTGTTCACAAAATCGCCTCCGCAGTGGGGCATCGGGCGCGAAATCCGCCGGTTCAGCACAGATGCTGATCGCCGCATCGAAGTCGCACGGCGGAATGCACAATTCCCTTCTTGACCTGTTTTCGCGCCAACCTCTACGGTCTCGCGCTTTCCGTTCAGCCGGGCCGGATTTCGTGCCACACAAGCAGGAATCGCCGGGCATTGCAGGCACTGCGCACTCACCGGGAAGCTGTTCCGTGCGATGGGTCAGGACAGGTTCGAGTCCTTTTCCGTCAAAGGAATCAGCGACGGGCCGCGAGTCCGTGCCACTCCTTCGTTGAACAGCACGTTGGGTCATCCAGCGGGTTCGTGCAATTTTCCAAAGAGTCGCGGTTCGTCTGAGCCGCTTGATCTGCACCCTGAGATTCGCCCGCCCGATTCCTGATCCGCAAGTCCGCCGCTGAATGCAATTCATGCGGCGTTTCCATTCGATCTCAAGATCACAGGGCCTGATCATGCCTATTCGCCACTGGCTGAAGAAAGTCGCATCGCGCGCACGCAGCAACGTTCTGCTGACCGGACCACAACTCAGCAGCTTCGAAGCAAAACGTCGACGCCGCAGGTCAGGTTGTGGGACTCCAACGGAAATCTTTGAAGATCGCTGTCTGCTGACGGCGGGTGTGGGGCAGTTTTTGGGTGGGGCGTTTTTGGACGGACCGCCCGCAGTCGATGTGGCTCTGGGTGATGTCGACGGCGATGGTGACCTGGACGCCTTTCTGGCTCAGCTGAATCTTAACGCTGACGAAACCCCAGCCGACTGGACGGGGGCTCCCAATCGAGTGTATCTGAACGACGGAAACGGCAACTTCACGGATTCCGGGCAGGCTCTGGGCAGCGGAATCAGCGTCGTCTGTCGAACTGGCTGATCTTGATAGTGACGGCGATCTGGACGCGTTCGTTGGGAACATCGGGCCGAACACCGTCTGGCTGAACGATGGAAATGGCAACTTCGCGGATAGCGGGTTGTCTCTGGGGAATGGGTTTTCGATCGGAGTCGCCATCGGCAATCTGAACGGAGATGCTCTGCCCGATATCGCCGTGACCAATGCCGATCCTGATCGATGGTCTGAATACAGGCGGCGAAGTCTGGATTGCTCAGAGCGTTGCGCGCTGCAGTATACCGACACCGGTTCCGGGTTGTGGGGAAGCGGATCCACGACGGAGATTGCTCTGGGTGACATCGATGGCAACGGCACGATCGACGCGGTGGTGACCGAATTCAGCAACAACGATGCACCCGGCGACCCGTTCCGGTACGAATCGTATCTTTCTGAACGATGGCACGGCGGGACGTTCACGGAATCCGGGAACGTTGGCAACATGGGAGCCTTCGGAGTGGCTCTGGCGGACTTCGACGGCGACGGTGATCTGGACGTTTACATCGGCGACAACGACGAACAGGGTGATCGTGTCCTTATGTGAATCAGGGCGGCGTTCAGAACGGCACGGAAGGCGCGTTCGTGGACAGCGGACAGCATCGGGCTCGGCCGCAGTGCTCACCGAGTGGCCACCAGCGATCTTCGATGGTGACGGTGATCATCGATGTGTTTGTGACCGCCTCCGTGGATTCTGCCGTGTACCTGGGACGTACGTGTTCATCAATCAGGGAGGAGCTCAGGGAGGCAACGTCGGTGAGTTTTCCGACAACGGACAGACGCTGTCGCCAGGAGATGCTCTGGGGGTCGCTCTGGGCGACATCGACGGCAACGGAACCATCGATGCGGTCACGGCCGATCTGAATGGCGGATTCAGCCGCGTGTGGCTGAATCAGGACTGCATCCGATGCTGAGCTACCAAATTCTGCCAACGGCAACGTTGCGATTGATGTTCCGGCGGCCAATGGAATTCTGGCAGGAGTTGCGGGCGGAGTGACCGTCACCGTCTGTGGATGATTCGGCCACCATCGGAAACGTGTCGGCGATGTCACGGTAACGGCGGATGGAGCTTTCCTTCGGCTACACGCCGACAACCGGATTCTTCGGAACCGATCGTTTTACGCATCGACACGCTCAGACGGTGAAACAGGTTCATCGTGGCCATCGATGTTGGCGACGCGTTCTGGTTTGTCAATCAGGACTGCGAACGCGGCCGGTGGCGATGGGATCACTGGCAGAAGCCCCGTTTCAGTCGCTGGCTCCGCTGAATGATCCGCCAGCGACGTCCGGATTCGCCGTGGCGACCTGATTTTTATCATCGGCCAGACGGTTTCTACGACCTATGACATCGCCAGCGACGGTTCTTTCTGCTGGAAGCGATCAGAATCTCGTCCACGTCGCGTGAATCCGTTTGCGTCCGATGGTGGGCGAGAATGGCTGGCTTTCGAATATCGGGCACCTCTGAAGTTTCGTCATTCAGCGTGGGCCTGCCCGATAACTACCACGGACAAGTCAACGGGCAATAACAAATTCAGCGGCGATCACCAGGCTCCGTGCTGCAGCTGACAGTGCAGCGGCAACATCGTAGAATTTTCTGGCCGGTTTCGACATCAATCCCGGAGCAGCGGCACCAAGCGAGGCCGTGCTGGGTTTGGAAGTCGATGGCGTGGTGGCAGCGTCGATCTGCTGGCATCGATGCACATGATTCCTTCGGCGCGGGCAATCATAGTGTACGACGGAGTCGTCGTGGGCAATTCGTCCAACTCAGTTTACGTGCATCTCGATCTGCACAACTTTCAGTTATCCGGCAACAACTGTCCGACAGTTCGACGTCGGGCACCGCGATTCACTTCGTTGACGGCGACAACGTGACTCTGCAGTCTGGACCGGCACCGATCCAACACGTTGTCGCAAACGCGGCGGCGGACTGCTGAACGTCACCAACACCACCAATTCGTCGGGCGACGAGCCGAGTTGTGTTTGAACCGTCCACGACTTTGTGGATCGATAGACGGTGATATTCGGTTCAACTGACAGAACAATCCCGGCGACCTTTGGTTTTTTGACGGCGACTCTTTCTGATCGACGTCGTTGACGGCATCACGGAATACCGCCGTCAACAGCGGCAGCATCGAGATGCCGCAGCGATGCCGTTCCGGCTCAGCGCGATGTTTCGAGCGGTGGGCGGGTTTGCTCTGAGCGTCGAGCATACCAGCACCAGCGCCGGACGGCTGGTATTTGGATCAGGTGAATTCGTTCGGGGCGACCGGCAGAGGCATTCTGTTTGATGACGTGTCCGGCCACGGAATTCACATCAACAGCACGGAAATCACATCGGCATCACGAACCTGGCCGTCGATGTTTCTGATTCGCCCGGCACGACGTTCGACTTTGGCAAACTGATGATCATGGGCGACAATCTGATCACCGAAACATGGGTGGGCAACGGCACGCCCGGTCGCAGTGGAGACGGCGGCGATGCTTCTGAAGCTGCTCTGAACCTGCCGTCGGATGTGACGTTCGACCGACACGGCAATATGTTCATCACCGACTTCGCAGAAAACGTGGTGCGGCGAATGGACCCGATTACAGAAGAGATCACAACCATCGCGGGCACGGGTTCGGCCGGATTCAGCGGAGACGGAGGATCGGCCACCAGTGCACGAATTGAACGGACCGCTGGCGGTGGTCGTCGACGACGATGGCAACGTGTTCATTGCCGATGCGGGCAATCATCGCGTCCGTCGCATTGATGCAGTCACCGGAATCATCACGACTGTGGCTGGCACCGGAACGGGTGGATTCGGAGGCGACAACGGCCCGGCCACGGACGCGTTGCTGAATTTCCCCGTCGATCTGGCGTTTGCAAATGACGGCAGTCTGTTCGTTTCGGATCACGAAAACCACCGCATTCGTCGCATCGATGGCGACACGGGAATCATCACCACTGCCGTCGGCACCGGAAAGCGGGCATCAGTCCGGAAGACACTCCGCCTTCTCAGGCCAAACTGAATTTACCATGAGGCATCATCTTCATCGCCAGTGGTGAACTGGGCATCGCTGATTCGGGCAACAACCGGATGGCCGTCGTTGACTGGGACGACGACACGCTGTTTACCGAAATCGGCACTGGGGCAGCCGGTAACACGGGCAACGCAAGCGATGATCCGCGTCAGTTTCGCTCTGGATGATCCTCGCGGACTGGCCGTGCATCCGGACGGCGTGATTCTGATCACCGATTACAACAACCATCGCATTGTCGGCCACGACCCCGTCGCCCAATTTGTCGAAACGATTGCCGGCAATGGCTCGCCAGACTTTGCCGGTGACAATTCGCCGGTTGAAAACACGCAATACAACGAACCGATTTCCGTCGCGGTCGCTCCGTGGGGGAGACATCGCGGTGGCGGACGTGGTGAATCATCGAGTGCGAGGCATCTTCTTCGATTTCAGTGCGGGTCAGGGCGTCGTGCTGGAAAACAATCCGGGATCGACCTTCAGCTTCGACCGACTTTCCGTCGCGAGCTCACCGAAGCATCCTTCGTCGCCAACAATTCCGGAACGAGTCAACGTCGGCGGCAATCACTTCATCTACGGCAACAACGCGATGCTGCAGGCGGAAAACGGTCGAGCACTCGACATCACCGACACCACACTTTCGGATGGCGCAGGCGGCCCGGCCACATTCCGTCACCGTGTTGTCGATTGCCAGCCCGCGAAGACGGCATTCTGCTGGACAACGTCAGCGGTGACATCTGGTCATCGAAAGCGGCATCATCTTTGGCACTAAATCAGAACGGCGATCCCGTCACGTCGGCGATTTCCATCGAAGGCGGCGACGGCGATGTGACCATCTCCGCCACGGTCGTGAATTCCACCGGCCGCAGTGCGTTCATCACTGGTCGCACGGGAGGCGAGATTCACCTGGTGACTCCGATTCAACACGATGTCGACGGCACCAGCGCGATTGTGATCGAAGACAATCTCGCCGGCAGCACCACGTTCTGGCGACCGCTGGACATTCATAGCGGCTCGGCGGCGGCCGTTGTGGAAAGCAACAACGCTGATCACGTGGTCACGTTTCTGACGGAAGGAGTTCCGCAGGGGCCACTGAATACTGCAGTCACGTTCGTCGACAGCGGCCAACTGATCGGCAACCTCGGGAATAGCGCGAGCTACGAAGCGATCGGCGTTGCTCTGGGAGATCTCGACGGAGACGGTGATCTGGATGCGTATGTGGTGAATCGGAATCATGCACTGGACGGCGAAGGTCCGGACACGGGTGAGCCGGATCGAATCTATCTGAACAACGGCGGCATCTTTACTGACAGTGGCCAGACGCTCGGGAACGCAATCGGTGGTCAGGTGAAGCTCGCCGACTTCGATAACGATGGCGACCTGGATGCATTCGTCGGCAACTTCGGGGCGAATCAACTGTGGCTGAACGATGGCAGCGGCACGTTTACCGATAGCGGCCAGACTCTGGGCGACGGCCTGTCGATTGATCTGGCGATCGGTGATGTCGACGGTGACGGTGATCTTGACGCCGTGGTTGCGAACTTCAGCGATGGCGGCACTCCCGGCGGTGAAGTCTGGGTCAATCAGGGACTACACACCGGAACGTTTGTGAATTCGGCGACCACCGCATGGGACACGATCTCCGCGTTCGGTGTCGCTCTGGGTGACGTCGACGGAGACGGCGATCTTGATGTGTTCGTGTCTCAGGGTGTGAATTCGGCGGGTCATGCGGGCGACGAAAAGCTGCTGCTGAATCAGGGCGATGGCACTTTCATTGACAGCGGACAATCTCTGGGAGCGTCGCACAGCTTCGGAGTCGTCCTTGAAGACTTCGACAGCGATGGAGACCTGGACGCCTTCGTGACCGGCGCGCGCGAGTTTCCTCCGGGAGAAGAACTTGACGGCGTCCGTGATCCTAATCGGTATTTCGTCAACCTCGGTGGCGCTCAGGGAGGAACGGCAGGCGTGTTCGGTTCTCCCGTTCTGATCTACAACGACAATCAGGATCAGGCTCGAGTCGCCGCGGCGGACTTTGACGGTGACGGTGATATCGATGTGTTCGTGGCCAACGTCAAGGACACACTGGAAACCCAGGATGACGGACGAAATCGCGTCTATGTGAATCAGGGCGGTCGGCAGGGAGGAATCGAAGGCACGTTTGCTGACAACGGACAGCAACTCGGCAATTCGCACTCCGTCGGAGTCGCCGTAGGTGATGTGGACGGTGACGGCAGAATTGATGCATTCGTGTCCAACGCCGGAAGTCCCAGCCGGGTCTGGCTGAATACCTCGGAAGTGGAAACCTACCGCACGATCGACGCGTCACCGTTTGAACGGATCGAACCGCTCGGCAGCCTGGTTTCGGTCAGCGGGACGGAGGTGGCCATTGCAGCGGGCGAAACCGTGGAATTCGTCGTCGATGTCAATGATTCTCAGACACTGGTCGGCTTTGTCGACAGCAACAGCCCGACCGCCGCGTTCACGATGGAACTGATGGGCGTTTCCGGAGTGATCACGGGAGCTGCCGAAGGTTTCGTGACGATGCCGTTGCAGCAGATTGTGAATGATGGCACGTACACGATCCGAGTCACCAGCAACACCGCGACGGACATCGAACTGGTGCTGATTTTGAACGCGGAATTCGAAGCCGATCAATCGCCCTCGGCTCCTCCGCAACCGATTGACGCTGCGTTCAACGGCGGCGCCAGCGCTGGTCGCTGGGCGGCAGTGGGAGTCACGTTTCCGGAAGCGGGGCCAAACGATGTCGATGAATTCAGCGTCGATCTGACCGGCCACGTCGGTCACAATATCGATGTGATCGTGACGGGCTTCGAAGGTCAGCACTTCGAAGACCAGACGCTGGAACTGATTGCTCCGGACGGCACGACCGTGCTGGCAACCGGAACAGCAACTCCTGTCGGCGGTACCAGCGCGATCAACTTTGATCTGGGCATTCTGAGCTTCGAAGTTCCGGCGGATGGAGTCTACACCGCTCGCATCACCGCGCCGTTTGACGACGTCGCGTACACGCTGCTCGTGAGTTACGGGCTGACGTTCGACACGGAACCCAACAACGACCGCGTCAACGACAGTCTGCGAACCATCGTTCCGAACGACAGTGCACTCGGGTATCTGGACGCTGCATCAGATGCCGATGACTTTTTCGAAATCGAACTCACGGCCGGCGCGGTCGTCACACTGACCACCGACTTCGCTCAGGAAGCGGAGTTTTCGCCCGTCAATACGCTTGATCCGGAACTGGAAGTCTTCGCCCCGGACAGCACGTCGTTGATCAGCGATCAGAATTCCGCTGGCGGAGTCGCCGCCGAAGTCACATTCACCGCAGCCGAAACGGGAAAGTACGTTGTCCGCATGAAAGCCACGTCGGGCAGCGGCGAATACCTGCTGCGAACGGACGTTTCCGTGCCGCCGGCGCTGGCAGTCAGCATCGTCGACGATTCCTTCAGTGAAGCCGGCGGAACCGCCGCGACGACGGCCACGGTTTCTCGCACCGGCGACACGACCGCAGCCGTGACGGTAACACTGGTCAGCAACGATACGACCGAAGCGACAGTGATCGGATCCGTTACGATCGCCGCCGGTGAAACGACGTCCGCGGCATTCGACATCAGCGCGGTGGACGATCTCGTTGTGGATGGAACGCAAACGATCACGATCATCGCCAGCGCCGCCGGGCACATTGACGGCGCGGACACCGTTGACGTGACGGACGACGATATTGCCGCGCTTACGTTGACGATTGCCGATGATTCCATCAGCGAAGCCGGCGGAACGGCCGCGACGACAGCTACCGTCACTCGCAATTCAGACACGACCAGCGCGCTGACCGTCAACCTGCTCAGCAGCGACACGACCGAAGCCACCGTCGTCGCAACTGTGACGATTGCCGCTGGCCAGACCACGTCCGATCCGTTCAACATTGATGCCGCTGATGACGACGAAGTCGATGGCACGCAAACCATCACGATCACCGCCAGCGGCGCGGGTCACACCGACGGCACGGACACCGTTGGCGTGACGGACGACGATGTCGCTCGCCCCGCTGCTCCGACGGTCACGGGGCCGTCAGGAACAGTCGGATCAACGTTGCCGACGTTCACCTGGACCGCGGTTCACACGGCGACGTCATACCGCCTGTACGTCCAGCTCCTTGGAGGCGACAGCAACCCGGTGATCGATGAAACCATCAGCGGCACTGCGTTCACCGCCTCAACCGCTCTGGAACCCGGTCAGTATCGCACCTGGATTCAGGCGTTCGATGCCAACGGAGTCGCTTCGGCCTGGAGCCACGTCCTGTTCAGCATTTCGCTGGCTCCGGTGATCCATGATCTTCCGTTGCACGGCACGACGGACACGCCGACCGTGACGTGGAATGCGATCGGCGGAGCGGCCGTCTACCGCGTTTACATTCGCAACACGACCATCGGCGGCAGTCCGATTGATGAGATCGTCAGCACCGAGTCGTTCACGCCGTCGACAGGACTGTCATTTGGCCGGCATGAATTGTGGGTGCGAGCCATTCTGGTCGGAGGCTTGCAGGGACCGTGGTCGCGGCGCGCGGAATACCACATTGGACCACAGCCGATTGGTCCGACGGGAGCGACACTCGATGCGCGGCCGCGGTTTGAGTGGTCGGCAATCAACGGAGCCGCGTCTTATCATCTGTTCGTCCGCGGGCCGGGCGGTGTGGTCATCAACGAATCCGGATTGACCGGAACATCATTCACGCCCGCCACGGATCTTGTCGGCGGCGACTATCGCTGGTGGCTGAAGCCCGCGACGGCGAATGGAAAATTCGGAGCGTGGAGCGAAGCCGCTGAATTCAGTACCGGCGGCCGAACAAAAGTCACAATTCCGGCATGTGTCACCAGCGGTGATCCGGAAATCACCTGGCCGGAAGTTCCCGGAGCACAGTCGTACGAAATCTACCTCCACAAGATCGGGACGCCGGGAGCCTTCCTGAACCGAACCGGTCTTACGGCTGGCTGGTATGCGTCTCCGATTCTCGAAGACGGCGATTACAAGGTCTGGATTCGCACAACACTTGCCGACGGAAGTCGTGTCTGGGGCGGAGCCGTTTCGTTCACCGTCGAACGCCCGGAATCCGTCTTGAGTGCTCTTCCGATCGGCCCTGTCGGTCCGGGTTTCGACACGACTCCGGAGTTTACCTGGCAGGCCGCGAGCGAGGCTGTTTCTTACGACATCTTTCTGCACGACGGCAACAGCGTGCATTTCATCACCGGGCAAACAGGCACATCCTTCACACTCACGATCGAGCGATCCGGCGAATTCACGTGGGCGGTACGCGGAGTCGATTCGTCCGGGGCGCCCGGCCCGTGGAGTTTGCCGGTTGCGTTCAACACGAACGCTCGCGTGACACTGCTGACGCCGGGCGATTCAACGTCCGACACGACTCCCGCGATCACCTGGACCGCGGTTCCCGGAGCCGTCCGCTATGTGATTCAGGTCAACAACCTGACGACGTCGACAACGAAAGTGATCTACGACGAAAACGTAACAGAAGCATCGTTCACTCCGGCGACTCCACTGCCGGCTGGCGAATACCGAGTCTGGATCCGGGCGATCAGCAGTGACACATTCGGCAGTTGGAGCCGCAGCCTGGACTTCACCATTGTCGTGGCGGTTGACCACGATTCGGACGACGCAGACGCCGGAATGTTCGCAGCGCTGGAAATCCCCGCGACGGGGTCCGGCGAAGCTGACGTTCGAGTCTCGATACACAGGAAGGTTGCGTCTTCCGACGCGTCCGCGCGACCCGATGAAATTCGACGGGAAGATCACGGCGAAGCGAAAGTCGACGACGTCGTGACCGCGACGGAGCAGCACGCGGAACTCGATGCCCAGTTTGAACACGCCGGCCAATGGCTGGACGCTGCATGAGCGGCACGGCGCTGGCTGTTCGCCCTCATCGAATCTGAGCCTAGGAGGCTGTCCGGATACCTGGTTTGACCTGGTTTTTTTTGAGAGAGAGTATTACGACTTGTGTTGACAGGACATTCTTTTTTCGTCTGAGATTTTGCTGAGTTTCACGGATGAGTCGTAAGTTTCGCGAATGGCAGCCGGATGCGAGCTGGCTGTTTCCGCCGTCGCCTCGGGACTGGCTGCCCGAAGATCATCTGGTTTATTTTCTGCTGGATGTCACCGCTCAGATCGATGTCTCGCCGATCGTTGACGATTACGACACCGGCAACGGTGGCCAGCCGCCGCCTTGCCGGGCAAGCCGAAACGCCGCATCCGCGGATGATGCTGGTGCTGTTGCTGTATGCCTACAGTCAGGGGGTGTTTTCGTCGCGGAAGATCATGCAGCGGTGTGCGACCGACGCGGCCTTTCGAGTCATCGTGGGCGAAGACATTCCCGACTTTCGCCGGATTGCCGAATTTCGGGCCCGGCATCTGCAACACCTGCAGCCGCTGTTTCTGCAGGTGCTGATTCTGTGCCGCGAAGCCGGTCTGCTGAAGGTCGGGCGGTTGTCGCTGGACGGCACAAGATCAACGCGAACGCTTCGCGGCACAAGGCGATGAGCTACGACCGGATGGGGCCGGAAGCAGAACGCCTGTAGCAGGAAATCGATGCTCTGCTGGCTCGGGCCGGTGAAGCGGATGCCGACGACGATGATCAGTTCGGCGATCTGGCGGGCGATGAGATTCCCGACGAACTGAAGCGTCGCGAAAGCCGGCTGGCGAAGATTCTGGAAGCACGGTTTGCGTAGCATGCCTGAGGCATGACCGCTTTGGAAGAAGAGGCTCGACAGAAGGCCCGGGACCATGTTGACCGGATGGAAGCCGAAGGCCGCAGCCATCGCACCAACCCGGACGAAGCGGTTCCAGATCCGAAAGCGCAACGCAATTTCACGGACCCGGAATCGAAGATCATGAAGACTTCGAACAAGGGTTTGACCAATGCGGCAACGCTCAGGCGGTGGCCAACGAGCAGCAGATCATTGTTGCCGCCGACGTGACCGATCAGGCGAACGACGTTCGTCAGACCATGCCGATGACCGATCAGGCCCTCGAGAATCTGGAGGCCGCTGGCGTCGAAGAGAACGTTGGTGCGTTCACCGCCGACACGGGTTATTTCAGCGAAGACAACATGAACGCTCTGGACGCCAATGACCGCATTGATGATGTGTTCATCGCGACCGGTCGTCAGAAGCACAACGAAGCGGTTCCCGATTCGCCGAAAGGCCGGCCGCCGCAGAACCTGACGGCGAAGGAAAAGATGGCTCGCCGGAACCGGACAAAGAAGGGCCGCAGGGAATATGCCCGGCGGAAGGTGATCATTGAACCGGTGTTTGGTCAGATCAAACACGTTCAGGGGTTTCGCAAATTCCTCCTGCGAGGCCTCGCGAAGATGAAGGGAGAATGGACGCTGGTGTGCCTGACTCACAACTTGCTGAAGTTGTTCAGAAGCGTTACGCAGCGGCAGTCGGCTGAACAGGCTGTGGCGCAGCCGTCTGCGCGGATTCCGCGCTTGCCATCACCACTCCGAGCCTGCGTGTCCCGCCCATTTTCCGCACCGTCCGCCGACATCTTCTGCAGTCGGACGAGAGATTCAAAAAAATCAAAAACTCCACCCCAAAACCCAACCACTCAAACACCACTTCCCGGACAAACACCTAGCCGCAGCGTTGGTCAGGCCGTGGACTCCGCGACATGCACTCCGCGACGTGGCTCGGAGAGTTGTCCTCAGATTTCTCAGATGACACAGATTGTTTCCGTCCGCGCACGCGTGCTGCAACACAAGTCATCTGAATGCATCTGCGGCGGAGTTTTTTGTGATTTTGCTTTGATCCGTGCGATCAGGATCCGCGTTGTGACCTGGGACGCCCGGACGAGTCGAAACCACCGTTGATTCAATGCGGTCACGCCGGTGATTCACCCGTTGACTCAGCAAGTCGTATTTGAGTCTGCACCTACAGCGGAAAGGCAATGCGAATCGACTATGGGTGATGCAGATAGGAAACCTGCCGGGCGTAGTCTTTCCCGGGTTGTCCGGGAATTCGGAGTGGTGCTGCAAATGCGTCTCAGTCACCGCGGACCGACGCAACCCTGGCTGGTGGCGTGATCGACCGGATCGACAGCAGAAGCCCGAGCGGCCTCTGCAGCGCGGCGACGCAATTCTTTGTGGGTGCGAACAACGCCTCGTTTCGCTTGTGGTCGACGGGGCATCACTCCGACACCATTGATGTCAGTGCCTTTTCTTGTCCCGGACGTGGTCACGGCCCCACGACCCTGTACTACCGGCGGTTGCGGGAAGGCGGTAGAATTCGGCCATTGCCCTTGACCATGATGGCAACAGCAACGGACTCACCATGCCACGCAAATCTCGACGAAGTGACGCCCCGGAGCCGCAGTACCCGATTCGGGTTACGGCTCACCAGCGGGATGCTCTGGTCTCCTGGACTCGGCTAAACCGCAAGGTCCGGGATCGGCTGAAGGCAGCTCCCGAAGGCACGCAGGTCATCAGGCTTACAAGAAACGAACTCGACGACATGTTCGACGAACTGGGGAAGGCTGCTCTGGTCGCCCCCAGTCCGTACACGAAGCGCGTCCTGGCGGTGCAGAAAAAGGTAGCCGACGCTCTCGGTGGGTTGCAGTTGGCAGAACTCGGTTCCGAGCAAACGAAGGGGCGACAGGTTCCAGGCAGCGCGTCCGAGCGGCTGTACCAGTTCAAGATCACACTGCTGGAATCGCGGCCCCCGATTTGGCGGCGGATTCAGGTCGGGAACTGCACGCTGGACAAACTGCACCAATACATCCAGTCGGCCATGGGCTGGACCAACAGCCATCTGCATCAGTTCGAGATCCAGGGGGAACGCTACGGCGATCCCGGACTTCTCGACGACGGTTTCGAGGACTTCTGCTGCATTGATTCGACCGACACGATGATCAATGAAATCGTGCCGAAGGACGGAAAGCGATTTCGATTCCTGTACGAATACGACTTCGGCGACGACTGGAGACACGAGCTGCTGTTCGAGGGTTACGTGGAGCCCGCGAACGGTGGTCAATATCCACTCTGCGTCGACGGCGCGAGAAACTGCCCGCCGGAAGATGTCGGCGGCGTCTGGGGCTACACCGACTTCCTTGAAGCGATTACCGATCCTGGACACGCAGCCCATGAACAGATGCTGGAATGGTCCGGTAAGTTCGATCCGGACGAGTTCGATCCCCGGGAGACGACAGAGGCAATGCGGCGAGGACTACCGAACTGGCGGCTGCACTGATGAAGCGCGCACTCGACAAGTGTTCCGCAGTCGCACTGCGATTCCGGAAACGAACGGCAGAAGATTCAGCCGTGACCAGCCAAAGAGTTTCCTGGAAGCTACTGCGGGCGATCGAGCATCGTGCCTGCCGAGCGTTGTGGGCTGTGTTCGCAACCGGTCCGTGGCTGTGTTTGGATGTTTCGCCAGGTGCTGTCGCGAAGTCCGTAACGTGTGCTCGGATCGACGCAGCACCTGAGGTTGCCGAAAGCAGGTTCGCGCATTGACCGGACAGCAGAACCTTTTCGACTTCGCCGATCTGCCCGACTGGGAACGGGCGGCGGCCGATGACCTGTTGCTGGCGGATGTTGTTTTCAATCTGCCGCTCGAAAAGCCGTACACCTACTCCGTTCCGGAAACGCTGCGAACGCGGCTGAAGCCGGGAATGCGGGTGAAGGCGCCTCTTGGTCGGGGCAATCGAAATGTCGTCGGGTACTGCGTGGGACTTCGACAGGCCGACAACACGAGCAGGCGTCTGAAGGATGTTCAGGAGGTTCTTGACACGGAACCGCTGCTGGACGACCTGATGCTGGAGTTGACTCGCTGGATCGCTGATCGCTATCTGTGCGGCTGGGGTCAGGTGCTGGAAAGCGTCGTGCCGGCCGGAGTGAGGCGGAAAAGCGGGACACGGATCGTTCAGAGTTTCATTCTGTCGAAATCGGCGGAGTTGACGCTGGCCGGTTCAACGCTGCCGGCAAAGCAGCAGGCCGTCGTCGATGTTCTGAGAAATGCAGCCAGTCCCGTAGCCGCCGCCGATTTGTGTGAAGCGGCCGGCTGCGGTCCCGGCCCGGTCAATGCACTGCGAAAGCGCGGCGTCATCACAGCGATTCGCGTTCGTTCCGAAATCGTCGGTGAACCGACGGCGCAGCAGGAATCCGAATCCGATCTGTCACTCAGCCGGCAGCAGCAGTCGTGCCTGGACCGCATTCTTCAGGAAATGCGATCTTCGAATCATCACACGCTGCTGTTGCATGGCGTCACGGGAAGCGGCAAGACGGAAGTCTATATTCGGGCCATTCGCGAAGTTGTGGAGTATGGCCGCCAGGCGATCGTCCTGGTTCCGGAAATCAGCCTGACGCCACAGACGATTCGGCGTTTTCGAAGCAGGTTCCGGTCCGTCGCCGTGCTGCACAGTCACATGTCGGACTCGGAACGGCACTGGCAGTGGCAACAGATTGCTCGCGGCACCGTAGACGTGGTTGTGGGAGCACGCAGCGCTGTCTTTGCACCGACGCCGCAGTTGGGACTGATCGTGATCGACGAAGAGCACGAACCAACGTTTAAGCAGGACAACGTGCCCAGGTACCACGCGCGCGAGGTGGCTCGCTACCGGTGTCAGCAGGAAGGAGTGCCGTTGCTGCTGGGGTCGGCGACACCGACGCTGGAATCATGGCTGCGTGCTGCCCGCGGACAGGACGTGCTGTTGTCCATGCCGGATCGCGTTGCGGAACGCCCATTGCCTCCGGTTGTGATCGTGGATACCCGCAGCGACCCGCGAATCAGCCGAGGATCGTCGCTCGGCCGGGCACTCTTCCTGGCGATCGACAAAGCGCTGAAAGACCAGGGGCAGGTCATTCTGTTCTTGAATCTGCGGGGCTACTCCCCCACCGTCTGGTGTCGCACGTGCGGACAGGGAGTCAAGTGCCCGGACTGCGACATCACGCTGACGTGGCATCGCGACCGACAACTGGCTGTCTGTCACAGTTGCGACTACAGCGTGCCTCCGCCCGAAAAGTGTCCCGTCTGTGAAGGGCCCGCGATCCGGTATTTCGGCACAGGGACTCAAAAGCTGGAAGAAGAAGTCCGGCAGTCTTTTCCAAAGGCGACCGTCGTGCGAATGGACAGTGACTCCATGAAGAAACAGGGCAGTCACGACGACGCACTGGAACGCTTCCGTCGCGGTGAAGTCCGGATTCTTCTGGGAACTCAGATGATTGCCAAGGGTCTCGACTTCCCCAACGTCACACTGGTCGGCGTGGTGGACGCCGACAGCATGTTGAATCAGCCGGACATGCGAGCCGCCGAACGCACCTTTCAGTTGATTGCTCAGGTGGCGGGACGTACGGGGCGCAGTGCTCGCGGAGGACGTGTGCTGGTCCAGACAACGTCGCCCGACGATCCATCGATCCGGTTCGCCGCACAGCACGACTACCTGGGGTTCGCTTCCCATGAACTTCAGGAACGAAAGGAAATGGGTGCTCCGCCGTTCAGCAGTATGGCTCGCGTCATTTTCCGAGGCCCCGTGGAGTCCGTCGTCAGCGAAACGGCGCGAGCCGTGGCCGACAAGCTGCGGGCCGCCATCGCCGAATCCGGCTTCGTAGCGCGCGTGCTGGGAGCGGCTCCCGCCCCGATCACACGTCTGCGAGGCAACTATCGGTTCCATCTGCAGATCACGGCGGCGACCTTAGAAGACGTGCGTTCACTGTGGATGCGGGTCGAAAACACCCTGAAACTGACCGATGGCGTCGAAATGGCCGTCGATGTTGACCCAATCAATTCGCGGTAGTGTGCTGCAGGGTCGACAGAACCGGTATCCCCGCCATAATCCGTCGCGTTGCGGCGAGCGAGATGAAAAAACCGCGTGGTGCACCGCCCGAATCATGAATCCTGACGGGGGCTGCGGTGAAATCACGCCCGAGTTCAATTTGCACAGCCGCAGGGTCCGGCGGGGCGCCTCCCGAGAACTGCGGTGGCGCGACAATGATCGCCGTTCCTTCCTCAACCGAGTGAAATCAGCACACAGGACAGAAACACGTGAGACTCTTGATTACCGGCGGCGCGGGATTCATCGGCAGTCACATCGCCGATAAGGCTCTGGCTAAGGGATGGACCGTCGGAATACTGGATGACCTGTCATCGGGACGACGCGAAAACGTGCCGTCGCAGGCTGAGTTCTTTGAAGTTGATATTCGCAACAAAGCCGGTGTCGACGCTGCGTTTTCGAAATTTCGGCCGACTCTTGTCAGTCACCAGGCGGCACAGGCCAGCGTCGCCGTCAGCGTTCGCGAACCTCAGCTTGACGCCGAAATCAACATCATCGGCTCGATCAACGTCATGTCCGCCTGCGTCGCGGCGGGCGTGGAACGAATCGTGTTCGCCAGTACCGGCGGAGCGATCTACGGCGAAGTGCCGGATGGAACCCGTGCCGCCGTTGAGACAGTTCCCGTGCCAATCAGCCCGTATGCCTGCAGTAAGCTGGCCGTCGAAAAGTACCTGGAATGCTTCCGTGTCGAGCACGGACTGCAACACACGATCCTGCGATATGCCAACGTGTACGGTCCGCGCCAGGATCCTCACGGAGAAGCCGGTGTGGTGGCCATCTTCTGCAATCGCATCATCGCCGGAGAAGGCATACAGGTGAACGCCCGCCGAACAGCCGGCGACGCGGGCTGCGTCCGCGACTACGTGTACATCGACGATGTGGCAGGAGCCAACATCGCGGCCTGCGAGAACCGTGTTTCCGATCCGATTTTGAACATCGGGACCGGACAGGAAACGACAACCCGCCTTCTGGCCGACGTGCTTCAAAAGGAACTCGGCAAGTCCGTCGAAGTTCGCCCGAGCGACCGCCGCCCGGGAGACATCGAGCGATCGCTGCTCAACAACGACCGGCTGGTCGAACTTCTCGGCCCAACCGTCGACATCTCCAAAGGCCTCGCCCAGACCGCCGCCTGGTTCCAGGCCCGCGCCGCCAAAGTCGCCGGGCACTGACCAGCCATCGAACCCGTCCGCAACCCGCGCTGGAAGAACCACCTTCCTGCCGGAACTCGCCGCCGCAGGTGGTGCTGACGACTGTCGGGCTGTCAGCAATTTGCGTTCGGATTGAACGTGCGCCAGGTGCGACCGTCGATTTCTTGCGTCTCGACCACCACCGGACAAGATTCATCGGCACTTTTTCCGACAGTTTGCCGCGTAAGTGAGAACGCAAAGCGCAAGGACGTACGAGTGAACGGGCAACACTTGGCCCGGATTTGTTTGATATTCTCGCATTTCGCATCTTTTGCTGCTTGCCCAGAGTATCCCGCTGATGAACGATGGGTGAAAACACGCAGTTGACGCTCCAGGCATAGAAGCGATTGCCTGCTGCGTTCATCCGGCAATACAGACGGATAAGGGTCCTACAATGACTTCTCAGAGTCTAATTTTGGCGACAGTCGTGGCGATGCTGGCAGGAGCAGCGGACAGTTCCAGCTTTGGCCAGTACGGTCCGGCACGCTGCGGCTCGCTGCCGTCCGATTTCCGGACGATTGGCCCAGCAGGATGTTCGCAGCACGTTGGGCAGACCTGCTGCCGTCCCCCTGGCTGCGTGATTCCAAAGTCGGCCTTTATGCCGATGTGTGGCGTGGCATCGATCGTGACAACTGCGATCCCCTCCAGTTTCGAGTGTCCCATCATCAAGATCGCTGAGATTCCTACGACGACGGGGACTATCTGCTGCTTTCAGGTTAGGCCCTGCGGAATGATCTATTCCTGGATCGCGTGGACGACCTGTGCGACGCCGGTTTGCAAATGCAATAGTTCAAATGTCTGCGAAACTCTTTCCGGCGTTCATCCGCTGAAGACGGGAGCAGGCACGCTGCCCCACCAGAATCTTGTTAGTGAAAGCCATCCGGGAAACCGATCAATTCATCGACGTTTTGTTGTCAACGAAACCCTGGAGCAGTACGAGATACGGCGTACCGGGATGGCTGCACAGACCACTGATGACTGGACCATACATCTCGATGATACGACTGCGGAGTTCGTGAGCAACGTTCGCACATCACAGTTCGGAATGCGGTATTTTGCGCTCTATAAGGTTGTGCTTCCCGCGACAATTGAAATCGAAGCACAAGACAATGACCTGCAGCGGATTCGGTACGTCGGAATCCGCCTTGCAGATGTACCGGACGAGTATGACAACGACGCACGGCTTTACGTGCTCAATCGCGGTCTCGGAATGAAGAGTCAGCAGGAGGGTTTTGTTGACTACAGGGTCGTGGACGCCGACCAGGTCTCTCGCGTGAAGTCGTTTCACGTCGTCGGCCTGAAATAGTGGTTCGAAAAGTTCTGGTGCGGCAATGCCGGTCGCCGCGTGTTGGCGGTCTGGAGATCGTAGTGCAGGTGGATTTCTGAAACGCGATCCCCGCCAGATCTGCAGCGTGGGGTATGGGGGCGAAAACCATCCCCAACTCCAGGTATGTCCGGAAAGGGCCGCGAATCGGCAGGGATGCGATATTCGGAATGCCGCTACTTGATCGCCGAGCGATACGAGCGCCATCCGATTCGCCCCAATGATGTTTCAGCATCCATGTCTGCCTGGGGGAGCAGAAGCAAGCTTGACCGCTCTCGGACGTTGAATTCTGAAGACTGGGCAGGTAGCTGCAGTGCCCAACCTGTTGGCGCGCCGCGAATCTCTTTCATCCGCATTGACAGATCACGTAGGTCCGGTGGAAACGACGCCACCTGCGGATCTTCGAACAGGGCGGGATAGAGAGCCATGTACGCCATGGCTACGCTGTCTGTGTACTCGGCCACGCTGAAATAGAGATTTCGAACTCCTTCCGGTGAGACATCCTGCGTCGGGTCTGCGACGTCCAGGATCTCCCAAACTTCGATCGAAGATACAGCCGCGGATTCCCCGGTCGGGAAATCCGCCTGACCACGTTGCGTGGCCAGAAATTCGTATTCGACGTGTGTCGGCAGGCGGCAGCCGGTCAATTCGCAAAACAGAATGGCGACATCTATCGGGTAACCGGTGACTGGCCGTCCGTCGGCGATCGGTGACCGGTCGCCATATTGCGATTCGAACGACTGCAGCCATGTTCGGCTGTCGTCGGCCCACGGAATCGGCTGACTCATCACTTTCCGAAAGTCGCCATACGTAACCTCGTCACGGGCTACAAGAAAGCCGCTGACTGGGTGTTTGTGCCTTCCGGCAATATCACCAGTTACCTGGTAACCCATGACAAATTCGCCGCCAGGGATCCGAACCATCGCTGTTGGAATCTCATCGTCTCGAAATAGGTGAAATGGCGGCAGAACCGCCTGTTTCCTGTCATTCCAGGAATAATAGAGATGTGGAAATCGGGAGTCCGCCGGTCGTTCGTCGGTTGGTTGCGGCACGGTTCTCCAGACTTCGTGGAAGCGACCATCATTTGCAGACGCCCTCACCTTATACAGACCCGGAAGCAGGAAAACAGGCTGGCTGTCTGCAGTCGTCTGACGAAACTCAGAACTGTGTGGTACCCGAAGTGCGTCGTCATAACGTTCAAAGAGGATCTCAGTCGCCGGCGGATCCGTGGCAAGAATGACAGGTACCGAATCGGTTGGGGGCTGCTCTGCCGGAATGAGAATTGCGATCAGGGCGGCAATGACAGCGGTCAGCGCCACACCCGTCGCTGCGGACAGCGCTCGGTTGCGTTTGATCCATTTGACGACCTTCTCCGTGCGGCTGACGGGTTTGTCGGGGATGGGTTTGCCCTGGAGGAACAACTCCAGGCTGTGGGCCATATCGCTGGCGGACGAATAGCGGCGATGAACGTCCTTTTCCATCGCTTTCAGGCAAATGGTTTCCAGATCTCGCGGGATCTTCGGGTTCACTTTGCGCGGAGACGGCGGGTCATCGTGAAGGATTGCGAACAGCAGAGTCTGCTGGCTGGTAGCCTGGAACGGTCGCGTGCCGGTCAGCAACTGGTACAGGATGACTCCCATCGAATAAAGATCGCTGTGGTTGTCGATCGACCGCTGTTCGCCGCGAGCCTGTTCGGGGGACATGTAATGCAGCGTGCCGACGATCTGGCCGCTGTGCGTGACAGTGAGTTCGGTCGGTTCGAAGCTGCGCGCAAGGCCGAAGTCAGCGATGTGCGGTTCGTTCTGCGAATCCAGCAGGATGTTGCCGGGCTTCAGATCGCGGTGTACCAGGTGCTTTTCGTGAAAGACCTGCAGTCCTCGCAACAGCTTGATCATCAGCCGAACGCAGTCTTCTGTCGAGAGCGAGTGCGACTTCAGGTAATCAGACAGCGAAATGCCATCGATGTATTGAGTGGCAATGTAGTACTGATCTTCGTGGACTCCGACTTCATAGACGGAAACGGCATTCGGATGGTGAACGGCAGCAGCGGCCTGAGCTTCCCGCAGAAACGTCCGGGATGTGTCCTTCGTTACACGTCCCTGGCGAGGCACCTTGATTGCGACGATACGTTTCAGTTCTTCGTCAAAGGCCTTGTAGACGGTTCCGAATGCTCCTTCGCCCAGCAGCGACAAGATCCGGAAATGCGCGACCATCTGGCCTTCCGGCATAGCGACCGTCGAGTCCATGTCTTCCGACAGACTGAAGCGGCTGTGGCATGATGGGCATTCGATGGCATCGAGTGGTTCGCGCAGCGCGAAGTCATCTTCTTCGCCGACGCGAATCGGATGGCTGCAGTTCGGACAGCGAAACTTCATCTGGCGACTCCGGATTTTCGTGCGATGGACGTCCTCTCGAACGAACCGAACGGACTCAGGCGTTCGTTCCACCGCCAGCCTTCGGGAATGCTCGCCATTGAACCTCGGAACTCAGCGGCATCGTGATCTGTGGCGGGAATCGCCTCAGGCGTGCAGCGTATGACAGTCTTTCGAAATGGACGGCATCAACACTGTTTAACCGAACGCGCAATGTCGACGGGATGCCTACTAAGCGAGAATTCCGCTTGCGATCCGCCAGCCGAAGCCCGCCATCGGCGTCCGATTGCAGTGAGTTACTGTGGCTTCGCCGCCAGGTGTGTTTCGAACCAACTCACCATTTCTGACGTGGCGGTCGCCATTTCTTCCGGCTTGAAACCGTGGCCGGCTCCGGGGATTTCGACAAGCTTGTCGGCGACTTTCTGTTCTTTGAAGGCCTTGTGAATCCTGCGGCTGTGTTCAACCGGCACCAGATCGTCCGCGTCGCCGGCAAGCAGCAGCGTGGGCGCGTCGTCCGGAGTGACATGCAGTAGCGGCGATGCCGCTTTGGCTCCCTCGGCGTCCAGATCCAGCGCAGGAAAGCGCTCGTATGCCGGCAGGTGATTCGGAGCATCGTGAGTCATGATCGTCAGGTCGGTTGGCGCGACGAACGCCACGACGGCCTGAACTCGGTCGCTGACCTTCAATACGGGATCATCGGAGTTGGCATCGCCTTCATCGGACGCCGTTCCCAGCATGAGCGACAGGTGACCTCCGGCACTCATCCCAAACACGCCGATGCGCTGCGGGTCGATGCTGAGCTGCTCCGCGTTGAGCCGGATGTAGCGGACACTGCGCCGAACATCTTCGACGGCTTCCGGGATCGAAAACTTCGGGCTGCTCCCGTGGCGAACCGCGAAAACGGTGAATCCCTTGTCCAGCAGAGGCTGAAACAACGGCTGGAACTGTTCCGGCGGCCTCCAACTGGAATACCAGCCTCCGCTGACGACGAAGATGACGGCCGCTCCGTTGGCTTTCTCGGGAGTATACGTGTCAAAGGTCAGGGCGAGGCCGACCTTGTGTCCGTAAACGACGTCAGGAGTAATCCGGACGTTGTCAGCGCTGACCACTGTTGACGCGGCAAAACTGGCAAGAACGACACCGATCGCGATTGGACGTTTGCTGGATTTCATGCCTGCACCATGTTTCCTGTCGAAGAGTTTTCATCGGAAAGCAATCGTCGAATGGTTGGCTGAAATGGTTGCCGGGCATTCCATGTCCGCCGGTTTCTTCAGCGTCGCTGATGATGCCGACAGCTCCCGACTCTCATTTTCAACACTCCGCTGACGGGCTGTTAACGAATCGTTGCGATTCTCTCAGATACAAGATGCGGAAATCAATCACGTGGCAACTGTGGACGAATGGCAACACCGAAAATCGGGGTTTATGGGGTGGAAAAGGTTGTGTCACCATGCGATCCGCTGAAAAGATGGAAGCAGATACGCTGCTCGCCGTCAGGTGCCGGACTTGCTATTCACTGCCTGCGTTTCCCCCGCCAGAACTCTCCGAACGACGCTCCATATCGATGGACACCGATATTCGCCAATTCCTGACGTCCAGCGATCTGTTTCTGACAGCTTGCCGGGCCGCGTTTATCGGCACGTTCGATCGCATGCTGAGTCAGTTCCTGGTTGCCGGCCAGTCTGTGTCCGTGGAATCCGGGTACCTGGACAACGTCCCGCTGCTGAAGGGGTGTGCCTTACAGATTCAACTGGAACTGCTGCTGCAGACCTGGGGGGGCACGGCGGCGGAAACAGACCAGGTGCCTGGAATTGAGGAACAATGCGTTTGTTTCGCGGCGCTTGAGGAACTGAACCGCCTTGTGTGTTCGGGAAACCGGCGCCTGCTTGACCGGGCCATGCAGCGAAGGCAGGGTACCGCATCGGACGACTTCCTTTGGATGCCATCGAAAGTGCGTGCGATCCAGGTCACCCTGCCGTTCGCCGCTCAGGCGGCAGTATTGTCACCGGAAACGGGCCTGGCCTCCGAAGAATTGGAAGCCATTCGAGTCGCGGGCGGACTGAACCGAGACGACCTGGAGACGTTGCTGGCACTGACCGGGCGCTGGCGGATGAATTCGGACGTGCTGAAGTTCTGCCCCACATTGCTGACGGAGCACGAACAAAACGTGCTGCTGGCTTTTTTGGACGAATTCCCTGACCTGTTGCTGCCCGAAGGCGCTGCTGAGTGAATCGGGTGGCAGGGTAAACTGTTCCAGCAGTGCGGGTTACGTCGATCTTTTTTCGCGTTCTGACGCGAGAACAGCGGCCTGTACGTGGCAGATTCCGTGCGAATTCGGTACTTTGTGCCCGGAGGGACGCGGAACGTAAGCTTTCAGCGTCGGATGTGCGTAGATCTCGCCGGCTGGCGGGAGATCACTTCAGGGTCTGCGATATGGCGAAGAAGAAGACTTCAAAAAGCACGACGAAGCGAGCTGCCGGAAACGCCTCAAAGGCGACTTCGGCTCCCAAGACGGTCAAGAAAAACGTCCGAAAACCCGCCGCCGCCAAGAAGTCCGCCGCCAAATCCAGGCCTGCCAGGAAGAAGCAGCACGCCCGCCCGGTCGCGGCTGCAAAGTCAGCAACAAAAGCAAAGTCCCCGGCAAAACCAAAAGCCACTGTGAAAAAGGTCGCAAAAAAGCCGGCCAAGAAGACGGTGAAGAAGAAGGGCGTGCGTCGAGCCACCACCACGACCGGCATCCGTCCCAAGAAAGCGGGACGGAAGCTCGGCCGGTCGCGAATTCCCATCGATGCGCCGCTGGATGTAGTCTTCCAAAACGATCTGCCGGCCCGCGAATCGTTTCTGTTCCTGGGAATCCATACGATGCGGGAACTTGAACAGTTTGAGCCGGATGACCTCGTCATGCGACTGACCAGTCCCGCCAAGCAAACGGTGGGTCGAATCCGCAAGATCCTGGCGATGAACAACCGGTGCCTATCCGGCGATGAAGGCTTTGCCCTGGAATTCCAGGAACGGCTTTCTCAGCCGCAGATGCGGTAACGGGATCCGTACGTGCCGCAGACCCGAAGTCCGGACCGGTTGCGTTCGGAAAGCACTCGGAACATGGTTCGAGCGCCGTGAGCGCGTTTCGCGGGCTGAGAATTGTCCGAATCAGGCAAACCCGTGATTTCCGGGGTCGAACACCGCGTCCGCCATTCCTACACTTTGCGGCACTTTTCTGACGGGCGGCAGCAGGGCGTTTGGTGATTCGACTCCACCGCAACTCGCCCGTCTACCTGGCACACCCACTCTGAGGTGACTCAATTGGCGACGATAAAACAGGAACAGTCCGTTGAGACCATCAACGGCGCGGAAATCATGATTGAGATGCTGGTGCGGCAGGGCGCAGATTTTGTGTTCGCCTACCCCGGTGGGGCCAGCATGCCGCTGCATCAGGCGCTGCGCGCGCGTCGACACGACATTCGCACGATTCTTCCGCGACATGAACAGGGCGGCAGCTTTGCCGCTCAGGGCGTGGCCCGCACGACCGGCAAGCCGGGTGTGTGCATGGCAACCAGCGGCCCGGGCGCAACGAATCTGGTCACCGGCATTGCCGACGCGAAACTGGACAGCGTGCCGATGATTGCCATCACCGGCCAGGTACCTCAGAGATTCATCGGCACCGACGCCTTCCAGGAAACGCCGATGGTGGAAGTCTGCCGGGCAATCACGAAGCACCATTACATGATTACCAGCGTTCGCGACGTCGCGCGGATTGTGAAGGAAGCCTTTCACATCGCTACAACGGGACGTCCGGGGCCGGTGCTGATCGATTTTCCGAAGGACGTCCAGGTCGATTGCCTGCCTCGCAGTGAGGTCGACTTCGATCCGCCGTTTCGGCTGCCGGGGTATCGGCCGGATACGCGACGGGCAGCTCCCGAACAGATCAAGCAGGTTGTCGCGGCGATCCGTCGTTCGAAGCGGCCGGTGTTGTACGTCGGAGGCGGCTGCATTCTCAGCGACGCGTCTGACGAGTTGCGGAAATTTGCGATTCGCACGGGAATCCCGGTGGCGATGACCGTCATGGGACTCGGCGCGTTTCCGGGGACTCATGAACAGTCGCTGCACATGCTGGGAATGCACGGCACCGTGTACGCCAACCTTGCGGTAGACGAATCCGACCTGCTGCTGGCGTTTGGCGTTCGATTTGACGATCGCGTGACCGGTCAACTGGAGGAATTCGCCCGGCACGGCAAGATTGTTCACATCGACGTCGATCCTTCTGAGATCCACAAGAACAAGGAAGCACATATTCCCATTGTTGCGGATCTGAAGGAGGCGCTGCTCTCCCTGAACGCTGCGCTCACCGATGAAGACATTCCGGAGATCACCACGTGGCAGCAGCGAATTGCCGGCTGGAAGAAAAAGCATCCGCTGTCGTATTCGGACGCGGGTGACCGGATTCAGCAGCAGTACGCAATCGAGGAACTGTACCGACAGACGAAAGACCGGGATCCGTTCATCGCCGTGGGAGTCGGTCAGCATCAGATGTGGACGGCTCAGTTCTATAAGTTCGACAACCCGCGACGGTTCCTCAGCAGTTCCGGGCTTGGAACCATGGGATTCGGACTTCCGGCCGCGATGGGTGTTCAGGCCGCATTTCCGGATCGGCTGGTCATTGACATCGACGGCGACGGATCGTTTCAGATGAACATTCAGGAACTGGGAACACTGTTCTGTGAAAACCTGCCCGTGAAGATCATGCTGCTGAACAATCAGCATCTGGGCATGGTGACACAATGGGAAGATCGGTTCATGCAGGGTCGCCGCGCACATACGTATCTCGGCCCGGTGGAGCACCCCGAGGCACTTGGCGAAGGAGACGGCACCATGCCTGCCGTGACGTACCCGGATTTCGTCCGGATCGCCGAAGGCTATGGCGTCGCCGGGCGACATGTCCGCAGCAAGGCGGAGTTTCCAGCCGCGCTTCAGGAGATGCTGAACCACAGGGGTCCGTATCTTCTGGACGTAATCTGCAGCTATCAGGAACACGTCCTGCCAATGATTCCCAGCGGAAAAACTGTGCGAGACACGATCACGGAGTGACATGTCTGATCCCGTTTGTGCCTACGATGAACTGATTGCCCTGGTTCGCAGAACGTCGCTGCTGGGGTCCTGTGGAGCCGTGCTGGGCTGGGATCGCGAAACCTACATGCCTGAGGGCGGCAACGAACACCGCGCCAATCAGCTCAGCCTGCTGGCCGGCATGACTCACGAATGGGCCACGAACCCCCGAATTGGTGAGCTGCTGGATGCACTGCACGACAGCGAACTGACGGACGCCGCAGACAGCGACAGCGCCTGCAACATCCGAGAGATTCGCCGCACTTACGACCGATCCCGAAAGCTGCCGCAGCGACTGGTGGAGGAAATCTCGCGAGTCACAGCGCTTGCTCAGCAGCACTGGGCACACGCCCGCCGGGACAACGATTTCGCGTCGTTCGCGCCGTGGCTTCGGCAGATCATCAATCTGAAACGCGAAGAAGCGGCCGCGGTCGGGTTTCCCGAAAACGGAGAACCGTACGACGCGCTGCTGGACGAGTATGAACCCGAAGCCCGCAGCTCTGAAATTGCTCACGTGTTTTCAGGGTTGCGGAAGGAACTTGTCCCGCTGCTGGACGCCATCCGCGGTTCCGAACGGAAACCGCCCACGGAAATCCTCGAACGAAACTACCCCGTCGCAGCGCAAAAAGAATTCGGGCAGCAAACAGCTCAGGCGATGGGGTTCTGCTTCGACAGGGGGCGGCTGGACGTCACGACACATCCCTTCTGTACGGGATTGGGCCCCGGCGACGTGCGCCTGACAACTCGCTACGACGAACGCTTTTTCTCGTCAGCATTCTTTGGAACGCTGCACGAAACCGGCCACGGCCTCTACGAACAGGGTTTGCCGGAATCGGCGTTCGGAACACCGCTGGGCAGTGCCGTATCGCTGGGCATTCATGAATCGCAGTCACGGCTGTGGGAGAACCTCGTGGGCCGCAGTCGCTCCTTCTGGGAACATCTGCTGCCCGTCGCAAGAAAGCAGTTCCCGGAAGCGCTTGGGGAAACGTCGCTGGATGACTTTCACTTCGCGATCAACGCCGTCAGCCCGTCGTTCATTCGAGTCGAAGCGGACGAGGTCACTTACAACCTGCACATCAAGTTGCGGTTCGATCTCGAGCGTGACCTGATTTCAGGAAGCCTGCAGTCCGAAGACGTGCCGGACGCCTGGAGCGAACGATTCACCCGGGATTTCGGCATTACTCCGGCTTCCGATACTGACGGCTGCCTGCAGGATGTCCACTGGAGTGCCGGGCTGTTCGGATATTTTCCGACCTACGCTCTCGGCAACATGTACGCCGCTCAGTTCTTTCAGACGGCCGATCAGCAG
This sequence comes from Planctomycetaceae bacterium, assembly GCA_041398785.1. NCBI lineage: Bacteria > Pseudomonadati > Planctomycetota > Planctomycetia > Planctomycetales > Planctomycetaceae > Planctomycetaceae bacterium. Next base: position 514,033 of record JAWKUA010000001.1, on the reverse strand, counting down.
TTGGGAGGGCTGGCGGATCTGTTCGCCCGCGGTGAATTCACACCGCTGCTGGAATGGCTGCGCGTTCATATTCATCGCCAGGGCCAGCGGTTTTCTGCAAATCGCCTCGTGCAGGTGGTTACGGGAGAACCGTTGTCGGACCAGCCACTCGTCACCCACCTGAATGAACGCTTTCGACCGTTGTACGGCGTGTGAACCGTTCGATTTCCGTTCCTTGAACGCGTTGTGAATGCTTCGTCACGAAGAGCACCGCAAACCTTCAAAGCGGTGCCGTGCTATGTCGCCGTGTCGATGCTGTGCTCCGTGTCTGCACACCGACCTGATCATGCGTCATCCGGCGAGGATGTCGGACACCGACTATTCGTAGTCTGATTCCGATGAAGCGTCCGGTGACGGCAATGTCACGTCGTCGGCCATTTCGTCTGGTTTGTCTTTTACACGGGAGTCACTGTTGTTGTCATCGCCTGCGTCGTCAGTGGCGTCGACCGGCGTCTGACTTTCCGGCGGCGCGGATTCGTAGCTCATCGGTGCCGTTGACGGCCGCAGTTCGATGGTACCTGCGGGACCGGGTGACACAAATTCCGGCGGATGTGTCTGCAGGTGCGGATTCGGCTTGGCGTGTGTCCGTTCAGCAGCTCGCATCTGTGCGTCGCAGTACGCTTCCGCATCCCACTGGCCTTCTGACAGGTAGATGCCGTTTTGCTCCAGCAGAGTCCCCTTCGCCAGATTCAGGCTGACGATCGCTTTGTTGTAGTTCACAAGCTGCTGGTAGTAAGAACTCTCCGCAGCGGCGACACTGGCCTGTGCCCGAAGCACCAGGTCCAGCGTTGATGTACCGACTTCGCGTTCGGTTTCGAGCAATTCGACGCGCCGTGAGGCTGCCTTAAGCCGGTTCAGGTTGGATTGAGCCGCCGTGTAGGATGCCGTGACGTCCTGAATGGAGGTTGCGACATCGTGAGCGATGTTTCGTTCCTGCGACGCCAGCACAGCGGTGGCCTTCGCGACCTGCAGTTCATAGCTGCGCACCTGGGCTCGCGTGAAGCGGTATCCCAGCGGAATCTGGAACTGAAAGCCCATATACCAGGTACCCAGACCCTGGTTAATCAGCGAGTCGTAGCCGCTGCGAATCGGACTGCCCGTCGCGGAGACGGCTCCCGTGTTCCCCAGCAGACGATCGCCGTACGCGTTCATGTCGTACCCGGCGAGCATATCAAACTGAGGTCGCACCAGGCTTCGCGCTGCCTGAAGCTGGAGCTGCAGCGACTTGATGTTCCATTTCTGCCGGCGCAATTCCGTGCGGTACGTCAGTGCCTCGGTCAGCGACATGCGCCAGTCGGGAACGAGTTCCGCGATCGAAGGTTCGTCCACCGGTACCAGAACCATGCCGTCGTTCATCGGCATACCGACCAGCCGCCGCAGTTCGGCTTCCGCCTGGTAAAGCTGATTAAGCGAAGTTTCGACGCCGGCCTTGGTTTCGTACAGACGGTCGCGAGCCTGCAGTTCGTCAGCGGGCTTCAGCACGCCGACTTCCAGCCGGTCCTGCGATTCCCGCCAGGTCTGGTAGGCGCTTTGGTGAGCAACGGTGGCCGTGTCGTAGGAACGATAGGCCAGGTACAGATCCCAGTACGCGTTTTCGATGTCCCGGATACCGTTGCGGACTGCGATTTCGAAGTCGGCGACAGTGATGTCCTGATTGATCCTTGCGATCACAACACCCTGGCTGACCCCGGTGATGCCGCCGAAGCCGGGCCTGGCAGGACCGGCGATTCGCGTGTAGTCCACGCCACTGCCCTGCAGCAGCGGCAGGCGATAGTCGACGCCAAGCGTTCCCGTATACGCCGATCCCAGCAGTGTTCCGGGAGAATTCGTCCCCAGATAGTTCCAGTTGTGCGAAACACTCAGCGAACCACCGTTGGCGAACTGCTTGGCGACACCGGTCTGAAACGCGGCTGTTTCACTGCTGGTCGGATTTCCGGTGAACGACGGATTCGAAACAGCATCCGATCGTCCCCACGTCATCGACGTATTGAACGTGGCGTCGAAATCTGAAGCGCGGCTTCCAGACCCCGGCGACCGAACAAAACTCCGGATTCCTGAATCCCGGGTCATAGACAGAAGCAATGCCTGTGGGGTTGGTCAGGACTGCCTTGGCGCCGACGCCTCCCAGAGCACTGGATTCGACCACTTCGTTGTGCGACAGCGCGATTCGGATGGCTTCATTCAGCGTGATTTCGCGAGGACGGTCTTCGGCTCGTCTTTGAAGGTTCCTGGGTTCTTCGCTGACGCGAACGGACTCCGCGGTCTCATTGTCAAGACAGGCGTATTCAATCGCGGAAGAGCGGTTTCGGTGGTACGAGATTCCCTTGATGTCGTCGTGCCACTGCAGGTCATTCAGCGGAGTCTTTTCCGTGGTGGAACAGCCGCTGAGCACCAACATCGATGCCAGTGCAATCTGCGGAACGCCCGACAGCCATTTCGCGATGAAGGCGCGGCAGCCGCGATGAAGACTGCCGAAGCAGGCCGACAGCAGCCGTTCTGTGCGGCGGCACAGGTTGCTGTCAGCGACCGGAGACTGATCTGAAGTTGGCTGCCGCATGTGACGTCCCTGCCGCAATGTGTCGGTGCGATGATAAGTTCGTCAATTCGGCGTGATATCGGCGGCCTCAATGCAGCCGACCCGGCGGAATGACGGTTGAGTGCCGGCCCGACGTCGCGTCTCTGCACCATCAGATACGCGACAGTCCTGAGGAACTCAACTAAGCTGCGCGCGTTTCACTGCGCGGAGTCAGCACTCGTATCGTCGTCGCCTTTCGAGAGGCTTGAAGGATTGGCCCCCGGACCATACTCGGCATAGGGCAAACCGAGCAGCTTCTTCAGAAAGACAACCTCACCGGCATCATTGCCTTCAATCGCATGACCGGCACACTGCAAAACATAGCCACCAACGAAACAACCGATCGCGGCGTACCAGGGCTTTCCCGCAGCAAGACAGACCGGTGTGCCAATGAATGTCAAAGGAACACCGATGGCATGAAGACACTGATTCGCGCGATTGCGATGTCTTGGCAGATAATTCCGGAGAAAGCGACGAATCATGAAGGCTCCGGGAGCACTGGTGGCAGGACGGCCGAAAGCGACGTCAACCGCACTTTAGCAGACGGCTGCCGGCTAGTCGTCGGCTGTACCTGCGGTCCCGTTATCCTCGCGCGATTCGTCTGCTCGCTGTTGCGAATCACGTTTCTCGGCGCGACGAAAGACGGCAACGACGTCTTCCACGGGTACGACATAAAGCAGATTGTCCGGCTCAAAATCCACCGGGATGGCGTTCTTCGGATGGAACAGAACGCGGTCGTACTTGCGAATCGGGAAGTCTTCGTCCCGGTCAATCTGGACGCTGATTTCAACGACACGCCCGGTGATCGTGGGAATCTCTGACGTATCAGGAAGAACGATGCCGCCGCGAGTTTCCTGTCGAGCTTCGTCTTTGCGGATCAGAATCCGCTTCCCCAGAGGTTCCACATAGTCGGCCATCAGTCGTCAATTCCCGGAGTCGCGGTACGGTCCAGCGATCGACCGCCGCGCACCGAACTGATTTCGTCCAGATGCGGGCGAAGGTCCGGTCGCGACCCCGCGCCTCGCGGAGACCGTTGGCTCTGCGTGCCGGAAATACAGATCCCTTCGACGGAATCATCGACCTCGGCTGTCAGCGTCGCATCATTTCCCGCCGCCGGCGCTTCTGCAGGTTCGGGTGTGGCGGTCACGCTTTTCTGAATAATGTATCCCAGCGGTCCGGCCAGCAGTGCCGGCAGAAAGATGACGTCCGCCGCCAGCGCTGCGAAAATCAGAGCAGCCAGCATCCAGCCAAACCGGCTGATGAGCAGCAACTCCGCCCCCAGCAGTGTCAGCATCCCCAGCCCGATCGCCGCGCTGGTTTGCCACATCGCCGGTCCGCAGTTTTCCAGAGCTTCAGCGACAGCGTCCGGGACGGAACGTCCGCGCTTGACAAGTTCCTGAAACCATGTCAGCAGATGCAGTGTTCCGTCAACCGCGATACCCAGCGCCACAGACGCAGTGATCATTGTGCCCATATCCACTCGCAGTCCGGCCCACGAGAGCAGGCCGAACACCATCACCACAGGCATCAGGTTCGGCAGCATGGTGACGACGCCCGCACGGGGACTCTTCAGCACGACCATCATCACGACGGCAATCAGCACGAACGCCATCCCGAAACTGCGGATCAGACTTTCCAGAACGGCCTGTTGAGTCCTGAGAAACACGGGAATCAGTCCGGTCACGACATGACCGGTGCCCGGGCTTCCGACCAGCGACAGGTGCCGACTGGCAATGCGGTCCATGTCGGCGGTCAACTGAGAATAGTTGGCATCCGACATGATGGCCGTTTGCGCGGTGATTCGCCAGAGTTCATCGCCGGCTGCATTCAGCCCGTGGTCTCCCGGTACCGTCAGGTCGGTTGCTTCGCGGGGAATGGCGATGAAGGAAGAGATTCCTTCCGCTTCGGCACCGCCGGCGGCCACCCGTTCGTGAATCCGTCGACCCATTTCGTTTTGCGATTTGTTCAGCTTCATTCGCTGCAGCGCCGACATATTTTCGACATCCGGCTGTCGCAAATCAAGGAACGACGCCAGTGAAAGAACGCCGCTGACTTCCGCGTGTTGACGAATGTCCTGCTGAATTTCCATCACCTTGCGAGCACGCTCAATGAACGACACTTCGTCCTGGGTCTGACGATCAAACCTGACGATCGTGTCAATCGAGACAACGCCGGACAGATTGTCCTCAAGGTAGGCGTAGTCCTGAACCAGCCGTGAGTCCGTGGGAAAATATCGGATCACCTTCGTTTCAGTCCGAAAGTGAACCAGTCCGTAGCCGCATGCAACGGTCGACACGACACACCAGATGGCAACCGCGTGGCGATGTCGGACAATCCAGTGCCCCAGAATATTCCAGTGCCCGGTCCGCAATTCGGATTCCGGCGGCGGTGCCTTGGGCCAGTAAAGCATGAGTGCCGGAAGAAAATACAGCACCAGCAGGAATGAAATGACGCAGCCCGCCGCGGAATAGATTCCGAAATCGCGAACCGGAACCAGGTTGCTGGCGAGCAGCGATGCCAGTCCAATTGCAGTTGTCGCGCTGGCAAGCGCGCATGGCAACCAGGCAGTCTTTGCGGCTCGGAACACGGATCGCGACGGATCCGCGACCGCCGAGTGCTTCCAGTAGTTGGCCAGATGAATCGCCGCCGAAGTCGTAAGGACGGCCAGCAGCGTGGGCATCACGACCAGCACCATATTCAGGGTGCCGCCCGTCAGGGGGACAAGTGATACCGAAACGGCCACAGCAATTAGTGCAACAACCTGAACCAGAATTGCCAATCGAACGCTGCGCAGCATCAGGAACGACGTCACGATCACAACGATTGCTGAAAGCAGCATGGGGGAACGCTGAGGGACGTTCCAGATGGAAAAGGCCGGATTCCACCCCGCGCGCCTGACGGCCTGGTTCAGTGCGACGCTTGCCACGGGCTGACCGCCAAGGTGCAGCTCCGCGTCGTCGACACCGGCCGCAACTGCAGCAGAACGAATGGCATTGATCGCGGCATCCCGGTCAGCTCCGCCGGATTCCGACAGGACAACGGCCACCGCCGCCATCGACCCGGAGACGAAAAACGCATCTTCGACGCAGGTCTTGCCGGACGTTTGCGTGCCCGAAGCAGGAGCGGAAAGCTGCAGCAGTGCCTTACGGAACGCCGTCAGGGTTTCCGGCTGAGAGTGTATTTGCGGCCACGTTAACTGCAGATCGTGCAGTGGCTGCGACTGTACGTATTCCGTCAGTGAGTCGTGCAGCTTCCAGGCTTTCGAATCTTCCAGTTCCAGCCCGGCGGACGAAGGCAGCGGCATCGTGCGGCTGACGAATGACGCCTCCAGCCCGAATTCCTCGCGCGCCAGGTGCAGGATCTCCGTCTGCATATACTCGCCGCGCATGCGGCCTGCGTCCGTGAGGCGTATCTGCAGAGGTCCCAGGCCTGTAAGAACGCCTTCAATTCGTCGAACGGCCGTTTCTGCCGCAACGTCCCGGTCAAGCATCCGGGAAATCAAGTCCTGGGGCAGGACGACATCTTCGATCAGCGGCGAACCGCCTTCAGTCCGGCCTGAAGGAAGCGTGCGGCCTGCAAGTTCCTCAGCAAACTTCTGCAGACGCGGGTCGGTCAGCGACGCCGTATCCCAGGACACAAGAATCCGATCTTCCGACGGGAACTGCCGCTGGTACCACGACAGAATTCTGGATTGCGGATCGTTCTTCGGCAGCCAGCCTGCGACATCGTTGTGCAGACGTATGTGCCCCAGGCTCCAGATCGTCAGCGGCAACAGAAGCGCAACCGCGGCGATAATCCACAGCGCAACGCCGTGCCCCCAGGGGTCACGCTTTTCCAGAAAAATCTTCGTCCGTGAATCAGCCACGTTGGTCCTGACACGATGAATCCGCGTGAGGTTTCTTGCGAAAGCAGCGCATGATATCGCACTTCAGTCCGCCGTCAGTAGATCGACCACTCGATCTGAACGATTTGTGGACCAGCCGGGAACCAGGCAGACGATCATCAAAACAGCCCCGATTGTCCTGCCTGGCTAAACTGGGAGGCTGTGTTTCAGTCGCAGCATTGTCGCCCGTCCAGACTGTCCCGACGCAGTTTGACGACAGTTTCCGCAACGCGGGCGAGGCAGCGTCCACCAAATTCGACGTATCCTGCCAGCCTGCCGGGATGAACAGAGACTGCCGACCGATAAAGCCGTAGAATGGTCTTCAACTTCGAATTCATCAATACCACGAGATCTTCAGCGATCGACAGATCACAGTTTTCCCGCTGATTCGCTCCGGAAATCCGGCCTGGAACGGATTTTTTCGCAGAACCACGGACCTTCCCTGTTTGGCGGGTTGGTCCGTTTCGCCGACCCGCGCGACTCGTCACCGGAAATCTCAGACACCGTCTACGAAGCGATGGACTCAGCTCAGAAACCGGAATTGGATAGACACTGCGTAAATGTCGCTGGCAAATCTCCAACTCGACGCATGTGAACCGGCAGAACCTGCCGATCTGCGCGGTGCTGTAAGTCTGGCGGATGTCGGTTCCCCGGCTGGTTCTGATTCGAATCAACACGTGCCTCCCGCCCGAATCGGCCCGGTCCGCGCTGCAATGACCAGTCTGACGGCGGCGGGCTGGTACCTGTCTTTGCTGATGCATTGCGTCGCGTATGCCGCGGTGGCATCCGTTTTCTGGCTGCTGAGCGCGGACCTCCTGAGAGATCACTTTGATGCATCGGTGCCAATTCGGGCCAGCCTGGACGACGTGACGATTGACGGCGAGGCGCCAAGATTTGAAGTGGTTCCTGACCTGTCCACGGGGATGGAACAGCAGGAGTCCAATGTTCAACAGGTCGCCAGCCACCTGAAGGCTGTTGAAAACGGCCTCGTCGATACCGTCTCGACCGACGCACTGGTTTCGTTCGCAGGAAACGAATCGGATGCCGGCAACGGTCTGTTCTTTCAGGTACCGGAGTCAGGCCTGGCGGTCACAAAGGGAAGCTTTACCGCGTGGACGGAGCCGGAAAGACCTGCGGCGCTGGAGAAGTATCTGATCATCATTGAGATTCGGCTTCCCAGTGACGTTCGGCAATATCGGCTGAGCGATCTGAGAGGCTCAAGTGTTCGCGGTACCGACGGCTACGAGCAATCGCTGCCCTATCACCGAAACACAGTGTCGTCTGTCGTCGGCGACGACGGGCGTGAGCGGATTACCGGCGAAAGCCAGCGAGTTTCCGTCTCCGGCGGCAAGGTCCAGCTTGTCATTGAAGTGCCGGGAGCAAAGCGGCTGGTCAGGGATACCATCACTCTGCGGTCGAGACGCCTGCGGGAATCGCAGGAACTCGAACTCGTTTTTGGAACCCGGTCGAAAGATTCGGAATAGCGCTCCGGGGGGCGATCTGACGTCCCAGTTCCTCAGCGGCAAAAAACCCGCACACCCTGCATCAGCGTCATGCTCCGACGTTCGGCAGAATTTGCCAGTTCCGCAGCGTGTGTCGACCGATGAGAGTGAAACATTGTCCATTTTCCTGCGCCATGTGCCTGTCGGAGCCGCACGCGCTTGATCGCCGCTATGATTGCCAGGGACGGAACCAACATCGTGTATCACGGGGCTGGTTATGCCAATTGTTTCGTCCGCTTGGAATTTCAGCGTCCTGCGACGAGCCGGAAGCCTTCTGCGAATCTGTCTGCTGATCCTTTGCTGCGGCTTTCCGGGCGGGATCATCACCAGCACAGTCGTCGGGCAGGAATATTTCGCCCCGGACGTCATCGTCCCGGACTATGTCCCCGCGCCGGTTCCGCAGCACCCGGGAAGCGAACTTCCGCCGATTGAGATCCCGGCCGGGTCGCCCGCAACCGTCGTTGAGAGGCCGTTTCCCGATTCGCCTGGTGTCGAATGTCGGGGTTACTGGATCGTCAGCACTCACAGGTCTCCGCAGCGTTCTGTGGAAGGACTTCCGCGGTTCAATCCTGCCGTGACTCAGTATTCCGAATGCGGCGGATTTCGGTCTGCCAGTTTTGCGGGACTTTGCCAAAGCCTTCGTCCGGGGATTCCGGTCTGCATCATGGTCCATGGCAGCTTTGTCGGCTGGGAGGACATCTGTCAGGAGTCTCGCTGTACCTGGAACTGGCTGCGCAGCGCATCCGGCGGGCAGGATATGCAGATGATTTACCTGACCTGGCCGAGCGACAGACCGCTGGCGTCCGCCCTGGTGCCCGTCGATGTGAATCTTCTGGGGCGGCAGGCGGGACGCAATGGCTATTACGTTGCCGACCTGATTCGTTACATCCCGCAGGAATGTCCGATCTGCCTGATCGGACACAGCCACGGAACACGCGTGATTGCGTCAGCACTGCACCTGATGGCAGGCGGGCAGGTTCAGGAACTCGTGCATCCGTGGTCCCGCGCGACAGGTCGTAGAATTCGTACTGTGTTTGCCGCATCGGCGATCGACCACCACTGGCTGAATCCGGGGCAGCGGTACGGACTGGCCCTGTGCAGTACAGAATGCCTGCTGAATCTCCACAATCCCCGCGATCCGGCGTTGCATGTCTATCCGATGCGCTGTCTGTTTTCGTCGTACGCCCTTGGAGCGAGAGGACTCAGCAACCGAGACCGAGGTCGCCTGCAGGCATGGTCCGGAAAGGTGATTGACTACGACGTCGCCGGCAACATCGGGTACACACACCTCTGGCCGGGATACTACAACGATTTGCGGCTGGCATGGCTGATCCGCAACTACGTGTACTTCAGCGACGCGCCGCCGGCCAGCTTCGGCAGTGTCCGCGATCAGTATGGACTCGAACCGCATTCCGGAGCGCCGCAACGCGAACTCATGCCGTCCGATCATCCTGCAGCTTCTTCAGCGCTTTCGTCAATTCCTCATCGCCAGCAATCTCGCCCGATGCCTGCTGCTGTCGAAACTGCGCGACGAGATCATCCACGAGCGGCTGCAGGTTCTGCAACACTTCGGGCGCCACGCGGTCTGTAAACATTACGCCGTCCAGATGGTCGTTTTCGTGCTGCACGACGCGCGCAGGCAGTCCCGCGAGCTCAACCTGAAATGACTGCCCTCGGAGATCAAAGGCGTCCACCAGGATTCGTTCAGCGCGAGTGACAGGACCATAGATCTCCGGCAGACTCAGACAACCCTCTTCCGATTCTTCGCTGCCGTTGCGGCGCACGATCTCCGGGTTCAGAAAGACCATTTCCTCGTCCTTCAACTCCGGATCCGCGCTGGGATTGATGACGAACAGCCGAAAGGGCAGTGCGACCTGATTTGCGGCCAGACCGATTCCCTTTGCCTCGTACATCAGGTCGAACATTCGTTCAACCCAGCATTTAAGCTGCGAGTCAATACGCACAACCTCGCGGGACTTCCAGCGCAGCGCCGGATGAGGAAACGGAACGATCTGCAATTCGGACATGCAAGGGACTTCAGGACGCGGTACAGGAAAACGTCGTGGCATTGGCGACAGCATTCGCGGCCAAACGACGACTGAAGTATCACGTTCGGTCGCAGATCTTCAACCCGGCGAATCCCATCATTTCGGCCAATTCGTTTCTCGCGAAAGCGGCAGACTTCAACTGTCCGAATCACCCTTGCCGCGACGCCGACCCTTCCGTTTTCCGGTCAGCGAGTCATACGGGCACAGCAGCATCCTAATCAGCCCGATCGGTCGATAGTACACAGTGAAGCAATGAGGACACTCGTATGGACGCAGGCCGATCACCAGCTTCAGGTATCCCCAGGAGTAAAAAACGAACCGGCTCCAGCCGCTGGTTACGGCAGAACGTACATCGGAATAGTTTTCCGAACACAGACATCGGTAACCGGAATCAGTGGGCGAGTACGAGGGGCGGGGCATGGTGGTCATTCGGGAGGTGCTCATCTTTTGTTGCAATCCGCGTGCCACTGAAAGATCGAAGCTCTTGGTCAGCTCCGTGTCAGCGAAAAAGAGATGAGCCAAACGTCGTTTTCGCAGCGAACCTGCACCAATGCGATAAAAATCCAAAAAAAAGCAGCCTGCGAAAAAATATCAGCGCGCAGCGTACCGCGCGACCGTCTCAACCTTGACCACCAAACGAATAACGTGTTGCAAATCGCAACATCGGCACGTGGGTGCTGCACTATGGACCGTGCCTGACAGCGTGCATTCGACACGCTCATTCCGATAGCAATGACTCGCTGCGATCGTAGCGCACGCATGCGGTGGAGGCGTCAGGAGTTTGCCTTCCGCGGGCCGATATCGCCGGTCAGTTTGAAGGAGGTTGTGAGGAGATTCAGGAAGCGGTTGCCACCGGCATTCCCCAGCGATTTCAGACAAACTTTGTCTTGCCCGGGATCGCAACTTCCGGGACGGGAATGTCGCCCCAGGCGTATTCCTCGGGACTGAGGTTCTCTGTGGAATTCATGACTTGATCCCATGTCAGGTACTGTCCGGTGTAGGCCGACATTCGTCCGGCGATGGCCAGCATTGTGCTCTTGCACATATAGTCGCCGTTGTTGATCGGGTTACCCCCGCGAATGCTGGCGAACAGTTCGTCGTGTTCAACCTGATACATCGACGGTTCCGGCCCTTCGTACTTCCAGATTTCATTGCCCTCAAGGTCGTAGGCGGTGTGCTTCATCACATCGATTCGGCCCTTTGTGCCCTCGATGAAGTCTTCGACCTCGACGGTACAGTTGGGCCAGTGCCGACAGCGGGCAAATGCCTTGACGCCTGGTCGCAATTCCGTCTTTCCGGCACCGGTATCAACGGATTCCTGCCATTCATAGACGACATTGAAGTGATCGTAGATGTTGCCGTATTGCGGATCCGTTCTGACCTGACGTCCGCCGCTTCCGCTGATACGTGTCGGAGGAACGTCCTTCATGGCCCACAGCATCTTGTCAAGGCTGTGAATGTGCTGTTCGACATTGAAGTCTCCGGACAGCCATGTGTAGTAGTACCAGTTGCGAAGTTGGTACTCCATTTCGCTGCTGCATTCATCACGAGTCCGGCGCGGATCCCAGACGCCGGTGGAGTTGTAGCTGCATTGCATGGAGACGATGTCGCCGATCAGACCTCCGTGGATCTGTTCAAAGGTCGCTCGTTTGCCGTAGTCGTAGCGCCAGCAAAGTCCGCTGACCAGCGATGTCTTGTTCTTTCTGGCAAGCTCAACGGACTCCATAACGGACCGGAGACCGGGAGCGTCAACGGCGACGGGTTTTTCACAGAATACGTGCTTTCCGGCTTCTACGGCGGCTTTCAGATGCCGCGGCCTGAAGTGCGGTGTTGACGCCAGCAGGACAACATCACTCTTGTCGATTGCCCGCCGAAATGCGTCGAAGCCAGTGAAGCAGTTGTCATCGGTAACATTCACGCGCGGCGGCTGTCCGTCCTTGTTGAATTGTCGCTGCAACCCGGCTCGCGACCGCTGAAGCTGGTCGTCGAACGCATCCGCCATGGCAACCAGTTCCGCGCCGGAATCGGCATTCAATGCCTGCGACGCAGCTCCTGTGCCGCGACCGCCACAACCAACAAGTCCGACTTTCAGAGAATCACTTCCGGCGGCATAAAATCCGGCGGAAAGCTGGGAGGAAAGTCCGACGGCAACAGCGGCGGTGGTCGCCTGAGTCAGGAATTCACGTCGATTGGCTGCACTGACGTCCGGCATGATGACACCTTGTTCAGAGTTGGGGCGGGAAGTTTCAGCAGATTCCAAAGACTTTACTCGAACCGGACCCGTTGAATCAACGAACCAGCCGAGATCGACCGGATAAAGCGGTAGCCGCACACGATGGATTGCCGGCCCGAGAAATTCACGCAGTCGCGGCGGACACGCAGCAGGCGGCGTCTACAATGGTCCCGCTGCCGGGCGCTGGCCGGTGCCTGGGAAGGTGTCTCGGCTGGCTCCATGCCTGCCGACGGCAGCAGCATTTCGAGGATTCGCAATCTTGCTTGTGCCGGAGCAAAAGTTGGGCGACAGCGACGTTGAAACCGCGTGCCAATCAGCGGTTGAGCTGCTTCTGTCGCAGCGCAATTCTGACGGGTGGTGGACCGGAGAGTTGTCGACATCCGCTTTGTCGACCGCGACCGCTGTGATGGCACTTCACCTCGCAGCGAAAACGCGACCCGGCGACGAGGCCGCAGTCCGTTATCGGCAGCTTGTTGACGGCGGTCTGGCGTGGCTGGCGGAACACCAAAATTCGGACGGCGGATGGGGCGATACAGTTTTGAGCCTCAGCAATATCTCCACAACGATGCTGGCGAATGCCGTCTTCCATGCGGCCGGCGCGACGGCAGCTTTCCCGGAAACTGTCAGCCGCTCACAGAGCTACGTCCAGCAACAGGGCGGTGCGGAAGCGGTCCTGAAACGGTATGGCCGTGACAGAACGTTTTCGGTACCGATTCTGACACATTGCGCTCTGGCGGGAACTGTCGACTGGCAGCACGTGATTCCTCTTCCGTTTGAACTGGCGTGCGTTCCGGCTCGCTGGTATGCCGCGGTCAGAATGCCGGTTGTCAGCTACGCGCTGCCGGCGCTGATCGCGATCGGTCACGTGATTTTCCGGAAACGCCGCCACCGAAATCCCCTGACGTGGCTGATCCGGACTCTGTCCATCAACAGAACTCTGAAAGTGCTGGAATCGATCCAGCCCTCCAACGGCGGATTTCTGGAGGCAACTCCGCTGACCAGTTTTGTGTGCATGAGCCTGCTGGGATGTGGCCGACTGGATCATCCTGTCACGGTCAAATGCCTGAGTTTCATCGAGTCGTCGGTGCGGGCCGACGGAAGCTGGCCGATTGACACCAATCTCGCGACATGGGTCACCACGCTCAGTGTCAACGCTATGTCCGGAAATCCGTTACTGCGCGGCGGACTGACGCCGGAACCTTCGACAACGGACGTCGACGCAACGGGCCTTGACGGTTCGGACCTGAACGCAACGGAACGCGGGATCATCCGCCGCTGGCTGCTCAATCAGCAATATCAAACCATTCATCCCTACACGAATTCTCCGGCGGGGGGGTGGTCGTGGACGGATCTGCCCGGTGGAGTTCCCGACGGTGATGACACTCCCTCAGCGATGCTGGCCCTGATGAATCTTCGGGATCCATCGGAACAGTTCACAGACAGAGAGTTGGCCGCGTTGGAGAGTTCCGTCGGATGGCTGCTACGACTGCAGAATCGCAACGGCGGCTGGCCAACGTTTTGTCCCGGCTGGGGAACTCTGCCGTTTGACCGCAGTTCGTGTGATCTGACGGCGCACGCGATTCGCGCCCTGCATGCGTGGCAGTCGCGCGTTCCGGATATTCCTTCCGCCATGAATCGCGACGCTGGTCTGGCGATTGATCGCGGACTGAGATTCCTTGAACAGCAGCAGGCAGCCAACGGAAGCTGGCTTCCGCTGTGGTTCGGGAACCAGCACAACGTTCGGGATGAAAACCCGCTTTACGGAACGGCGAAAGTGCTGCTGGCCCTGAAGGACATCGGCCGGGAACAGTCCCCGACCGCCCGCAAGGCCGTTGCCTGGCTGGTGGAAAATCAGAACGACGACGGTGGCTGGTCCGGCAGACGAGGACTGCAAAGTTCAACTGAAGAAACAGCCCTCGCCGTGGAAGTTCTGACGGGAATCGACGGAACCGGGGACACCGTGAGACCAGGTGTCGAGTGGCTGGTGAACCGAATCGCCGACGGAACTGCAGGCCGGCCCGCACCGATCGGTTTCTATTTCGCCAAACTCTGGTATTTTGAGAAGCTCTACCCGATCATATTTACGGTCGCCGCCCTGAAACGATGGCTTCAGGAGCACGGCGGTTCAGAAGCTGATTGCCCGTTGAAGTCGTCGAACCAAACAAGTCGGCATTGACCAGATTCCGGACCGTTCGCCTGCTGATTTCGAAATCGTCAGCCTGACGCAAAGGTCTGGTTCTGCCGCACTGCCTGAAACTCTGCCGTCTTTGCGGACGGCTGGCCTGGATTCGCCGCAGCTACTAAAAGGCAACGGCCACTGGAAAATCGTCAACATTGCTCGAAATTCTCAATCCTCTTTCCTGTCAGCGGTGTTGCGTCTCGCGAGTACAGATTTCCCGCCTGCGAAGATTTCAAGTCCCACAGTGAGTCACCTGTGTCGATCATACCCGCCGAAAAACTGTCCGCTGCAACGTTCGACGACGATCCGAAGCCCGTGCGCCGCAAGGGGACACGCCGCAGCACCAGCCACCTGAAGGCCGTCCCCGAAACGCTGGAACTGCGGACACAGGTCAAGCTTGCCGCGGAGGAGTACGCAAAAAACCTGGAACGTTCGCGGGCTTTCAACAAGAACGAGCTTGAACAACACGGAAGGTTGCTGCTGCAGCAAATGAACCTTCCCGAGAAATTCCTTGGATTCGCCATGGTGCTGATCGGGAACTTCTTCTGGAAGCAGCAGTTCCTTGCCATCCCCTTCGATCGCCGCATGTTGCTGCTGCCGCACTGTCTGAAACACGCGGAAGGCTGCCCGGCGGAATACACCGAGTTCGGTTTGGATTGCGAACGCTGCGGGGCCTGTTCCATTGCTGACTACAAGGTCCGTGCCGAGCAGTTGGGCTACAAGGTTCTGGTGGCCGAGGGCTCGCCGGTCGTGCTGAAGATCATCGTGTCCGGATACATCGACGGAATCCTGGGAGTCGCCTGCCTGAATGTTCTGGAAAAGGCAATTGACAAAGTCTTGATTGCGGGAGTTCCGTCGTACGCCGTGCCGCTGCATTCCGGCGACTGCATGAACACGACGCTGGACGAAAGCTGGGTCTGGGACGTGCTTGACAAATACGAACCGCTGCCCGAAAGGCCAACAACCAGCTACGTTCCGCTGATGCGAGCCTCCGCGAGGATGTTTGAGGACGATTTCGACCGCTTGCTGCCGCGCCTGCGAACGCGGGAGCTGCGCCGGCCGGCGTCACCTCTGGCCTTCACGGAGTCTGTGGCGTTCGACTGGCTGCAGAACGGCGGCAAGCGATTTCGCCCGTTCATTACTCTGGCAGCATGGCACGCGGCCGGCCAGTCCGGGATTTTGGCGGCCGGTGATTCAACTCCGGATATTCCCGATGCCGTCGCCCGCGTGGCGATGGCAATCGAAGCGTTCCATAAAGCCTCACTGGTCCACGACGACATCCAGGATGGCGATGCCTTCCGATACGGCACCGATACGCTGCATCGTCAGCACGGAACCGACAGGCGATCAACATCGGAGACTACCTGATCGGGCTCGGTTATCGACTGATTCACGCGGCACGCGAGATCGATCCGCTGATCGCCGCGGATGTCCTGAACAGCATGTCCACGCGCATATCCGGCTCTGCGACGGTCAGGGAGCCGAAATGGCGTGGCAGCAATCTCCTGACTGGAGCATCACCCCGCTGGATGCACTGCAAATTTACGCTTTGAAAACATCGCCCGCGTTTGAGGTCAGCACTTTACGCCGGATTGCGGCTGGCGAACCATGAACTGGCGGAAGACAGTCTTGTTTCGACCTTCTGCCGCCATGTCGGTGTTGGATTCCGTGTTGAATGACCTGAAGGACTGGGCGCGGGGACAGCGACAACAAGCTGCTCGCCGGTCAGGACGCACTTGCGCTGCGACCGACGGTCCTGCTGGCACTGGCCCTGAAGGAAGCGGACACGGCACAGCGGCGCACGCTGATGGATGTCCTGTCCGGTGAATTTGACGACGAACCGGAATTCGATCGCGTGCAGCGCATTCGTCGGGTCTTTGAGGACTGCGGCGTGTTCTCCAAAGCGGAAACCCTGGTTGAACGGTCCCGCGAACGAGCGGAGGCTCTGATCGAAGAGGTCGACGACAACCGGATTCGCGACCTGCTGCGATTCTTTGTGGAAACCGTGCTTGCCGAAGACACACCGCCGACGGCAGCCGAACACCTCGACCCGGTGGAACCCACATTCGTCAACCTCGGCGCCGGCCCTGTCACTGTCGTGTTGCAGACGAACTGAATCCTGCCGCGCGATGCGGCACAGCGATAGGCGGGATTTTCACTCACGGGGCGAGATTCACGGCAGGTCGGTGCCGCCCATCAGATAGCGGTCGACTTCACGCGCGCAGCCGCGGCCTTCGTTGATGGCCCAGACAACCAGACTCTGACCTCGACGGCAGTCACCCGCCACAAAGACATTCTCAACGTTTGTGGCGTACTTTTCGTGTTCAGCCTTGAACCACGACATGCCGCCGCGGCCTTCACGAATATCAATCCCCAGTTGCTGCGCGGGGCCGTTTTCCGGTCCCAGGAATCCCATCGCCAGCAGCACCAGATCGGCCGGGTATTCCTTTTCTGTTCCCGGAATCGGAACGAAGGGCGGGCCGCCTTCGGTGATGTGCTGCCAGTCGACTTCGCAGGCTTTCACGGCTTTCACATGGCCGTTGCCGTCATCGATGAATTCCAGCGTTTGAGCACAGAACTCCCGCGGATCATCGCCGAACTTTGCGGCCGCTTCGGCGTGCCCATAGTCGACTCGAAATACGCGAGGCCACTGCGGCCACGGATTGTTGGACGGGCGTTCCATGGGCGGACGTTCGACAATTTCGAAGTTCACAATGCTCCGGCAGCCATGACGCACGGACGTCCCCAGACAATCGGTTCCGGTATCGCCCCCGCCGATGACAACAACGTGCTTGTCTTTGGCCGTGATGTAGTGGCCGTCTTCGTGATTGGAATCCAGCAGGCTGCGGGTATTCGGCCGCAGGAATTCCATGGCAAAGTGAATACCGCTGAGGTCTCGACCGGGAACCGGCAGGTCTCTGGGGCGAGTAGCTCCGGTGGCGAGGACCACGGCATCGAACTCCGACTTCAGCCTGTCGGCCGGAATGTCCCTGCCGATTTCTGTGTTCGGAACGAACGTGATGCCTTCTTCCTTAAGCAGGCTGACGCGGCGTTCGACGACTTCGCGTTTATCGAGCTTCATGTTTGGAATGCCGTACATCAGCAGTCCGCCGATCCGATCGTCACGTTCGTAAACGGTGACGGTGTGGCCGGCCTTGTTCAACTGAGCGGCACATGCCAGACCCGCCGGCCCCGAACCGACGACAGCGACCTTTTTTTTGGTACGCACGGCGGGCGGTTCCGGAACGATCCAGCCCTGCTCGAAACCATAATCAACAATTGCGCATTCGATGTTCTTGATCGTGACTGCCGGTTCGATCACGGCAAGGCAGCAGGAGCCTTCGCACGGCGCCGGGCAGACGCGGCCGGTGAACTCCGGAAAGTTATTGGTCTTGTGCAGGCGGTGCAGGGCATCTTTCCAGCGCCCGCGATACACCAGATCATTCCATTCGGGAATCAGGTTATTGACCGGGCAGCCGGCCGCCATGTTCGCCATAAGATCGCCCGTATGGCAAAACGGAACGCCACAGTCCATACAGCGGGCTCCCTGAGCCTGCAGT
The DNA here is from genome assembly GCA_041398785.1 of Planctomycetaceae bacterium. Taxonomy (NCBI): domain Bacteria; kingdom Pseudomonadati; phylum Planctomycetota; class Planctomycetia; order Planctomycetales; family Planctomycetaceae; species Planctomycetaceae bacterium. Next base: position 496,014 of record JAWKUA010000001.1, on the reverse strand, counting down.
GCATCGACACTCATGTGCTCATGGAACTCATTCCAGTCCAGGATGCGCAGCAGCGGGTCACGTTCGGTGGGAACCTGTCGAGTAATTTCCTTGAAGCCGGTTGGCTTTCCCATGGGGCTGGTCTTTCGATTCTTCAGTCAGTCGTTGTGCTCAGTTCCTGCGTCCTGGCAGCCGGAATGTGCGGTCGGCAGCTTCGGAAAGACTCCCGCGACCAGGAGTCCGCGGCGCGGGGACAGCATCGTGCCGGCAAGTGTTTTGCCATGCAGGCGCGAAGTGAAACCGTCACGCCGTTGTTGCCGCCGCTCCTTCTTCGGCCAGTTCCCGGAGCGCACGTTTGTAGTCGACAGGCATCACCTTCACGAATTGGCTCAGGGTTGTGTCCCATTCGCTGAGAATTCTGCGAGCCACTTCGGAACCCGTGTATTGCTGGTGCTTTTCGATCAGGTCCTTCAGTTCGGAAATGTCAGCGATGTCAACAACCGGTTCCAGCTCGACCATCTCCGCGTTGCAGTTTCGTACCAGCATGCCGTCCGGATCGAACACATAGGCGATTCCTCCGGACATCCCGGCAGCAAAGTTCCTGCCGGTCCGGCCGAGAATCACAGCGCGGCCGCCGGTCATGTATTCGCAGCCGTGGTCGCCGACACCTTCGATGACCGCGTGGGCTCCCGAGTTTCGCACGCAGAAACGTTCCGCAGCGATGCCGCGGAAGAAGGCTTCGCCGCCGGTCGCTCCGTACAGCGCGACGTTGCCCACAATCACGTTCTGTTCGGCCACGAAGTCGCAGGCGTGAGGCGGGTAGACGACCAGTCGTCCGCCGGACAGCCCCTTGCCAACGTAGTCGTTGGCGTCTCCTTCGACTTCGATCGTGATGCCGTGAGCCAGCCACGCTCCGACACTCTGTCCGGCCGAACCGTCCACCTTAATGTGAATCGTGTCATCGGGCAGACCTTCCGGACCATGCGCCCTGCTGACTTCGTTGCTGAGAATCGTGCCAAAAGCGCGGTCGATGTTCTGGATGTGTGTGTCGACGCGAATCCGCTGCTTCCGGACAATTGCCGCCCGGCATTTTTCCAGCAGTTCGATATCGCGGACGTCTTCCAGCCCGTGGATCTGGTCGATCTGGCAGCACGTTTTCGCCTCCGGATACGGCTTCTTTGCCGGAGTCAGAATCGGCGTCAGATCCAGCGATTTTGCCTTCCAGTGAGCGATTTCGTGGTCAGCTTCCAGCATGTCGCACCGGCCAACCATTTCGTTGATCGTCCGAAAGCCGAGTTCCGCCATGATCTCGCGGGTTTCCTCCGCCACCATAAACAGGTAGTTGACGACATATTCCGGCTTGCCCCGGAACTTCTTTCGCAGGTCCGGATCCTGAGTCGCGATCCCGACGGGGCAGGTGTTGAGATGACACTTTCGCATCATGATGCAGCCGATGGTAATCAGCGGAGCCGTGGCGAAGCCGTATTCTTCCGCTCCCAGCATCGTGGCGATGACAACGTCGCGGCCGGTTTTCAGCTGTCCGTCAGTCTGAAGCCGGACACGGCTGCGCAGATCGTTCATGACCAGCGTTTGATGAGTCTCCGCGATTCCCAGTTCCCACGGCAGTCCGGCATGTTTGATGCTGGTCAGCGGCGACGCTCCCGTCCCGCCCTCACTGCCGGAGATCAAGATATTGTCGGCATGGCCCTTGGCAACGCCCGCCGCAATCGTGCCGACACCGACTTCCGACACCAGCTTCACGCTGATCCGGGCGGACCGGTTGGCATTCTTCAGATCGAAGATCAACTGCGCGAGGTCTTCAATGGAATAAATGTCATGGTGCGGCGGTGGACTGATCAGACCCACACCGCGAGTCGACAGCCGGGTGTTGGCGATAGTGTCGTCGACTTTATGACCCGGCAGTTCACCGCCTTCGCCGGGCTTCGCTCCCTGAGAAATCTTGATCTGAATCTCGTCGGCGTTCGTCAGATACCACGACGTCACTCGAACCGTCCGCTGGCGACCTGCTTGATGGCGGGAGCGGCGCCGGAATCGCCGTTTTCATCGGGAGTGAACCGCGAATACTGTTCGCCACCTTCGCCGGTGTTGCTCTTGCCGCCGATCCTATTCATCGCGATCGCCAGAGTCTCGTGAGCTTCGGCGGCGATGGATCCAGCTCGCCCCCGTACAAAACCGCCTGACGATTTCCTTCGCGGGCTCAACTTCGTTAAGCGGGACGGGCGTCCCCTGCTTGAACTTCAGCAGTCCGCGCAAATGGCAGGCTCGCGTCGTTCGCGATTCACCCCAGCTCGCTGAAATCATCGTACGCTTTCCGGTCACCGGACCTCGCGGCCTGTTGAATGCGGCCGATGGTGTGAGGATTCCAGGCGTGTTTTTCACCGTGGCGCCGCCAGTGAAACTGACCGTTGTTGGGAAGTTCGTGACTGATGCTGTCAGCGTTTCCGGATAACCGGCGTGGTGCCTCATCAGGGCTTCCTGCGCGAGAATGTCAAAGTTGACACCCTTGATGCGACTGGCGGTGCCGGCAAAGCAAAGATTGATGACGTCCTGACCCAGCCCCACTGCTTCGAAAATCTGAGCTCCCTTGTAGCTTTGAAGAGTGCTGATCCCCATCTTGGCCATGACTTTCAGCATGCCGTTGGCAACACCTTCGCGGTACGTCTTGACGATTTCCTTGTCGGTGAATTCTTCCGGCAGCCGTCCGTCGACGCGCGCTGGCGCGGCGTAGAGCCGTGTAGGGATTTGGCGTCGGCGCCATAGCCGATCAGCGGGCAGAAATGGTGGACTTCGCGAGCCTCGCCGAAGTTCCACCAGAATGCCGATCTGAGTCCGTTCTTCGTGACGAACCAGATGGTGATGCACCGCACCGGTAGCCAGCAGCGAACTGACGGGAACGCGATCGGGACCAATGGCACGATCGGACAGGATGATCACGCCGAATTTGTCCCTGATGGCCTGACGTGCTTCGCGGCAGATGCGTTCCAGCGCCATTCGAAGGCCGACAATCCCGTCTGACTTGGGATACGTGATGTCGATGACCTTCGACCGCCAGCCGCGGTAGTCCATGTCCTTCAGGTTGGACATCTGCTGATTGCTGAGAATCGGATGCGGCAGCGCCAGCCGGTGGCACTGTTCCGCCGTCGTGTCCAGCAGGTTTCCTTCGGGACCGATGAAGCCTCAGCGACATGATGACGTCTTCCCGGATCGAATCGATGGCGGGGTTTGTCACCTGAGCAAAGAGCTGGCGAAAATAGTCGTACAGCATTCGCGGCTGATCGGACAGACAGGCCAGCGCGGCGTCGTCGCCCATCGAACCGATGGGGTCCTTCTTCGCGTGCAGCAGCGGGATCAGCATGAACTGCAGAGTTTCCGTCGTGTAGCCGAACGCCTGCATGCGGTTCAGCAGTTCCTGGCCTTCGAAGTATTTCGGCTTGACGCCTTCAGGCAGTTCGCGCCACAGAATCCGCTGTTCATCCAGCCATTCGCCGTACGGCCGCCGGGACGCAACGTCCGCCTTCAGTTCGGCGTCGTCGATAATGCAGCCCTGTTCAAAGTCCACCAGAAACATGCGTCCGGGCTGCAGCCGTCCCTTGTACAGAACGTTTTCCGGTTCGATGTCCAGGACACCCACTTCGCTGGCCATCACGACGCGGTCGTCTTTTGTGACGTAGTAGCGACTGGGGCGAAGACCGTTGCGGTCCAGGGTGGCTCCGATGTAGTGACCGTCCGTGAACGACACCGACGCCGGGCCGTCCCAGGGTTCCTGCAGCGCCGAGTAGTATTCGTAGAACGCGCGCTTGTCGGCGGGCATGTGTTCATGATTCTGCCACGCCTCCGGAATCATCATCATGACGACTTCCTGCAGCGTGCGACCGCTGTGGTACAGCATTTCCAGAGCGTTGTCGAAACAGCCGGAATCGGACGTGTGCGGTTCAACAATCGGAAACAGCTTTTGCAGGTCGTCGCCCCACAAGTCGCTTTTCATGACGCCCTGCCGCGCGAACATCCAGTTGCTGTTGCCCTTGACGGTATTGATTTCGCCGTTGTGAGACGCTGAACCGCAGCGGCTGAGCACGGTCCCAGCTCGGAAACGTGTTTGTCGCAAAACGACTGTGAACCATCGCCAGATGACTGGTGTAGTCTTCCGCCTGCAGATCCTTAAAAGATGGAATGACCTGCAATGATGTCAGCATGCCCTTATAGATGATCACCTTTGTCGACAGGCTGCAGACGTAAAACGACAGCGCCTGCGAATCATTACGGCTGCGAAGCTGGTGGCTGGCCCGTTTTCGAATGACGAACAGCTGGCGTTCGAGCTGTTCCTGGTCGAGCCCCTCCGCGGAGCCCACAAACAGCATCTCCATGTGCGGTGCAAACGCCCGCGCGGTCCGGCCGATGTCGGCACCGTCGAAATCGACAGGCAGCGTTCGCCAGCCCAGCAGCTTCTGACCCTGTTCGGCAATCAACTGCTCAACCGTCTGCCGGCAGTTGGCACGCTGAGCCTCATCCTGCGGCAGAAACACAATACCGGCGCCAAACTTTCCCGGCGCGGGCAGGTCGACGCCGATGTCTTCTCTTGCGACTCGCTTCAGGAACTCATGCGGCAGCGCTGTCAGCATTCCTGCGCCGTCGCCGGTATTGGATTCACAGCCACAGGCGCCGCGGTGATCCATGTGCCGCAGGATGCGTTCCGCGTCGACCAGAATTGAATGCGACCGTTCGCCCTTGATGTGAGCGACGAAACCGACGCCGCAGTTTTCCCTTTCGCTGGCCGGGTCGTACAGCCCGTGCGATTCCGGAGCACCATACGGCGGGCGGTAATCTGCGGGATACGGATTGCCTCGAACGTCTTCCATCATCTTTCCTCAATTCAACTGTCTGATTGCCGCCCGATTGACGACATGCCGGAGCGGAAAACTCTGGCGGGGTTCGGCCGGAATCGAACCTGACGGCAAGCGCAGAACGGTCCGCCGCCGGAAACTCGCCGGCCACAGGCTGGAGACACGTGTTCTCCCGTGGCTAGCTGAGATTCAGTCCGGCGACACGACTGGCCGGCGCGCTCTGTTTGGAACGATCTGCGAAGCCGCGCGTAGAAATCGTCGACCCTGGTGGAAAGGCGACATGACTTCGGCCGTTCCCCGGAGATCCCGGATCGATCGGATTCTTTGCGTTGACACTTCGCATGCTTGTCTTGATACGAACAACGTTGAAATGCTGATGTTGTTTGTCTGCCTGCCCGCAGTCGCTCCTGAGCTTTCTGGCGGTCTTCAAACGTCGGGGACGCTGTTTTCGGCTGCCCGTTTGATGCTGCGCAGCCGCGATAAGTTCGTCCGACGGAGGCGTATTCTCCCGATCCTCGTCCGAATGGCAAGCTTGCGGACCAAATCACGCGGCCGGTTGCACAACGACGTCGATTCCGAATGCCACGGTCCGCCAAAGCCTGCCGGAGCATTCGCTAACCACTGCGGCGGAAACCGGTTACGAAATCTCGGGTCGAGTGTTTCGCAGACCTGGGCAGCAACCGGAAAGGCCGATTCGCCGCCGACCGAAGATTGCGAATTGCTCCTCAGGTCGACAAACTGGCGTCACCGGAACGACACACGAAAGATTCACCCGGTTCCTCAGCCCGCCCGGTTAAACCAACCGCGCGACGACGCTGTCGCCGTCCCTGATACTCGCCGCAATACCGCAGAAAGCCGCCCATGACGCTTGACGAACTGCAATCTCTGATCGACCGCATGTATTCCCGAAAGGACGAAGCCCGCGGCGTCGAAGGCACGTTCATGTGGCTGATGGAAGAGATCGGTGAACTGTCGGCAGCGCTGCGCGAAGGCCCGAAGGAAGAACTTGCGAAGGAATTTGCCGACGTGCTGGCCTGGCTGGCCACAATTGCCAACGTGGCGGGAGTCAACCTGACGGAAGCCATGCACCAGAAGTACGGCAACGGCTGCCCCGGCTGCGGAGCCATGGTCTGCGAATGCGCCGATTCCGAAAAACCATAGCGCCGAACCGTCGGCACCAGGTTCCGGCGGCCCAGACTACTGCGCGAAGTTGTCTGCGAGCTGGATGCCGGCAGGTCCCACCAGAATCACGAAGATGCCGGGGAAAATGAACAGCACCAGCGGGAAGATCATCTTCACGGCGGCTCCCTGAGCTTTCTCTTCGGCCATCTGGCGTCGCTTGGTTCGCATGCTGTCCGACTGAACTCGCAGCGCCTGGGCGATCGAGGATCCGAAGCGGTCGGCCTGGATCAGGATCGCCGCCAGTGCCTTCATGTCGTCAACGCCGGTGCGAATTCCCAGGTCATGCAGCACTTCCTTGCGCGGCTTACCCATCTGCAGCTGCATGTTGGCCTGAGACAGTTCCGCGCAGACTTCGGGAGCTCCCGCGCCAAGTTCGTCGGACACGCGGCGAAGTCCCGCGTCGAGTCCCAGCCCCGCTTCAACACAGACGACCAGCAGGTCCAGAGCATCCGGAAGCTGCAGGAAGATCTTCTGCTGCCGAGACCACTTCATCAGCGTCAGCACGATTTCGGGAAGATAGAAGCCCAGCCCGCCGCCGATGACCAGCGACATTCCGGTGCTGGCATTGGCAAGACCATACACGCCTCCGAACAGGACTCCCGCCATTGCCACAACGGACTTGGTTGCCAGGAAGTTGCGAGTTGCGTTGGGACCGCTGAATCCCGCGTTGGCCAGCCGGACCTTCAGCTTGCTCTGTTCGGTTTCCGACTTCGGCTGCAGGGCCTTCGAGAGTTTCGGAGCAGCACGCTCGAACATCTCGTTCATCTTGTTGCCGTCCTTGCTGCGTCGCTTGCGCGCTCCGGGATCGCGCAGTTCGTCAAGACGCTCGGCAGCTCGGGATTTGCTGCCCCCAAACATCGTAATCACCGCCCAGGCTCCGCAGGCGAAGGCCGCAAAGGCCGCAAGTGGAATCAACATGTCAGACTGCATGGCGTATTGCTCCCGGTAAATGGGCCGGTTCCGCTGCGAATCAGACGGCTCTGCCGCCGAAATGGTATTGCAAAAAGCGTTCCGGCGTTCGACACAGCCGAACCTCCGGACATCCCGTCACACCTTAATATCAATGATCTTCTTGATACAGATGGCTCCCATGATCTGCATGACGACAGCACCAAACAGCATCTTGCGGCCTTCTTCGCGATCGAACAGGATCATCACGTATTCGCGATTGATCGTATAAACAGCCAGGAACAGACAGATCGGCAGAGCCATCAGCACGATACCGCTGATACGGCCTTCGCCCGTCAGTGCCTTGACCTGTCCCAGAATCTTGAATCGTTCCCTAACCAGATGGCTGATCTTGTTCAGAATCTCTGCCAGGTCACCACCCGACTGTCTTTGAATGCACACCGCCGTCACAAAGAACCGCAGGTCCAGGTTGGGAATCCGCAGCAGCATGTTGCGCAGTGCCTGATCCAGAGGAATTCCCAGGTTTTGTTCTTCATAAACGTTGTTGAATTCTTCCGCGATGGGCAGCGGCATTTCGCTGGCAACAACGTTCAGACCGGACGCCAGACTGTGCCCGGAACGCAGTGCCCGGGACATCAGTTCCAGAGCATCCGGAAGCTGAGATTCGAACTTGTGAAACCGGCGGCGTCGGCGCCACCACAGCCATCCCCACGGGGCAAGTGCTCCGACGATCGCCCCCACCGGAAACATCGCCGGCGGAGACCTCAGGATCACCGGAACCATGCAGCCGGCGACGGACGTTGCCGCACAGACCATGATGAACTTGTCAAACGACAGCGGGCAGTCCGCCTGCTGAAAGAAACGCGGCAGGTTCTGAAACCGAGCAATGATGGCGCCGATCAGTCCGGACGCGGTCGTGACGCCGTCCCGGACGATTTCGTCGGCAATGTGGCTGGTGCTCGCGGAGTTACCCATGAACGCAGCCAGTCGGCTCTCGGCCTGCGACTGTCCGCGACCGGTCAGAATTGATCCGACCACGAACACCAGGGTCACCATGCCGACAAACGCGGCACCCAGAACCATGATTGTTGGATCCATGACTTTATCCCTTTCATCTGACCCTTCAGTGGTCATGCCGCATCAGCAACGGCTGACGGCGGCAACTCCGGATTCTGTGTAATCGTTGATTTTTCATGTGCCGAACCAGGGTCACCGCGAGTGCCGTCGGCGCCGGTCGGCAGGCTGACTAACTGGACCTCATTGATCGCTGAGCGAAGATGCTGGGCGGAAGTCGCACACCCGCGGCTTCCAGATGTTCGATGCACTTCGGACGCACTCCGGTCGATTCGAAGTGGCCGAACGCCTTGCCGTTTTCGCCGATGCCGTCCTGAATAAACCGGAAGATGTCCTGCATCACGATCGTGTCCTGTTCCATCCCCACGACTTCGGTAATGTAGGTCACTTTTCGGGGTCCGCCCTGAAGACGGTTGGCCTGAATGATCAGATGCACGGCGGAAGCAATCTGCTTTCGCACAGCGGACAGTGGCAGTTCCACGCCGCTCATGTTGATCAGTGTTTCAATACGGGAAATCGCGTCTCGCGGGTTGTTCGCGTGTACCGTGGTCAGCGAACCGTCGTGACCGGTGTTCATGGCCTGCAGCATGTCCAGCGTTTCGCCGCCTCGACATTCCCCGATGATGATCCGGTCAGGACGCATACGCAGTGCGTTTTTCACCAGGTCCGTGGCGGAAACACGGCCCTTGCCTTCGATGTTGGGCGGGCGGGTTTCCAGCCGCAGAACGTGTTCCTGCTGCAGTTGCAGTTCCGCCGCGTCTTCGATCGTGATGATGCGGTTCTCGTTCGAAATGAAGCTGGACAGCGTGTTCAGCAGCGTCGTTTTACCGGAACCGGTACCGCCGCTGATGATCATGTTCAGGCGAGCCTTCATGCCGCCTTCCAGAAACATCACCATTTCCGGAGTGAACGCACCAAACTTCAGCAGGTCTTCCAGAGTCAGCGGATTGGAACCGAAACGCCGAATCGTCAGAGATGGCCCGTCCAGAGCCAGCGGCGGAATGATTGCGTTCAGACGGGAACCGTCCGGCAGGCGAGCGTCCACCATCGGCGACGTTTCGTCCACGCGGCGACCGACTTTCGACACGATCCGGTCCAGAATCTGAAGCAGGTGATCGTTGTCGCGGAACGTCACATCGGACTTCACGATCCGTCCGCCCTTTTCCAGGAAGACGTTCTTGGGTCCGTTGATCATGATGTCCGCGACACCTTCTTCCTTGAGCAGCAGTTCCAGCGGACCGAAGCCGAAGGCTTCGTCGAGTACTTCTTCCACCAGCCGTTCCCGTTCCGAACGGTTCAGCATCGGGTTTTCCGTGTCGCACAGATGCTCGACCACGACACGGATTTCGCGGCGCAGCGAATCACCTTCCAGATCCGACAGGCGCGTCAGGTCGAGTTTTTCGACGAGCTTCCCGTGGATGTGAGCCTTCAGCGTTTCGAAGTCGCTGGAGTTCGTGCGTGATGTTTTTGCCGGCGCTACCATTGGTATGCTGCTCCCAACCTGACTGACCATCGAAGGGACGGATCTGACCTGCCGACGGATCGGCAGACCGAATCGGAGAGATTCCGTTTTGCAACAATAGGTCACATCCGAGAACCGTGCGGTCAGGAACAGTCAGAAATGTTGCCCCAATGCCACGCAGTTTGCTGATTCCCGCATCCGTCTGAATCGATCATTCCGGTTCCGGACGTCACGTCCGTTACATCCGACGGATCCCCGTCAACCAGCTGCCGATCGCCGCTACGGCATCGCTTGAGTCTGCACCGCGGATGAATCGCCGGCGAAACCTGGCCGCGATCCGGAAATCCCCGCGGACGTCTCTCGGAACTTCCGGCGGCGCAACGGGCGTGGAACCACTCCCGCCGAGCACGCGACAGTCCGTCACAGGTCGGCTACGATCATTCGACGCTGACCCCGCTTCGATCTTCCGAAAGTGATTCCCATGGACGAACCTGTTTCCGCCAGTCCTTCGTTATGCCGATGCGGCCTGAAATTTCTGTTGCTGGCGGCGCTGGCCGTCCTGCTGCCGCCAAACGTCCGAGCTCAGACGACCGACGCGCAGTTCCTCGCGCTGCACCCGGAAAATCCTCACTATTTTCAGTGGCGGGGACGGCCGACGATTCTGGTCACGTCCGGCGAACACTATGGCGCCCTGCTGAACCTGGACTTCGACTACACCGCCTATCTGAAGGAACTGCACCGGCACGGTCTGAACCATACGCGGACGTTTTCCGGCGTGTACCGCGAAGATTCCCAGGCGTTTCAAATCACGGAAAACACGCTCGCACCGCTGCCGAATCGTTACATCAGCCCGTGGGCTCGCAGCGACCAGCCCGGTTACCATGGCGGCGGCAATCGCTTCGATCTGACGAAATGGGACCCCGCCTACTTCGAACGACTTCGCGACTTCATGACGATGGCTGCGGAACAAGGGGTCGTCGTGGAACTCACGCTGTTCTGCCCGATGTACAACGATTCGATGTGGAACGACTGCCCGATGAAAGCGGCCAACAACGTCAACGGCATCGGCAACTGCGACCGCGAAGAAGTTTACACAGCGAAGCACCGTGACCTGCTGGACGTGCAGCTCGACTTCACTCGCAAAATCGTTAGCGAACTTCGCGACTTCGGCAATCTGTACTACGAAGTCTGCAACGAACCGTACTTCGGCGGAGTCACCATGCAATGGCAGCACACCATCGTCGACGCCATCGTCGAAGCGGAACGTGAATTCCCGCGAAAGCATCTGATTTCCATGAACATTGCAAACGGCCGGCAGAAGGTCGACCAGCCGCACCCGGCCGTTTCAATCTTCAATTTCCACTACTGTGTGCCGCCGGACACCGTGGCCATGAATTACGGACTGAACAAAGTCATCGGTGAAAATGAGACCGGCTTTCGAGGTTCCAGCGATGTTCTCTACCGCACCGAAGGCTGGGATTTTCTGCTGGCTGGAGGAGGCCTGTACAACAACCTTGACTATTCATTCTCCGCGAAACACCCGGACGGTTCGCTGACCGGCTACAACTCTCCGGGGGAGGCAGTGTCGAATTGCGAAGGCAGCTCGGAATCCTGAAGTCGTTTCTGGAAGAGTTCGACTTTGTGTCCATGAAGCCTGACGAATCGACCGTGCGAGCCGTCTCACCGGAACTGACCACCACCGTTCTGTCCCGCCGCGGCGAAGCCTATGCCATCTATCTGCACGTGCCTCTGTCCGGCAAGCCCGGTGACCTGGCAGGCGTGCTGCGCGACATTCCGGAAGCAACCGTGAAGCTGAATCTTCCCGCCGCTGAGTACTCCATTAAGTGGGTCAACCCGCTGACGGGAGACATCGCGAAGCCGGAATCCCGCCAGCACGCGGGCGGTGAACTGACTCTGACGTCTCCACCGTTTTCGAATGACATCGCGTTGCGCGTCGTTCGGTCAACTTCGCGGACACAGTAAGGTCTTCGGATGTCCAGTCGCGAAGGCAGCGGTGCCGCCGAATCCGAAGTCGTCAGCTTTCACAGCGTCGAAGTCAGATTTAACGAAGCTGACCGAACCGTGCTGCAGCTTCCCGCACTCTCCGGTCCGCCGCGGCGAATTCGTCACGATCGTGGGACCGTCCGGCTGCGGCAAATCCACCGTTTTGCGGCTCATCGCCGGACTGCTGCCGCCGACTCGCGGGACCGTGTCCGTCAACCCCGACCCGGATTCCGTTCGGTGCCGAATCGGGTTCGTCTTTCAGGACGCCACGCTGTTGCCATGGCGAACGGCCGTCGGAAACGTGCTCCTTCCCGCGGAACTGGGAGCCCGCGCGACCCCGCCAGCCGGGAACACGCCGTTCGCGCTGCGACTGGCGGGATTGCCCGACAGCGACGCCGACAAGCGCCCCGGACAACTTTCGGGCGGCATGAGAATGCGAGTCTCACTGGCTCGAGCGCTGGTCACGGAACCAAAGCTGCTGTTGCTGGACGAACCCTTCGCCGCTCTGGACGACATCCTGCGATCGCAGTTGCAGCAGGAAGTCAGACGAATCCACAACCAGTGTGACGTGACAACTGTGCTGGTGACTCACAACATTCACGAAGCGGTCTTCATGAGCGACCGGGTGCTGGTGATGGGAGGCAGCCGGCAACCATCGTCGGTGAAATCCCGGTGGACCTTCCGGAACGCCGAGTCGACCAGCAGCGGACGTCGCCGGAGTTCATGCAATTCGTCCGCCGGGTCATGGAGTCACTGCACGTCTGAATTTCCAACGGCAACTGTGCCCCCGATGCCGTACCAGGTGAACGTCAGCCTGACCGGTTCCCTTTCGGATTCACACCGCCAACTCCCAACGTCACGCCTGATTCCGGATTGATCGCTTGAACGAAACTCCCAGGACATCCTCAACGGTTTCCGCAAAGTTCCTGTTGCCGCTGACCGTGCTGCTGGCCGCAATTGGTACCTGGCAGTTGCTGATTGTGTTGACGAATGTGTCGCCGATCGTCGTGCCGACGCCGGCTTCTGTCGCCGCCGCTTCATTCCGCATGGTGAACGAGCTTTCCGCCGCGACACTTCGCACCGCCGCAGCCGCCGGCATGGGACTCGCCGGAAGCTCCGTCCTGGGAGTCCTGACCGCGTTCGGATTCGCCCAGTCGAAGCTGGTACGGATGGCGTTGTATCCGTACGCCATTCTGCTGCAGACCGTGCCGATCATTGCCGTGGCTCCGATCGTCATCATTTCCTTCGGACGCGGCTTTCACAGCGTGGCACTGGTGGCGCTGATCATCAGCGTATTTCCGGTCATCACCAGTACCACCACTGGATTGCTGCAGGTTGACGCAAACCTGCTGGACTTGTTCCGGCTGCATTCGGCGACGTGGTGGCAGTTGCTTTTCCGGCTGCGGATGCCGTCGGCATTGCCGTATATCATCAGCGGCGTCCGGATCGCCAGCGGAACGGCGGTCGTCGGCGCGATCGTGGGTGAGTTCTTCGTCGGGTCCAGCCAGCCGGGGCTCGGTGCGCTGATTCAGCAGAAAAGCGCCGGGTTTCTGATGGACGAACTCTATGCCACCGTGATCTGTTCGGCCGCTCTGGGTGTGGCCTTCTTTGCGACGATCACGCTGGGCGGCGAAACGCTCCTGAACCGCCGGTTCGGAACCAGCCTGGAAGGCCGCCGGTAGATCGACAACCCCGCCCGCGATCTCCGATTTCGCCGGGTTTCCGCCGCCGGGGACTCACTTCGCACGCACGCTGCAGCAAAGTCTGCCGCCGAACAACAGGCCGGGCAGGATCAAACAGTGAACTGCCCGGTTGCACTGTTTTGCAGCGCTGTGTCGCCCGGGGGGAGCCAAAATTCAGTCCTTCCGTGACTGGTACACAGATTGCTTTGGGGCATAGCGAGAGCAGGAGAACGTCAATACGACAAACTTCGGTCACAGCCAGTATCAATTGAGAGTCGACAGCGATGAACGCGTTGGGCCATACCGTCAACCACTCAGAACAATGCTGCACCGTCCTGCAGTGCCTGTCACAGCAATCCGCCGGAATCTGGTGTCTGCTGGACGTGGATACCTGCGAGATCAAGCTGTGCTCGCAATCATTTCGCAGGTTCTGGAATCTGCCGGACACGTCGGAATCCCGGTTGCGGCAGCGCGTCACCGCCACACAAATCGAACAGGCACGGCTGGCTGATAGTTGGTCGAACTGGCTGCCCTCGCTGCCTGAACTGCTTGCGGAAGCCGCCAGCCTGTCAATGTTCGATGGAGGGGCTCGAAGCCTCCGGGATTTCGTCCGCTGCGAGGACGTTGTCGAACACGGAATGATTGTCTCCGGCAGAATGGTGACGATTGAGCCCCCTGGTGTCTTTTGCATGACCCCGGAGCAGTGCGAAACGATCCGTCGGACGCAAACACGGCTCAAACTTTTGTCCGATCGCGAAGCGGAAGTCCTGCGCCTGGTGTGTGACGGCCTGACTAACACAGCCGTCGCCCGGCGACTTGGCATCAGCCACAAGACCGTCGAAAAACACCGCGCCAGCATCATGTCGAAAATGCAGCTTCGCAGTATTCCGGAACTCGTCCACGGTATCACGCTGGCTCAACTGACCACCTGCTGACGGGAGTTTCCCTGCCCTCGCAGAATCCACACCGCCGGAAGCATCCGCGCCAGCGACCTGAGGGTTAACGCGAACTGCGCTGTCTGCACAGACACAGCCAACTCTGCGGATTCGGCTGTGTTGTAGCGTTTCACCAACCTTGCCACTGCGCGCCGTTCGCGCAACGGCACTCTGGTGATCGCGTTCAATGTCCATTCGGTCGCTAATCCGACAGACACAACTGCTGCTTGAGCAGGGGCTTTACGCTTCGCGCTGCGCGATGGTCGACAAGTCCGCTCCGCGAGCTTCCGGATCTCCTCGCACTCGAAGAACGCATCCTGCTCAGCGCATCTCCGGCGGCCGTTGTTGCAGCTCCGGTCGATGCAAACGCTGCCGATTCACAGCCGGAACTCATCGACGCACCCGATTCCGGTCAGTTGGAGTCCTCAGGAATTTCTGGACATCGTGGCCGACCTGGCCCTGCCGGCTCAAACCACGCCGACGGACAGCACCGACGCATCCGAGACTGCCACTGACTTCGGAGCCGAATCCGTCAACACTCGGAACTCGTCTTCATCGACGACTCCGTCGATGGAATCGACGACCTGCTTGCCGATCTCCGCGACGAAGCCGCTGCCGACGACACACGCAAACTGGAAGTCGTCGTCCTGGATTCCTCACGGGACGGTATCGCTCAAATCACGTCGCTGCACTACTGAACCACACCGACGTCACCGGAATCCACATTGTGTCCCACGGTACCGAAGGACACGTTCGGCTGGGATCGACAACGCTTTCGCTGGAAAACGTCGACACGTACCGCAACGCCATCAGTGCGTGGCAGTATTCAATGTCGGACACGGCCGACATTCTGATCTATGGCTGTAACGTCGCGGCTTCGGAGGACGGACGGCAACTGCTGAATCAACTGAGCGTCCTGACTGACAGCGACGTGGCGGCCAGTGATGACCTGACCGGCCACGAATCGCAGGGCGGCGACTGGGACCTGGAATACAGCGTTGGTCTTGTGACGACACAGTCCGTCTTCAGTTCCGATTTCGAAGACGAATGGCAATGGGTGCTGAACACGTACACCGTCACGACAACGGTGGATGAAAACAACGGCACAGGTGCCTTGTCACTGCGAGAAGCCATCATTGCCGCAAACGCCAGCCCGGGAGCAGATACGATCGAGCTGGGAGTCGGCACGTATGTTCTGTCGCGAATTGGCGACGGTGAAAACGCCGCTTCGCTGGGTGACCTGGATATCTCCGGTCAGATCACCATCACCGGACAGGGCGTGACGAATACGATCATCGACGCTTCGGCCATGTCGGATCGAATTTTCGAACTGACAGGGACGGGAAATCTGACACTGTCCGGAATGAAGATCATTGGCGGGGCCGGTGACACGTATGCCGGGGGAGCCGTCGACAACAACGGCGGTTCGCTGACTGTCACGGATGTTGTTTTCGATGGGAATAACGTTGGCAATGCCGATGGTGGGACGATCTACAGCACCGGAACAACGGTTTTGAATCGGGTCACGATTCTGAACTCTTCCGCCATAAATGGTGGAGCGATCAATGTGTCGGGTGGTACCGCGACGCTGACAAACGTGACCATAAGCAGCAGCACCGCAACGTTCGATGGCGCTGCGGTTCGGGTGAATGCCGGGTCTGCGACGATCAACTTTTCAACGATTGCCGGCAACACGGCCACCAGTGGCCACGGCGGAGGTGTCTACGCGTCCGGTGCGGGAACGATCACGATCAACAGTTCAGTACTTGCTGATAACACGGCGGCCTTCTGCAGGTTACGATGCTAAGGGAAACATCACCAGCTGCCGGACACAACATTATTGAGTCCTCCTCCGGATTTACTTTGGCCGGGACGGACTTTTCCGGGGCGATCACGCTGCCGGCAGTCTCAACAGATTCCGTCACCGGCCATTCCTACTACGTCGTGAGTGCCGGTGGACAGGCTCAGGACGGTGGCAATCCTACTGGAGCACCGTCAACAGACATTCGCGGTTTTGTGCGTGACTCCGCACCGGACATTGGTTCGTACGAACTGAATACGGCTCCGGTACTCGACAACACCGGGGCCCGGCTCTGACGTCCGTCGCTCAAAACTCAGGAGCCCCAAGTGGTGCGGTTGGGACGTTGATTTCCAGCCTTGTGGATCTTGCCACTCCGTCGGGGCAGGTGGACAACGTCACGGACACCGCCGGTTCCTACACCGGCATCGCAGTCACGGCGGCCGACGCAACAAATGGATCGTGGTGGTACTCGATCAACAATGGTGCAACGTGGGCAGCTCTTGGTTCCGTCAGTTCTTCCAACGCCCGTCTGCTGGCGTGCGGATTCTCAGACTCGCGTCTACTTTCAACCGAATGCCGGCTTTAGCGGAACGATTGCCAGTGCGATTACGTTCGGGCATGGGACCGGACCAGCAATGTCCTCGTGACGGGACGGAAACTGTTCTGGACAGTTTCAGCACCGCTTCGTTCTCAAACAATGATGGGTCTGTTAACTGGAGCGGCAACACGGCATTCTTCAACAGCGACCGACACGGCATCAGTCTGGTTGTGACGGGAAACGCCGGATCCAGTGATCAGCTCAGATGGTGGTGGCCCAACTGCGTCGATCAATGCGGAACTGCAACAGGAACTCCACCGCTGTCACCACGATCACCAGCACTGACGTTGATGGAGGCACCCTAGTCTATTCCTCAATAAGCGGCGGGAGGACGCAGCGAAGTTCGCAATCAACAGCTCGACCGGTGAGCTGACATTCGTAAGTGCCCCGGACTTTTGAAAGCCCCGACGGACGTCGGTGGCGATAATGTTTACGACGTGCAGGTCCAGGTCAGCGACGGCAACGGCGGGACGGATGTGCAGGACATCAGCGTCGCAGTGACGGATGTCGCGATCACCTCGGTCAGTGCCGGCGGGTCAGCGACGGCTGTGTCGGGCAACAGCTTTACGCTCAACCTGAGCGCTTTGACGAAGATGCCACAATCTGGACGATCAACTGGGGAGACGGGACGATCGAGACCATCGCAGGTGATCCGTCCTCGGTGACTCACACGTATGCCTCAGGCGACATCGGTCGGACGTTTGACATTCTTGTCACGGCCACGGACGGAACCGGCGACCACTTCTCGAATGACCTGATCGTCGCCTCGGCATTCCTGACCGGAGAAGGGCTGTATCGTTACGCCGGTTCCGACGGCAGTTTCTCTCAGTTCTTCAGCGGTGCCGAGCTGACGAATGCGTACGCGGTCGTGATCGGTCCGGACGGCCTACTGTACGCCGCTGGACACGGGTCCGACAACGTCGTCCGCTACAACGCGGCAACCGGTGCCTTCGTGGATACATTTGTTGCCGCCGGCAGCGGAGGACTCGACCGAGCAGCCGGGCTGGCGTTCGGCGCGGACGGCAATCTGTATGTCAGCAGCCAGTTCACCGACGAGGTCCTGAAGTACGACGGAACAACCGGCACGTTTCTTGGAACCTTCGTGACCGCCGGCAGTGGTGGCGTCGATGCACCGACGGCGTTGCAGTTTCGCAGCGACGGCTATCTGTACGTGTCCAGCTACAACACCGATGCTATTCTGCGATACGACGCTGACACCGGTGCCTTTGTCGACACATTCGTGGCGACAGCCAGCGGCGGACTGAACGGGCCGGGAGATTTCGCGTTCGGTCCGGATGGCAATCTGTATGTCAGCGGTACGAACAGCGTTATCAAGCGATTCGACGGCTCGACGGGTGCCTTCATCGACGATTTTGTTGCCGTCGGCAGCGGCGGGCTCGGCGAATCGATCGGTCTGGAGTTCGGCCCGGACGGCAATCTGTACGTGTCCAATTTCACGCAGGACGAAATTCTCGTTTTCGACGGCTCGACGGGGACACTGATCGGCGACTACGTGAGTACGGGCACAGGCGGACTGGATGGACCGACATCGCTGGTCTTCGCACCGAATCACCAGGTGGCCGTGATTTCTCCGGCCCCCGTCCTCGATCTTGATGCCAATGATTCGGCCGCGTCCGGCCTTGATTTCGCGGCGAGCTGGACCGAAGGCGCCGGAGCGGTCTCGATTGTGGACAGCGACGCCACTCTGGACGATCCGGACAGCTCAAACCTGTCATCACTCACAGTGACAATTACCAATCAGCTCGACGGCATTGCAGAAGTTCTCGCAGTGAATACGAGTGGCACGAGCATCACGGCGATTTACAACTCGGGAACGGGCGTTCTGACGCTGAGCGGCAATGATACGGTTGCGAACTATCTGACGGTGCTCAAGTCGATCACGTACAACAATTCGTCCGACGCTCCAGCCACGACCGCTCGCAGCATCACATTTGTCGCCAGCGATGGAGTCAACACCAGTCAGGTTGCCACAACGACCGTGACAATGACGGCCGTCAATGACGCTCCGAGCGGCACTGACAAGACGATTACGATTAACGAAGACGCCACGTACACACTCACGGCAGCCGATTTTGGATTCAGCGACGTCGACGGCAATGCGTTCAATCGCGTCTGGATCATGACGCTGCCTGGAGCTGGGCAGCTCAAGTTCAACGGGTCGACGTTCGCGGCCAATAACTGGATTCTCAAGAGCGATATTGATTTGGGTCTGCTGACTTACGAACCGGATCCGGATGACAACGGCACGAATTACGCCGGCTTCGACTTCCAGGTGCAGGACAACGGCGGCACGGCCAACGGTGGCGTGAACCGTGATCCGAGCAGCAATACGATCACGTTCAATGTGACGGCTCAAAACGATGATCCCACGGCCGATCTCGGTGGACCGTACACGATCAATGAAGGCGATTCACTGAGTCTGGATGCAAGCGGTTCCGGTGACGTCGATGGCGATACGCTGACCTACCGCTGGGACCTGGACAATGACGGGCTTTACGACGACTTGGTTACCAACAACGCCACCGAATCGGTGAGCTGGGCGACATTGTATGGCCTGGGCGTTGACGATGATGGTTCGTATACGATCCGTCTGCAGGTGGACGATGGCAAGGGGGGACTCGTATCCTCGTCCACAACCGTCACCGTCAACAACGTCGCGCCGACGTTGACTGCGACCGGTACGGCGACCGCTGGTGGTGGAGCCACCTATACGCTGACTCTGACGGACACGGATCCCGGCAACGATTCCATCAGCAGTTGGATAGTCAACTGGGGCGATGGTTCGATTGACACGTATGTCGGCGATCCGGCCAGTGTGACTCACGTGTACTCGAGCATTCTCGCCGGACTGACCTTCGACATCACGGTTAGCGCGATTGACGAGGACGGTCAGTACTTCAATGCGACGATGCTGGCTCCGGCGTACGGTGGCGAATATGTGTCGCAGTTCAGCGGTTACAGCGGCACGTCGCTGGGCAGCTTCGCACCGTCGACGGACGGAATCAGTGGGCACGCGAGCATCGTGCTGATGCCAAATGGCAATTACCTGGTCAGCGGAGTCGATTCCGGCAACATTTTGAAATATCAGCCCGATGGAACTCTGGTTGGTGACTTCGTCGCGGCGAGTGACCCTGATCTGAACAATCCCGGCGGCATTGCTTACGGACCGGACGGCCATTTGTACGTCGCGGACTACGGCGCGGGAAAGATTGTGCGGTTCAACGGCACCACAGGTGCCTGGATCGATGACTTTGTGGCGTCCGGGCTGAGCAGTCCGCTGGGGCTGCAGTTTGGTCCGGATGGCAAGCTGTATGTGGCCAATCGAGGCAGTGCCGGAGTCCTGCGCTATGACGGCATCACGGGAGCGTTGGATACCGGTTTCGTGGTGGGCAGCATCAGCGGTGCGGAAGATCTGACGTTTG
Organism: Planctomycetaceae bacterium; assembly: GCA_041398785.1. NCBI lineage: Bacteria > Pseudomonadati > Planctomycetota > Planctomycetia > Planctomycetales > Planctomycetaceae > Planctomycetaceae bacterium. The sequence continues at coordinate 476,083 of JAWKUA010000001.1, read as the reverse complement.
GTTCGGATGGCAACATTTACGTCGGCAGCACCAGCGGCGTGATGCGAGTGAACTCGACAACGGGCGCGATTTCGACGTTCATCGCCAACGGTACGGGCGGACTGGGGCTCGCGGCCGGTCTGGACTTCGGCCCGGATGGCAACCTGTACGTGGCTGATCAGAACAACAATGTCATTCGGCGATATGACGGTTCCACCGGAGCCTACATCGACGACTACGCAGCGGGCATTGTTGGCCCGGCGTATCCGGACTTCACGCCCGATCTTCGCGTGACCGTCACGAATTCCAACCAGTCACCGACGATTGCCACCAACACCGGAACAACGGTGCTGGAAGGTTCGACCGCGAATATCATCACGACAGCGATGCTGAATGAAGGCGACCCGGACGACGACGGAATCGAACTAACCTGGACGATCACGTCCAATGTCGGCAACGGCACGCTTAGGCTGAACGGTTCGGCGATCGGTCTGAACGACACGTTTACTCAGCAGGATATCGACGACAACCTGCTGACGTACGATCACAACGGCGGCGAAACGACGAGCGACGCCTTTGACTTTTCTCTGGCCGACGGCGGCGAAAACGGTTCGACTCCGGTGACGGGATCGTTCAGCTTTACCGTCACACCGGTCAACGACGCGCCCACCGGCTCGGTCACGATCGACAACACGACTCCGGCGCAGGGTGATACGCTGACAGCGAGCAACACGCTGGCGGATGCGGATGGTCTGGGCGCGATCACGTACACGTGGAAAGCCGATGGCGCAACGGTCGGCACCGGAACCACGTATACGCTGACGGAAGCGGAAGTGGGCACGGTCATCACGGTGGAAGCATCGTACACCGACGGCCACGGCACGAATGAAGTGGTGGCTTCCTCAGCGACGGCCGCGGTCACCAACGTCACGCGCGGCAGCGGCTTCCCGCATGACGAAGCGGAGAAAATGCTGGCCGACATCTTCTACAGCAACACCAGCGATGCGATCGTCAACGGAACTCGCGATGTCACTCTGGTGACGCTGACCGACGACGGTGGAGGCACAGATACGGCAACCGTGAATACGATATCGACCGTCACGCTGGTTGCCGTGAACGACGCACCGGTAATGTCATCCGTCGAAGGTACGGCTCTGCCGTACATGGAAAACGACGGGCCGATGGCGATCACCTCGACACTGACACTCAGCGACGTCGACAATCTGAATCTGACGTCGGCAACGGTGCAGATCACCGGCAATTATCTGAGCACGGAAGACGTTCTTTCGTTTTCCGACACGGCTCAGATCACCGGTTCGTGGGATTCCGGAACCGGTACTCTGACACTGACCGGACCGGCCACGGTCGCTCAGTTTCAGGCGGCTCTGCGTCTGGTGAGCTACGAAAACACGAGCGAGAATCCGGACACGAGTCCGCGTACAGTCAGCTACACCGTCAGCGACGGCGCGTTGAATTCAATACGCTGACGCGCAGCGTCACGATCGCGCCGCTGAACGACGCTCCGGTGCTGGACCTGAACGGTGCAGACGGTGCGGGCCACGATTTCTCGAACACGTTCACGGAAGGCGCCCGGACCGGTCAGCGTTACGGACAGCGATGCGACGCTGAGCGACGTTGACAACACAACGTATCTGGGGCTGGGTCTGAATCTCGCCGGTTTCGTGGATGGAACGAGCGAGCGAGTCACGATCGATGGCGTGACGTTCGCATTTGGAACCGGTCTGACAACAACAACAACTGTCGGCAGCACAACGTTTGAACTCGACTTCGACGGCAGCGGTTTCACGATCGCCAACAACGCCGGCGGCGCGGCGCCTCAGGCGGATCTTGAAGCCCTGATTCGCACGGTTCAGTATGAAAATACGTCGCTGAATCCGACAGCAGGCAACCGTCAGTTGAACTTCATTCCGCAGGACGCAGGCGGTCTGAACGGAGCGACCGCTGTCAGCACCATCACCGTCAGCGGAACAAACACGGCTCCGACACTTACCGCGTTTTCTGCACCGGTGGACACGACTCTGGAAGACGCGGAAGTCGAAGTCACGTCTGCCGAACTGGCGGCTCAGGGGGACGAAACGGACGTGGACGGCACGGTGATCGCGTTTGTCGTGAAGAGCGTTTCGTCCGGCACTCTGAAAATCGGCACCAGCGCCGGAACGGCCACGGCATGGGCCGCCGGAACCAACGACACGATCGACGCTTCGAACAATGCTTATTGGACTCCGGCAGCCAGCGCCAATGGAACTCTGACCGCGTTTTCCGTTGTCGCGAAAGATGACGGCGGGCTGGAATCGTCCTCTGCGGTGACAGTTCAGGTGGATGTGACGGCCGTGAACGATGCTCCTTCCGGCGCGGACAATACCGTGGCAACGGTTCGCGATCAGGATTATGTGTTCTCGACCGGCGATTTCGGTTTCTCAGACGTCGACGGCGACAATCTCCAGTCGGTAATCCTCACGACATTTGCATCCAACGGAACGTTGTTCGTCGATGTGAATGATGACGGCGTCATTGACGCTGGCGAAGCGCTGACAATCGGACAGGCGGTCACGGCTCCGATTATTCAGGCCGGGCAACTCAAGTTCCGACCGGTGGCTGGAGCTAGCGGTATTGGCTATGATTCGTTCAGCTTCCAGGTACGCGACGATGGTGGCACGGCCAACGGTGGAGTCGACATCGATCCGACCCCGAATACGATGACGATCGATGTCAACGACGCGCATCGCATCGAAGGAAATATCTTTGAAGACGTCAACGGTGATGCTCAGTTGGGCGATGCAGTCCTGCTGTCGAACGTGACTGTCTACCTGTATCAAGACGTCGACAACGATGACGCGATTTCGGCGGCCGACACGCTCGTCGCCAGCACGACCACAGACGTGAATGGTTTTTATCGGTTCAACAGTCTGGCCGATGATACGTATTTCGTCGTGGTGGATTCGCGAACGATTGCGCCAGGTGCCGGCTTGAATGCCACGTTTGCTCCGACGGACATCTGGGCAGAACAAACTTACGGCGTGGCCGGAGCGGCCAGCGGTGCGGACTTCCTCGGCAGCAGTGGAGCGTTGTTTGGTGGCCGCACGGCGGATGTCTCCGACGATGCCAGCTCGCTGATGACTGCTGAGCACGTCACCCGAGTTGGCGTCAACGGCAGCGATGTGGGCAATATCGACGCGGGTTTCAGTTTCAATGTCGTGACCGGTGTTCGTGACGGCGACGATGTAGGCGGTGAAAATCGCAGTGTTCAGGGCAGTCTGCGGCAGTTCGTGACCAACGCGAATGCAATTGTCGGTGCGAATGTGATGCGATTCGTTCCGGGCGTCGCGACGAACACGAGCGACGGAAGCGGCAACGATTGGTGGTCGATTCAATTGACCAGCTCGCTGAATCCATTGAACGACACGGGCACCGTCATTGACGGAACGGCATACGACGCAGCGGACGGCGCAACCGTTTTGAATTCGAACGCTGGCCAGATCGGCAGCGGCGGCACGGTGGGTCTGGGGGCCGACGGAGTGCTCGGAACCGGCGACGATGTGACAATTACTCAGTTCGAACGTACGGAACTGGAAGTTGTCGGAGCAGCGACATCCACACGTGTGATCGTTGCCAATGGTGACGATTTCGAACTGCGCGACCTTGCTCTTCGGAAGCTTTCAGACGGCAGCACCACGAGTGCTCTGGCTGGGATCTACGGAGCAAATTCCACAATTGCAGATTCACTGTTCGGCGTCTCGGCCGACGGCACGAAGTATGGCGACACAGGCACAAATGCGACGTTTCTGGCCCTGAACTCAGTCAACGGCGGAACAGTTCAGCACAACTACTTTGGCTACGGAGGCTCCGACGTCGTCAATGTGCTGGGCACAACGGATTCGACCGGCGTCAACATCATCGGCAACGAAGCCGACGGGCAGTTCAAGTTCGGCATCAGCGCGTACGGCGACAATTTACTTGTGTCGGGCAATCTGGTTCACGGCGTGATGAACGGTTTCGGCATCGGGACGTTCTACGGACCTTACACGAACATCGCCATTGAGAATAACACGGTCCGAGACACAACGGGATACGCCGCGATCGCGGCCGGATTCGGATCCAACGACGTCACGGTTCGCTACAACATTGTGCACGACAATCTGTTCGGCATTCATGCTCGAGGCGATGGTGCGAGCGGTTACGACGACGCCAATAATGCCGTGTTCTCGATGAACTCCGTGTACAATAACGGCGATGGCGGCCTTGATGTATTCGAAACGGATGTCAACGACGGTCTGCTTGATCCGACGGCACCCAACGAAGGCATCGACCACCCGATTGTGACCATGGCCAATCTGGTTGGCGGAAACCTGACTCTGGCCGGTTACGTCGGAGCAGCTCCAGGCGACACGGACTTTGCCAATGCACGTATCGAGTTCTTTGTCAGTGACGGCAGCGGCGAAGGGCAGACATACATCGGCTTCCTGACGACCGATGCCACCGGGCGGTTCAGTGGCGTGCTGGCGGCCGCCGGTGTCCTGAACACCGATTCCCTGGTGGCGACGGCGACGCTGGCTGGGATTGGGACATCGGAATTCGGCAATGAGTTCGCTGTGAACGTCGGGCCGGTGATCAGTGTGCCGGGAACTCAATCGGCTCAGGAAGACACATCACTGTCGATCAGCGGACTTTCAGTGTCTGATGCCGACACCAATGTGACCAGTGTTCAGCTTTCGGCGGGAAGCGGATCGCTGACGGTCACTCTGCAGGGAGTCGCTTCGATTAGTGCGGGAATCAACGGCACGTCGACTCTGACCGTCAACGGAACTCAGGTCGACATCAATTCCACGCTGGCAACGCTAAGCTACCTGGGCAACGCCAACTGGAACGGCACGGACACGATCAGTGTGCTGGCTACGGATGGCGGCGGGTTGACTCATGCCGACAGCTTTGACGTGTCGGTGGCATCGGTCAACGATGCTCCGGTTGTCGATAACGGGGCGAATATTGGGTACGCCGAAGGCAGCGGCGCGGCGGCGTTCACAACGAAACTGATTGCAGATGTCGACGGCAGTGACTTCGACGGGGGCGTCCTGACCGTGACGATTTCGTCCGGCAGCGATGGCAGCGATCTTCTGACAATCATCCCCAACTATGGCGCGTCGGTGGTCGGCAGTAATGTCGTCGTGGGTGGTATCACTATTGGCACGATCGCCGGGAATAATACCAACGGGCCGTTGACGGTCACCTTCAATACCAGCGCTTATCTGTCGGACGTGCTGGCGGTGTATCGAGGAATCGCAATCCGTAACGTCACAGACAATCCCGCGCCGGGTGCTCGCGTGGTAAGCGTCGTGCTGACGGACGGCGACGGCGGAACCAGTAACACGGCCACGGCGACTCTGACTCTGACGGCCGTCAACGACAATCCATACAACAGTGGCAGTCTTCCGGCGAATGTTACGGTCACCGAAGACGTTGCCACGTCCATCGATTTGTCGGCGATCACTCTGGCCGACCCGGACGCCAATTCCGGTTCGCTGACGTTGAAGCTGACCGCCGGTGCCGGCAATCTTACAGCAGCCGGCGGAACCGGGATCATCGTCGGATACAATGGCTCCAGCGCTATTACGCTGACCGGAACGCTGACAGATTTGAACGCGTACCTGGCAACCACGACGAACGTGTCGTATCTGCATCCGACGGCCAACCATAACGGCACAGACATAATCGCCGTCGCAATCAACGACGGCGGAAATACCGGATTCGGCGGCGGCACCGACATTTCGCTCGGCACAATCAACGTCGACATCACCGCCGTCGACGACACGCCGACGGTGGTGGCTCCGATCGGCAACGTGACGGTGAACGAAGACGCGGTGTCGACGACGATCATCTGTCGACGGTGTTCGGCGACGTGGACATCGCCACGAACGGTGATTCGCTGTCGTTCAGCGTGACGTCGAACAGCAACGCGACGCTGGTGAACGCATCGATCAGCGGCACAATTCTCACGCTCGACTTCCTGCCGGATCAGAACGGCACGGCGTCGATCGTGATCCGGGCGACCGACACGAGCACGCCGACCGGGTTGTTCGTGGAAGACACGATTTCGCTCACGGTCAACGCGATCGACGATGCACCGACCGTGGTGCTCCGATCGGCAACGTGACGGTGAACGAAGACGCGGTATCAACGACGGTCGATCTGTCGACGGTCTTCGGCGACGTGGACATCGCGACCAACGCCGATTCACTCACGGTCAGCGTGACGTCGAACAGCAACGCGACGCTGGTGAACGCATCGATCGTCGGCACAATTCTGACGCTCGACTACCTGCCGGATCAGAACGGGACGGCGTCAATCGTGATCCGAGCGACCGACACGAGTACTCCGACCGGTCTGTTCGCGGAAGACACGATTTCGCTGACAGTCAACGCGGTGAATGATGCTCCGGTGGCTACAGGCGAGAGGCATAGTCTCAATCAGGCAGACATGCTCACGGTGTCGGCTCCCGGACTTCTTGTGAATGACACTGACATCGATGGTGATCTTCTGAGTGCTGTGCTGGTTGGCGGGCCGTCCAACGGATCGCTGACTCTGACTGCTGACGGTGGATTCACTTATGTTCCTGATCCTGTGTTTTCCGGTACGGATCAGTTTGTTTACGTCGTGACGGACGGAGCATCGAGCAGCAGCGCGGTAACGGTGACTCTACAAGTAGTTCCGGCCGTGGGTTACACGCCGCCTTCGACAGACACCGACGGAGATAGCGGCGATCCCGACGGAGACGCTGAAGGCACGGACGGCGACGGCGGCTCGGACAATGCCGACGGAAACCCGATCGACGAGACACCTGAATCACCAGGCACCGGATCAGAAGAAGATTCGCCGGACGACACTTCTCCGACTGTGACGATTTCCGCCACGGGCCGGGGAGGATCACCGTCGGGACTGGTGAATCTGGTGCGTGACGAGTCTGGACCGAATATTGCCACCGGTCCGGAAGACACCATGATCGGTATTGACGTCTATCTGGTGGCGATTCCGCAATCGGTGGAGCTGGCGGCGACGGGTGTCGCAGCGTCGGCGGCAGCACTGCCCGTTTCGATTGTGGGGCCTGTGACGTCGACGCTGTTTGAGCGGGTGGAACTGACAGGGTCAGCGTTTGCGTCGCTGTTCCTGCTTACCGACGCACAAGCCAGCCTGCCCGCAAACGATGACGATACCCGGGAACAGAGAATTCCCGAAAAGGTCGTGATCGGGTCAGCGGCGGCGGTTTCCACGTCGCTGTCCGTGGGATATGTCGTGTGGATGCTGCGCGGCGGATCGCTGCTGACGACGTTCCTTTCATCGCTTCCGGCATGGCAGGCATTCGACCCGCTGCCGGTTCTGGAAAGCTTCGAAGACGAAACGGAAGGGGAGACGGACGGCGATTCTCTGGCATCACTGGTGAAGGGAGATGTGACGTAGACCGAGATCCCGGTCCGACGCGATTGACGTCGCCGGCATTGGCATTGGTTCATGCCGAAGCCCACAAGCGTCACGCGATCGTGCTTTTCGGTCGAGACTGCAGAGTTCCGAAACAACCATGCCCCGTTTGTCGTCAATTCATCGCATCGTGCTTGGACTCGTGGGTCTGTCGGTCAGCGTTCTGCTGGTCGCCGGACTGCTGGGGTTTGTGCCCGACGTTCGCCCGCGGGAGATTCAGGCGCGGCAGGCGTTTTGCGAATCCACAGCCGTCGCGTTCATGGAGATGGCCCCGCGGATGTCGGAGTCAACGCTGACGGAAACGCTGCAGCGGATGGCGACTCGTCATCCTGACCTCATTGCGATCGGCATTCGCCGCGAAGCCGGTGATGTCGTGATGACGTGCGGCAACGCGGATGATGAATCCGGCAGCGGTCGTGTCGATGCCCAAAACCAGACGCTGTTTGAGCTGCCCATCGAAGCGGACGGCCGGCCCTGGGGACAGATGGAGTTTCGGTTTCATTCGGTTCCCGGAGTTTCGGTTTTCGGATGGTATCTGCGTCCGGATTTCCTGCTGGTTGTATTTGTCGGCTGCGCGCTGTTTGCCACGTTTTCGCTGTACCTGCAGAAGGTGCTGAAGCATCTGAGCCCCAACAAGGTCGTTCCGAATCGTGTGCGTGAGGCGCTGAATTCACTGGCGGAGGGACTGCTGGTCCTGGACCGCAATCAGGCGATTGTGCTGGCCAACAGTTCCTTCGCTGCCAGCACCGGCATGAATCCAGAAGACCTGATCGGGCTGCATCCGAATCGATTCGGATTTCAGTGCGGTCCGGACGGCGGTGAAAAGGAACTTCCCTGGGATATCACATCCCGTGAATCCCGGTCGGTACAGGGCACATTGCTGACATATGACCGCGACGGTCAGGAATTGACGTTTTCGGTCAGCACCGTCCCGGTGCGGGATGAAAAGAATCTGAATCGCGGTGTCGTGGCAAGTTTCGAAAACGTGACCGTGTTGCAGGAGAAACAGAAGGAACTGCGCAATGCGCTGGTTTCGCTGCGAACATCCAGCGAAGAAATCCGCACGCAGAACCGCGAACTCGAATGGCTGGCGACTCGCGATACTCTGACCGGCTGTCTGAACCGGCGCAGTTTCTTCAAGGCGTTTGAGGCCGCATGGTCGAAGGCTCACCGGCAGCAATCGCCCCTGGCGGCGATCATGCTGGACATCGATCATTTCAAGAAAATCAATGACACCGCCGGCCACATCGCGGGCGACGACGTGTTGAGACAGGTGGCGAACGCAGTCCACCAGACCGTCGATCCCGATGACGTCGTGTGTCGCTACGGAGGTGAAGAGTTCACGATCATGCTGGAAGGCAGCTCGATCGATGAAGCGGAACTGATGGCGGAAAAATGCCGTCTGGCGATCAAGGCCCTGCGCATCAGCGGACTCCGGGTGACGGCCAGTTTCGGCGTTTCTTCGGTCTGCCAGGCGGCCGACAACATACAGACACTTCTGGACCAGGCGGACAAGAGCCTGTACGCGGCAAAGCGCAGCGGACGAGACCGCGTGGTTCGCTGGGACCGTGCCCAGTCAGTCGTCGGCGAGGACACCGAAATGCCGACAGCCGGTCCGCAGGAAAGCCGCGGTTCCGCTCAGGATGGTTCCGCGATTCACTTTCATGCGGTCGCCGCGCTGACCACAGTGCTGGCGCATCGAGACCAGGAAGCGGCAATTCACAGTCGGCGCGTGGCGGATATGTGCGTGGCGACAGCGGAAGGACTGCTGTCAATGAAGCAGTGCTATGTCCTGGAAATCGCGGCGCTGCTGCACGACATCGGCAAGCTGGGAATTCCCGACGCCATTCTGCATAAGCGCGGTCCGCTGACGGCGGAAGAACGGGCTCTCGCCAGCCGATACAATCAGTTAAGTGTGGACATCGTGCGCGGTTCGTTCGGTCAGCCGGTGTTGAATGAAATCGTCGAACAGCATGCCGTCTGGTATGACATGAGCAACGCCGATCGCGGAGCCGGGCCGGATCAGCGTCCGTCCATTTCCGCGCGGATTCTGTCCATTGCGAATGCTTACGACACCATGACCAGCGACTCCGCGTGGCGAACGCCGATGTCGCGGTCGGAGGCTTTTGCGGAATTGCGAGCCTGCGCGGGGACTCAGTTCGATCCGGAACTTGTGGAACGATTCATCGGCGCTGTCAGACTGCGAATTCAGACGGCGTCGGCGTCAACAAACGCGTCGCGCGAATCCGCGCTCAGCATCGGACTGCTGCTGGAACGACTCGTCAACGCCCTGGACAAACAGGATCTCCGTGAACTGCTGCCGCTGACACAGCGCATTCAGAAAACAGCCGACGACCATTCGCTGACGGAAATTGCGAAATTGTGCCGCAGCCTGAACCACGCTCTGTCCGAAGACGAAGACCTGATCGAAGTGATGCAACTGGCAGGATCCCTGCTGGATATGTGCCGCTCGACTCAGGCCGTACTGCTGTCGTCAACGCAGAAGTCCGACCGGTCGCCCGGCGAACGCATGCTGGCGAACGCGGGAAACACCATAGCCGTCGCGCGCACCGGCAGCGTGAATGCGGCCATGCCGGTTGGCTGATTTCGGTGCATCCGAAGCGCATGTGCCGTGCGACATTGCCGGTACCGCGACATTCGCCGGATTCGTCGGCAGTGACCGATGGCATCCGATGGAAAGTGGCGGACGCGCCGACTTCGGAATAGACTTCCTCCGTCGAGTCAGATCGGTGTGCGGCAACGCCTGAAGCAGCGAAGCCGGTCGCGCGTTCGCCGTGATGATGCAGGCGTCTGTGGCCGACCGGCGGCGACGCGTTTCGCAACGGCAAGTGTCAGGTCGTCCGACCGCCGCGTCCCGTCCGACGAAACCAGCTCTCAGTTCCTGCCCGCCGGCGCATGATTTCCGCGGAGAAAAGAATGATTATGCGAATTTGCTGTCACGTGATCGCCGTCCTGTGCTGTGTCACTTCACTGAACGCGGCTGACTGGCCGCAGTTTCGCGGCGTCGATTCTCAGGGAGTGTCACAGGCAACCGGGCTGCCGCTGACGTGGGATGATGCATCCAACCTGCGCTGGAAGGCAAAACTGCCGGGCGCCGGTGCATCCAGTCCGATTCTGCTCAACGACCAACTCTACGTCACGTGCTACAGCGGGTACGGCCAGGGCACGTCGTCGTCCGGCGAACTGAAGGATCTGCGGCTGCATCTGCTCGCGGTCAGCCACGCCGAAGGCAGCATTGTCTTTGACCGGGTGATTGAACCGACGTTTCCGGAAACTGAACGAGTTCGCGACCACGGTTACGCCGCTGCCACTCCGGCAACCGACGGAGACGCCATTTACGTGTTCTTCGGAAAAAGCGGCGTGATGCGGTTCACTCCGGACGGCGAATTTGTGTGGCGGACCAGCGTCGGCGACGGAACTCACGAGTGGGGCTGCGGTACGTCGCCTGTTCTGTTCGAAGATCTGGTGATCGTCAACGCCAGCGTCGAAAGCGGCGATCTGGTCGCGCTGAATAAGCAGTCCGGCAAAGAAGTCTGGCGCGCCGGCGGAATGAAGGCGTCATGGAACACACCACATCTGGTGACGCTGCCGGACGGACGTCGCGAACTTGTCGTCAGCGTTCGCGATGACATACTTGCCTTCGATCCGGCGACCGGAAAGTCCCTGTGGCAGTGTCAGGGCATTCCGGATTATGTCTGTCCCAGCATCGTTTCGAAGGACGGCATCGTGTATGTCATCGGCGGCCGGCAGTCGCGAGCCATGGCGATTCGTGCCGGAGGGCGCGGGAACGTGACCGACAGTCATTTGCTGTGGTCGGCGAATGCCGGAGCCAACGTCTGTTCGCCGGTGATTCATGGCGACCACTTGTATTGGGTCAGCGACCGCAACAGCGTTGCCTACTGCGTCGCGCTGGCGACCGGCGAAGTCGTCTATCAGGAACGATTCCCCGATCAGCCGTACGCCTCGGCTCTTGCCGCTGACGGCAAGCTGTACATCGTGACTCGGGAAGGCGGCACGTACGTACTCGCCGCGTCACCGGAATACCGCCAGTTGGCTCACAACCGGTTTGCCGACCGCAGCACGTTCAACGCCAGTCCGATCGTCGCCGGCAACGACCTTATTCTTCGCAGCGATTCGTACCTGTACTGCATTGGCAGCGATGACTGACCGGAATGCGCCACTCCTGTCATTCCCGCACCACTCCCGTCATTCCCGCGCAGGCGGGAACCCAGCACCACCTCCGTCATTCCCGCGCAGGCGGGAACCCAGTCCGCACACAGCAGCTTCCTTCTGCCCGACGGAACCCGGTACGCTCTCCTCGCGGCAAGAAACCGCGGCCACAGATTTCACAGATGCACACAGATTCTTTGCATCCGTGCCCTGCACTGCTCCCGTCATTCCCGCACCACCCCCGTCATTCCCGCGCAGGCGGGAACCCAGTCCGCGCACAGCAGCTTCCAACAGCCCGCCGGAACCTGACCTCGCGACTCGCATATTGATATTCCCCATCTGTGTGAATCTGTGAAATCTGTGGCTGAATATTTTCGTCCGCACCACCCCCGTCATCCCCGCGCCACCCCCCGTCATTCCCGCGCAGGCGGGAACCCAGTCAGCACACAGCAGCTTCCGACAACCCGACGGATCGTCGGCGCGCTGCAGCGTTCTTCGGCGGCGAATGTGTCGTATCGCGCCCGAATGCTTCGGGTTAACCCTGCGCCGTTGTTGCCGTGTCAGTGACGATCGTCAAAGTTTTTCGTCACGCCGGTCGAGCGCGATTGGCGGCGTGCCGATAACACAACATCAGGGGCGGCCACGTTGACGGTGTCGGATTCATTTCGCGCGGTCAACAGCGGCGCGATTGCGAACAGTCAGCTTGCGGCGTTCGCTGAATCAGATTCTGCACGGATGCGGAATGCATGGGCTGCCCGGTCACGCTCCGACTTTGGACGGCATGCAAATGGAATCACTGCCGCTATTCGCAGGACTGCAGCGCACTTCGCCTGCCGACGCTGCGTCCAGGCAGTCCGCCGCCGGTCGTGATACCGGAGAATCTTCACCGGGACTGTTTGTCGCCACGGTGCAGGAATTCTGTTCGCCGGAAACTCACTGCAGTGGGCCACGCGCTGCATCGAAGGCAGCGGTCGAGTCCAGCTCCGAACCGGATCTGGAATCGCAGCTCGACGACAGCGCGCCGCTGGCAGGCACCGTTCAGATCTGCGACTTCCATGTGCCGCCACCGGTTGAGTCACCGGACGACGAAGGCGACGACGCGATTTCAGAAATCGCGGAAGGACTCCAGCCCGTCGCGCTTCTGTCCTCGGTCATCATAGCGGTGGACGTGCCGGCCGATGTTTCCAGCCAGGATCAGATCTCAACCGCCGCAGCGGTTAGCTCGATCGAAGGCGTTTCCGAGATTCCCGTTTCGAACGCAGCGCCGTCACTGATCGACAACGCCGGCGAACTCAGCAATCTGACTAATGCGTCACCGAATCTTTCGCGTGCTGCCAGGCGTCCGGCGATTCAGGTTTCTGTCGACGCTGCCGGCAACCGAGTTATCACAAGAATCGATCGTCCGTTCAGACAGGCGACAGACGCGATCGACGCGCCACTGGATTCGGACGGTGAGTGGACGCAGTTGGCCGGGATCGGCGACACCACCGCTCAGTCTGTCCTGCCAACGGACACCGCTTTGTCTCCGGGACTAGATCTGTCCTTACCGACTTCGATTCCGGCCACGAACCAGGTCCGCGACGCAGGCCAGTCCGGTTTGAACCAAACTGTTTCGGCTGATGCGATTCCGGTGGTTCAGGACGCCGGCGGGTTGTCGACCGAAGCGGAATCCGTCGTCTCGCAAACGACGAGTGCTGCCGGAATTTTGGAAACGAGTTCGATTGCGGCTGGCGAGGAATCCGTTTCAGAACCATTGACGACACAGATCAGCCGAGTGTTGCAGGCGAGAGTGTCTTCCTCAGATTTCAGCGGCACACAGAAATTCAATGTCCGACTGTCGCCGCCCGACCTGGGAACGGTGCAGGTTCAGGTCACACGCAGCGAAGGCGGTCTTCAGGTTCAGCTTCAAGCAGACAGCGACGTCGGACAGGCGATGCTTGCGTCGCGCGTCGCCGATATCCGGCGGGAATTGCAGGTGCAGCAGGTGCGAATTGCCGACCTGCACGTGGATTCCGGTGTGAACGTTCAACACAGCTTTCGGGAAGTTGACATCGCCTTCAGGACCGACGCAGGGCAACGTCTGATGATTCCCGGTCGCGGTTTCGACGCCGGTCATACGTCACCTGGCCGACGTTCGGCTGCCAGGCGGTCCCGCAGCAACTCAGAACGTCCGCAGGATTCACGGCAGGATCGCTCCGGAAGTGTTCGACTCAGCGAATCTGAATGTCGACGAAGCGAAGGTCGGTTCAATGCCGTCCACAGGCACTGCCGGATCATTCTTCCCGGACGTCGCCGCCGCATTGGGAGCTCCCGTGACAATCGCGGGACAGGTGGTCAGCGTGCTTCGCCAGCACGTCGCGACCGGCGCGCCTGCTGACCGGCCGGAGATTACCTTCCAACTGGATCCACCGGAACTCGGAGCATTACGGATCCGGTTCCTCCAGACGGACGGCGGTGTTGACGTTCGAATCCAGGTTCAGAACGACGCGACGCTGACGTTGCTTCAGACGCGAGGATCAGAGATCTCACAGGTTCTGAATTCCCTGGAGATTCCCGCGGATCGACTCATCTTCGAAGGGATGAGCAATTCGGGCGACGATTCGCAGTTTCTGTCTTCGCACGACAGTCCGGCGGAACGCGGCTCCGCGTTTGAACACCCCGGCAGTTCCTCCCGCAAAGGAAGTACGCAGCGAGTCGCCCGGCGCCAAAACGTTCCGGGCGGTGTCACAGCTTCAACGCTGCTCAGTTTTCGGGCCTGACATTCGTCATTGAAGGATTCCAGCAGTCATGGCAGTCACTTCCACATTCGATGCATCGCTGGGGCAGCAGCAGTTTCTGAACCTGCTGGTGACCCAGCTTCGAAACCAGGATCCACTGAGTCCGACTGACCAGCAGGACTTTCTGGCTCAGTTGGCTCAATTTTCATCGCTGGAACAACTGCAACAAGTAAACGCGGGGCTTCAATCGGTGGAGCAACAACAGCTACTGGCGGGCGGAACCGGGCTTCTGGGCCGAACCGTGAGCTATGGCGGCACCGAATCCGGAGTGGTTGAGGAACTGACGCGTCAGAACGGTCAGGTACTCGTTCGAGTCGGCGACAATCTGATTCCACTGGCTGACGTGCAGAGTGTTCGGCAGGACGCCGGAAGCTCGGTGCCAGGGTAGATCTTCACTTTCACATCAACGAACGCTGTTTGCCAGGAGACAATTAATGGCCAATTCCCTTCTGACCGGCATCTCTGGCCTTCGTGGTCATCAATCAATGCTGGAAGTGATCGGCAACAACCTTGCCAACCTGAACACCATCGGCTTCAAGTCTGCTCGTGTGATGTTTGCCGACCTGCTGTATGAAGGCAGCCGGGCAGCCACATCCAGTGCTGGCCAGAGTGCCGGCAGTGTCAACCCGCTGCAGGTCGGAACGGGAAGCAAGGTCGCCAACGTTGACAGGCTCTTCAGCCAGGGCAACCTGGAACAAACCGGCGAACGGCTGGATGTAGCAATCGAAGGCAACGGATTCCTGGTGACACGTTCGGGCAACAACACGTTCTACACCCGATCGGGAGCATTGGGAATTGATGAACAGGGCTTCCTGGTGGATCCCTCCAACGGCTCGTTCATTCAGCGATTCGGAATCGTCGGGGAAACAAACCCGACCAGTCCGTCGTTTCAGGTTCCCGGCGACACGCGAATTCGAGTTCCGTTCGGAGCGGCAATTCCCGGCACCCCGACGACTCAGATCACGCTCACCGGAAACCTTCCCGCGAATTCAAACGGACCTCAGGCACAACTCGTGACCAGTGAAGCACTCACAACGGGCGTTGCGCAGACGAACGCGGATGCGACGACGCTGCTGGTGGACCTGAACCCGGCGCCCTGGGCTGACGGCGATGTGATTTCGTTCTTTGGACGTGACTCCGACGGTGAACCGATTCCGCAGACTGGTAACACGTTCACGGTGACCGCAACATCGACGCTGGGTGATCTCAGAGATGCCGTTGCTGCTGTTCTGCCCGTGTCCACGGTCTCCATTGTGAATGGTCAGATACGGATCGAAGCGAATGACACCGGGCCGTCGACGCTGTCCTTCGAAATGGTTGGTGGAACCGGTGTCAAATTCACTCAGATTGTGGAAGGAAAAGACGCCACTCTGATCACAGGAACGCTGCCGGTGTACGACCCGCAGGGCCTGGAGCGGAGTCTTTCGTACCAACTGGAAAAACAGCCTGACGAATCCTGGACACTTTCGTTTTCCCTGCCTGACAACTCCGACCAGTTCCTGGACAACGTCGTGGAAGGCATCCGTTTCGGACTTGACGGGTCGCTGCTTCAGGTCGCGGGAACCGGTGCGGGTGACCCGAATATTGAGGTTCTCTTTGCCGGAGCCCAGGCCACCCAGGCGATCTCGATTTCCTTCGCGACGGACGACGGAGCCGTGACGCTCAGCGAAGTCGGCAGCACCAGCAGCCTGAACGTCGACATTGACGGATTCATTCCGGGAGAAATTTCAGACGTGGCCATCTCCCGGGACGGAACGATTGAGGCGATCGGCAGCAACTCTGTGAAGTTCCCGCTGGCACAGCTTGCGATTGCATCATTCAGAAACAACGACGGACTGTTGTCTGCCGGCAACAATGTCTATCGATCGTCCCTCGCCAGCGGCAGTGCCGAAATCGGTTCCGCTCTGTCCGGTGACCGCGGTGCGATTCTTTCCCGGCAACTGGAAGGTTCCAACGTCGACCTCGCGCTTGAGTTCACCAAACTGATCGTTGCTCAGCGTGGTTTCTCCGCAAATGCCCGAACGATCACCGTCACGGACGAAGTGCTGGGTGAACTGACAAACATCATTCGATAGTTCGTCGTTGCTGCGACCCGCGCTGCAGGGCCGGTCCGTTCCGATGACCGGATCCGGCCTGCTTCCCGGTGACTCTGCCCCACCTGCCGCTTACGGGCTGCGACTTCCCCACTGTCGTCTGGCAATTCTGTGGCCCTGTCGCGCGAACAGCAAACGGTTGCGGGTGGCCGACAACATCCCTCCCCGTCTTCATCGCTTCTCCGCGCATGCGCCTTCGCGTGAGAGTCGCTCGCCGCGATGGTGTCGCGAGTTCCCGCACCTTTTGTGGTTCGTCCAAACCGGACTGCGGAAACGGCCGCCGTTGGTGTGACGGGCAGGAGCGATGATCGCTACGGCTTCGCGAATTCCTTTGTTACGCTTTCCGGTTCATCACGCTCAGTCAACGACCATGTTTCGGAAAGCCACTCTCATGCGAATACGATCTGCAATTTTGCTGGCTTCGATGTTGCTGCTGATGCTGCCGTCCGCTGATGCTCAGCAGCGGACGTGTTCGATTCCGTTCATCGATCTCGACGATCAGGTCTACCGCCAGGTTGTCGTCGACCGCGAAGAAGGCCAGTATCTGGGACATCCGACGACTGTGCTGCTGGAAGACGGCCGCACTCTGTTGTGCGTCTATCCGAAGGGGCATGGCCGAGGCGGGATTGTCTACAAACGTTCGTCCGACGGCGGCCTGACGTGGAGTGACCGGCTGCCGACTCCTGACAACTGGTCCACATCCAAAGAAGTACCAACGCTGCACCGCGTGATCGACTCGAACGGTACCAGACGCATCATCATGTTTTCGGGTCTCTACCCCTGCCGCATGGCGGTCACGGAAGACGATGGGAAGACGTGGTCGCCGCTGGAGCCCGTCGGCGACTGGGGCGGAATTGTCACGATGGGATGTGTCGTTGAACTGACAACTGGACCGGGGCACTACATGGCAATGTTCCACGACGACGGACGGTTCTTCGCTGAACAGCCTCATCAGGAAAATCCGGTCGCCTTCACTCTCTTCAGAACGCTGTCGACGGACGGCGGACTGACATGGTCGTTTCCCGAAGTGATTCGCAAATCATCGAGCCACCATATCTGCGAACCCGGAGCCATCCGGTCTCCGGACGGCAAACAGTTGGCGGTGCTGCTGCGGGAAAACAGCCGCCGACACAATTCGCAGATCATTTTCAGCGACGACGAAGGGAAGACGTGGACTGAGCCTCGCGACATGCCCGCTTCGCTGAACGGCGATCGACACACAGCCGTTTATTCGGCGGACGGCCGGCTGTTTGTTTCTTTCCGGAGTGTGCAACCGGCGGGTTCTGCGAAGCCCGAACACGACGGCGACTGGGTCGCGTGGGTTGGTACGTATGAAGACCTCAAACAGGGCGACGAAGGCCAGTATGTTGTCCGGCTGAAAGACAACAAAAAGGGCGCCGACTGCGCGTATCCGGGAGTCAACATTCTGCCCGACGGAACAATCGTCTCCACAACTTACGGCCACTGGTCCGCGAATCAGCCGCCGTACATTCTCTGCGTCCGCCTGACGCTGGAACAACTCGACGCCCTGGCGAAGTGACGCTCCGCGGCACGGTACGAAATGCAGTGTCGCCTGTGTTTACCCGAAGGCATTTGTCGGGTGATTCCGTTACGCCGCTGGCGGCCACGTCTTGGCTGAAGCAATCAAGACGTCACCTTGCGCGACGCCCCGGGCAGCCAGCCCGCCGCATGTTCAGCGCCACCGGATCGAGACACAGAGATCCTTAGCTGATCTCGATTGTTGCACAGAATTTGTCATTATGACAAACAAATCTGCGGTCCGTCGGTTCGTGATTGCAATCCTTTCCTGGAACGTCTTCGCCCATCGTCAGAGCCTGCCCAGTCTGTAATCTTCAACAAATTCCACAAGGCGTGTATTAGTCTTGAGTTACGTAATGTCTTGTCGAATTGTGATTGTTGGAATCATTTTTGGCACACCATTGGCTTTATCCAGTCACTGTGATGACAACAAGTTCTGTTCATGTCGGACAGGGTTGTCATCGATCACGGAAGACTTCAACTGGAGGTGCTGAATCATGCTCGTACTGACACGCAAACCGGCAGAAACCATCCGCATCGGCAATGACATTGTCATCAAAGTGATTAAGACGGCTCGCGGGGCTGTGAAGATTGGAATTGACGCACCGCAGGACGTTCGCGTTGTTCGCGGTGAGCTTCTGGAAGAATCGATGGCCGAGGCCGCGGATGCAGAGCCCGCCGGGCTGTACCACGGACTTGTCTCCGATCAGTTCCCGCACGTTGCATAGACATTCCTTCACCGGGCTCACCCGGAACACTTCATTCCTGCACAACCAACAACAATCAATCAGGAGATTTGGACATGACGACCCGACCCTCATTCATACTGTCACTGATGCTGACCACAGCCATGGTGGTTACGTCAGCAGCACAGGCACAATATTCCGACACGGGCTACGGTTCCGGATACAGCCCGGATTACAGTGCTCCGTCGTACAATAACGGCAGTGGTTCGTACAACCCGTACCATCCGAGCGGTTACGGAACGGACACGCAGTACCAACCGGCACCCGGCCTTCGCGACAACCGGGACATCTATCCGGCAACCTTCTCACCGGACTACGGTTACGGCGATGGTCGCGACAACTTCCGTCCGGTCCAGGATGATCTTCGATACAACAGTTATGGCGATTTCGGAAACGGAACCGGCTACGGCAGCGATCCGCTGAATCCCGCACCACGGGATTCCCGACAGTGGCAGGGCCGTCGCAGCGGTCGTGCTCGCGGTGATGCAGGCGGTACCGGTTGGGATCGGATTCCCCAGGATTCACTGGCGGATCCGTTTCGGTCGCCGGCCGGTTCCGGAAATGTCAGCGGACCTCGCTACGACTTCATATCGCGGGATAACAGCCTTCAGGACGATTTGTATCGTGACCCGTCCGCCGGCAGTCTGCAGGAGCGTTACCGTGTTCCGCTGGACCGAACCGACTTCGGCCGTCCGGCACTGAACGATGACGGATTGTTCCCCGCATCGCCGGGCCGAACGGACTGGAATCGGCCGACATCTCCCGCTCGCGGTCTGGATCCCTTCACGCCGGCTCCCCTGCCTCAGCGTGACGGAGCTGACGAAGCCAGCGACATCGACAAGATGCTGACGGCTCGATATCCGAATCCGACAACGATTCGTTCGGTGCGTTCGATGTCCACGGATCAGGCGGTTCAGTTGTACCGTGAAGTTTCAAAGCAGACGGACCAGCGTCACCTGGAACCAAGTTCCTACGATCTGCGGGTTCGGCGAGCGATTCGCAACCTGGGAATGGCATTGGACAACCGGGCCTTTGTGCAGGGACTGGGAATCTCCGCGGATTCGTTCCGAACGGACGCCTTTCGCAATTCGCTGTCACGCATCTACGAATCCATGCAGGTTCGAAACATGAACGACGCGGAACGAGTGATGCAGGCGGTGATGCAGGAAGCTCAGTCCGTTCCCGGTCTGGGCCCCAACGTTGTGGCCTTCGAATTCACGAATGCAACGATCGATACGCTTGACAAGTTTTCGGCCCTGGAACCCGCAGACCCGAACCGCGGAGCTGCCCTGGAGACGGAGACTAAGAGTGCCGGTCTGGAAAGTGAAATCGTGGGCATCGGCGTGGAAGTCAAGGAACACGCCGATGGCTTGCTGCTGATGAAGACTCTTCGCGACGGACCAGCCGCTGAGATCGGTCTGCAGGCTGGCGACATCATCACTGCTATCGACGGCCGTTCCATCGGCGGAATGCCAATGGCCAGCTCCGTGGATCTGATGAAGGGCCCGTCCGGAAGCTCGATCCGTCTGCAGGTTTTTCGAAAGGGATTTGAAGCTCGTGAGGCAACTCTGGTGCGTCGCCGAATTCGAGTCTGGACCGTCAACGATATGAAGATGCTGTCCGGCACTGACAGCGTCGCCTACCTGAGCCTTAGTCAGTTTGGTCAGACATCGACTCAGGAACTGGATGACGCCCTGCAGCAGTTGTATCGCCAGGGAATGAAGTCTGTGATTCTCGACCTGCGAGGCAATCCGGGAGGTCTGCTGAATGTCTGTGTCGATATCACCAATCGATTCCTGCCCTGCGGAACGATCGTGTCGACGAAGGGACGGCTGTCTTCTGACAACATGCTGGAGACTGCCACGTTTGAACGAACCTGGAGCAATCCGCTGGTTGTGCTGATCGACGGTGACAGTGCCAGTGCCAGCGAAATCTTTGCCGCGGCAATTCAGGAAAATCAGCGCGGCATCATTGTGGGAGATAAGTCGTATGGCAAAGGCACCGTTCAGACGCACTTTCCTCTGCAGACGGTCAGCGGAAATCTGCGACTGACAACCGCCCGGTTCTACTCACCAAACGGCCGGCCGATGTCAGGCTCCGGGGTGACTCCCGACGTGCGAGTGATTGACGAAGACGGTCCCGCCAACGGCGACCGGGTCCTGGAAGAAGCTGTCCGAATTGCTCAGTCGCAGCGGTTGCAGGACATGGCGTCGGCTGCCGGCAAGTGTCGCAACAACAACACGGCGACTCCGCTGCTGAGGAACTCGTTCAACGACAGCAACCGTGACTGTGTCAAGCCACAAACTGTGCTTCGCTGAAACGAAATGACGGGACCTGAAGGCGACGCTTACTGAACCACGATGGTTCAGTCGCCGCAATCGCCCGCTTCGGGCAACTGACCTGAGAACTCAAGAGGAGACCGCGGCATGGACATGACATCCGGACGCACCGAAAATTCATAACCGGTTGACTTGCCACTGAGGACGAGTCAACCGGTTTTGCATTTTGCGTGCCTGGCAGGGAAGCCACACCGATGACGGACAGCTACTATGATTGAGTTCTCTGTGCGGGCCAGCGGACTTCCGGCATTGCTGATTATGGATGCCTGGCTTCGAGATCGCCCGCGACAATCTCGTCGCAAGCCAGATGACAGGGGAACGGCACGATGATTCAGATTCTGCAGACCGCGGCCGGCGTCGCAACTCCACTGGCGCTTCTGGGCCTGGTCGTCGCTTTGTGTTATTTCGCCTACACGCGAAAGTTGAAGCACGCCGAATCACAGTTGAACGCGCTTCCGGAAGATCAGCGCGCCACGGCGATCGACGAATATCTGACTCGCTACGGCATTCAGGGCAAGGACCTGACGCGAGCCGACCGGTTTCAACTGATCCGGGAGGAAATGCGGAAACGTCACCAGAGATCCACGACAATCCTGATTGTCGCAGCCGCCGTTTTCGTGATGTGCTTCGGCCTGGCGGTGTTCGCCTACCTCTCTGATTCGAAGCCGGATACCGCGGGACTGATTGAAGAACTCAACCGCCGCGCGGAACGGGTGCTGAAGACAATGAATGACAGAAAGGCGGAGCTGCAGAATCAGCAGCAGGAAGGTGCTCCCGCGGACGAATCAATCGCCGTCATTACTCAGGCAATCGATCGCTTCGAACTGCTGCATCAGGAGTACATTCAGTCGATCCGCGACAACGACGTGAAGCTCAGCCACGAACGACTGGGCGCGCTGAAGGACTTTCTGAACGATTCCCGGCTGCTCAGCGCGCTGAATCTGGTCTTCCAGCAGCACTACAGCGTCAGAACGCGGCTCGACGAAAACGGTAATCCGGTTGAGGACCGGCATTCAACATGGACGCAGTCAATGACGACCGCTGGGGACGACATGCAGACGCGTTATCTGGCTGGTGTTCCGAAAGACGCTGCGGACGGTCGTTCCGAAGGCCTTGCCGTTCCGTAAGGCAATCCGGGCAGCGGCGTTTGAAGCTGACAGGGGCCGGACACGTCCACAGAGCGAATGGCCTTTGAGCGACGGTGGCCGGTCTCGTTCGGGCCGTCACGTTCAGCGGAATTCCGGTACCGTCGCCGCCGGCAGCAGGCTCACGTCGCCGGAGAGCCTTCTGACGCGCGGGCATCCACCGCGTCGGGCGGGAGTCGCCGGTAAGCTTCGGCATTGTCCGATTTCTTTGGCGGGTCGTCGTCATATCCGGCACCGGTATTTGTGGACGGTGCCACGGCCTCAGCGGCGACGTCGGTTGTGGGAGCCGCTTCAACAAGTTCCCGCTCGCGCAGGTTCTTCCCGAGGGCAAGTATCCACAGGCCTTTTTCGTCGCGAAAGCAGACGGCTCGCTTGTCGATCTCGACGATCTCCGTGTCCATTTCGTCAATCTTCAAACGCTGGCCGACGTGCAGCTTGTCGTGCTTGTTGGTGCCGCGGTTGTAGAACCACGCTTCCATGACACCATCCTTCGACACGGCGCCGGTCAGGTACGTCATCACAGCCGAATCGTCTTTGACCTTCAGTGTCAGACTTTCGCTGGCGGACTTCGCGGGATCGCCACTGTCTGTGACTTTGACCTGAACGGTGTAGTCGCCGGGTGTGAACGTCACAGGTGGCTGCCATTTCATGGTTCCGCTGGTGGCATCGATGGCCAGACCCTCGGGAACAGCGTCTCCCTCAAACGCAAAGCTGAGCTTGTCGGCCGGACCATCGTCTTCGGCGACCACAGTCAGGATGAATTCCCGATTGATGACCACCACGGCTTCGCTGGGAACTTTCAGCGACGGTGATTCGTTCGGCAGTTTGATCGTGACAGTGAATTCCTTCGACAGGCTGAGTTGATCGTTGTTTTTCTGCGTCGCCAGTACCGTGGCTTTGTATTCGCCCGGAGCGACATCTTCCGGCGACTTCCATTTGATTTCGCCGCTCACGGGATCAATCGCCATGCCTTCGACACCGGTTTCCAGAGCGAATGCGGGTTCACCGATTGCCGTGTTCAGATCGTCGATCCGGGCTGTCATTGACACTTCATCACCGGGAGCGATCGTCGTGTCGGCCACAGCGGCAATCTTCGGTGAATACGTCCTGGGCGCGGCGGGTTTGACGAATGGCGATGCCGCCAGCAGGGACGCGTATTGTTCAAAGCTGTCGTCTCGCCGTTTCCACGCGACCGGAAAATGCTGAATCACAGCCTCCGCGGCGTGAGCGACGGCTTTGGAACCTTCGACTCCGCGTTCCACGGTCCAATTGCCATCGGCGCTCGATGTCACGCGCAGCATTTCTGTTCCGATCCGGGCCAGGAACGGCGGCTTCTTCGGAAATGCGTCCGAGTTACTGACGACCAGTTGCGTTGCATCGGCCGACACGGCTTCCGTGATACTGGAACGGGCAAACAATTCCAGGCGAGCCGGAGTTCCGTCGACGCTGAGGCCGTTCGCCGTCAGAGTCACTTCCATCTGCGGATTACCCTGAGACCCCGTGCTCTCGATGCTTAAGTGATCGATTCGGTGGACGAGATCAGCTTTGTCAAACAGGTCCAGGAATCGGCCCAGACCTTCCAGAGTCGTTTCGCCGGTGACTTCGACCGTCACGGAGTTGTACGAACCCGGCAGAGACTGCTGGCGTCCGCGTTTCACGTCGAGCCTGCCGAACCGGCACTGCAGCGCCAGATTTGTGATCCATTCCTGGTACAGGCGCTGGGCGTCATTCACGTTGGGCGGCAGGCTGGCAAGCTGCGCGTCTTCGATGTTCTGGCGAGCAAACAGCAGCTCATCTTCACGCTCCTTCTCCGCGTCAAAATTGCGATTGGCGGCGTTCAGCTTCTGTTCTGCATCCGTCACGGGCGCCATGACGGACTTCCAGACAGCCGGTCCGATGAATCCAAACATCAGCACCGCCGCCAGCGCGCCACCCAGTATCTTTGTTCGCTGCTTTTCATCCATCGTCGTTCTCACGTTTGTATCTGATCGGTTTCAGCCGTTGAGTTCTGTGTCACCGCCTGCCGCTGGCAGTTGCATCGTGCCGAACTGTCACAAGTTCAGGATCCCTTCGCGGCCCTGCCTTTGGCTGCTTTCGGCACGGGAATGCTAAGCGTCAGTTGCATCGGTTCGCTGTAGTCCTGATCAATCACTCTCCCTTCGCGGGACCCGATCACTTCGTAGCCGTTGTCGCGGATGACACGCATCAGTTCCTGAACGTCCTCTCGGCTTTTCGCACCGCCCGTTGCTGTGACGGTGCCCAGCAGTTTTTCGGAATTTGCCGTAACAGCGAAGTCGAGTTCCCGGATGAGAACTCGCTCGGTGCTTCCGAAGATCTGCTGGATATTCTGCATTTCCGCAAACCAGTTCCGGTCTCTGGCCTGCCAGTCTTCCAGCTTCAGGTCGAGCGCCAGTTCTTCTTTGCCGGCGTCGTTGGAACGCTTCATCCGGCTGACTTCTGAGACGATTGCGCTGCGCTGCGCTTCCATTCCGTCGATAACGCTTTGTCGCCACGTCCAGCCGCCGACCAGCAGCAGCAGCGCGGCTCCGATGGACACGATGGCGATCAGGCGGCGGTTGTCCTTCTTTTCCGGCGGGCGTCGCGGATGGATCATGTCCACGGCGCCGACCGAAGGGGCGTGTTCGCCGGCGATCGCACCGGCAATCGCCAGCAGATCGGACGGTGCCCGATCATCGGTCGCGGGGACATCCAGCAGAATCCGGCTCGCGTCAATGCGCCGAACTTCCGCGTCGCTCAGCCGCCGGGCGATGGAATCCGGCACGGCGCTGGTGATGTCGTCGCTTCCGAGCAGGGTGACGCGGCTGACCGTGTAATCGCCGATATCTTCCGCTGCCGCCAGCCGCGCGCGAGTCACTTCCGCTTTGACGGCCTGCTCGATGCGTTCTCGTGACTGCCACGACGCACCGCTGTGCGAAAAGATCACCGTGTTGCCTCGCACGAAGATCATTTCGATAACGTCCGACCGCAGCCAGACGAGTGCTTCCACAGTGTGGTCGCTGATGACCGGCATCAGACCGGCGGAAACCAGCGACGCTGCCACGGCAAACGAACTGACCAGAACGCTGGTCAGTTCCAGCCCGCAGGCCTGCAGCGTCTGCCGGACCTGTTCCACGTTTTTCTTCGGCAGCGTCACCAGCAACACGTCGCGGGTTGCAGAATCGGGAACCAGCGGCAGGGGCACGAAATCCAGACAGACGGAATCGATCGGAACCGTCAAGCGTGTGGCTGCCTGCAGTCTGACCATTTCCGGAACTTCCGCGTCCGGGACGTGCGGCAGTTCGATGCGTCGAAACGTCACCAGCGATCGTGGAAGGACAACGGAGGCACTGTTCGCGACAATTCCCGCATTCGTCAGCGACCGCCGCAGCGATTCACCGATTTCTGCGGGGGACAGATCCTGGCCTTCCTCGCGGCGTGTGGCGACGACTTTGCGAAACGTCACCATGGAACCGGACGCCGACCCGACAGCCGCAATCAGCTCGTTGCGATCCCATTCGATGATTAGTGATTCGGCCATAGAAGAATCTCGTTAAGTGTCTGAGCCCGCTTCGGACTCAGAATCGATTGAGCTGCTGAAATTCCATTTGTCCGAAGTCAAACGCGTGCCGGTTCGCCCCGACCCGAATTCCCGCAAGAAAGCGAAATTGTCTCCGGAGCGACGGGCTCTTCCCGGCCAGGTTCCGTCACAGGGATTAACACTTCAGCACCATGTTGGTGTCGCGGCGGACACAACGCAACGTGAAGTTCGCACACAGTTTGCGCTGAAATGCCGGCCGGAGGCGAAAAACCGACGGCCGGCCCGCGTCATCCGCCCGCCGTCTTATTGCTGAAAGGACTGCAGCAGGGAAGGATGGTAGCCGGGTCCCAGCGACGTCAGATCCCTTACAAACGTCACTTTCGGCGGTGCCTGAGTTGCATCAATCATAGCTTCCAGTCGAACGCCCGGCCCGCCGCGATCAAAATGTCCGACGACCTGGAACCGGTAAACGTCGCCTCCGGTCGTGATGTAGGGACCAAGCAGCCTCAGGGTTTCCAGATCGACAAGGTTTTCGGCAAGAATCCACGCAGCCGTATTCCGTCGAGCCAGCAGGTTGGACGATGCGCCGGTCAGGTCGATCGCCGGGCGCGCGGCCAGAATTGCATCCGGGACGGCTGCGGGCATTCCGGGAACCGCACGCATGACTTCAACGCGAGCCTGATTGATGTTGATCCGGCCTTCGATGTACGCGTCGTCCGTGACCGTCAGAATCCGTTCCAGTTTCGGAAACTCATTCAGAATCGTGTTGGCGTCTTCCGGCCAGGGACTGGTGAACGTCTGAGTCGTGCCCGACTGCATCTTGACGGCATTCGTTTCGCCGCCGATCAGGTCGTAGATCGACGTGAACGTGTACTGTGGCACGACAGTCAAATCGATATTCGCGCGGGAGATGAGTCCTTCGACGTTTTGCGTATCGCCCGGAAGCTGCTGCGCGTAGTCCGTACCTCCCAGTCGAAACGCCACAATGAACGCGGCCGCTTCTTCGCCGAGTTCCGGTTCCAGAGCATCGAAAAGTTCGGTCATCTGTCCCTGATTCAGGTTGATCTTCTCGACGCCGTCCGGGTCGGTGTTTCGTTCTCGGCTGGTTGCCGTCAGATACGTTTGCCACCCCAGGTCCAGAATTCCGTCGCCGTTGTCCAGTGGCGAAGAAGCGTCGCCGTCGTCTTCGTTTGGGTCAAGCAGTCCGTTGCGATTGGCGTCTTCGCCGTAAAACAACAGCGGCGTGACTCCCTGCACTTTCAGAAGTTCATCGATGGAATCCATCGGACCGTTCTTTGCGGAATACGGAATCGGCAACGCTTCATAGTCGCCGCTTTCGGCGCCGCCGGGGCGTCGGTCGCTGTCGGTGTCCAGCCAGTCCAGAATGGCGTCGGCGATGTCGTCCGTCATACCGGGTATCTGAGCCATTGCTTCGTAGACATAACCGACTTCTTCCGTGTCGTATTCATCGATTTCCAGCAGGCGATTGATGTTGAATTTCGAGTTCTCATTCGTGACACCAAAGCGAGTTCCTCCGCCGGTCAGATTGGCTTCATCGGGCACCAGAATCGAAAACCGCAGCCTGCCGCGGGGACTGGTGGCATCCCGAATCAGATACCCGTTGAACGACGCGGGGTCGTGATAAAGGTTAATCGTGTCATCGTAGCCATAGTCCATGATTCGAGTGGCGGCGTATTCAATCCCTGACTCGGCGGCCATCCGAGCTTCGACGTCGCGTCCGCTCATCATCGCCGCTTCCAGCTCAACCTGCATCGTGCCGGAGTAGTTGTACGCCGCCAGCGACAGCAGCACGATCACGATCGTGACGACGATCAGCACGAAACCGCCGCGGCTGGTCTGGTGCGGTACCGGCGCGGCCCGCCGTCGTGTAACGGAACTGACGTGTGGCCAGCGGTGTGTGAAATGATGCCTCCGTCTCATAACGCGCTCTCACCAACGTAGGGAGTGGCCACGGGAATCGGGACGACCAGCCGATGCTGCGTCGGCGGAAGCGCCTTCGGGCCGCTGTCCACCTGACCGTCTTCGTCCAGAGTCGCCAGTGTCAGCACGATCTCAATCGCCAGAGGAATGGTGTTTAGTTCCGTGCTGTCCCATTCCGTCTGCCATTCGACACCGTCGAAGTATTGAAACTTCAGTTCCATAACTTCCGGGGCAATCAGCGTGCTGGCCTGCAGTTGAAGATCCAGATTGCTTTTCTGCAGAGCGTCGCTGAGTCCGTACAGGTCTCCGTAGACGCGAGCCAGGCCGGCCGGGCCGCTGAACTGGCCGGACTTTTCCCGCCCGGCAATCGCGGCGGACAAACCACCCATCTGCGCGTCGGCCAGCAAATACCGGACGATGACCATGTCACTGCTGCGGTCGCTTCCGGAAGCCTGCTGCTGAGGAGCCACGTAGTTCAGGCCGCGGTCCGGACGGCTGATGTACAACACCAGATCGCTGGCCGTGCCGACGATGCCGTCCGTATACGTCGCCGTGTCGTTAGAGGACGTCATCGACGTGTCGTCAGAATCATCGTCGTCCGACGTCACGGTTTCCTGTTCCGTGAACGTGACGGATCCGATGTCGCGCGATACTTGCTTCAGAACGGCCCGTGCAATCTGAAAGCGTTCGATCTCGTCGTGACTCTCCACGGCAAGAGTCCAGTACGAATTCATCGCGGCGTACACCGCCGCCATCAGCAGCGTCGTCAGCCCGATCGCCAGAAGTACTTCCACCAGAGTGAAGCCGCGGCGCATCATTCGTCACCTCCGGCGGACATAGCAGCGTCCAGAAAGACCTGCGGATCGCGCACCAGCCGGATCAACGTGTAGGTCGAATTGACTCGACCGCCGTCCTGCACGTGATTCACCGTCACGGAAACTCGCAGCAGTCCTTCAATTTCCGAATCGACCTGCACGTCGTATCGCCAGCGCGGGGCGCCGTCTTCAAATGCCTGCCCCGATACGCTCTGCAGCGGCTGCACACCGATCACCAGCTCGGCCATCAGAGACTCGGCTCGCATGACGGCTTCGGAATCCATCTGCGTCATGATTTCCGCGTCCGCGCCAAGCCGGAAGATCTGCATAATGGCGGACAGTGCTCCCAGGAACACAGCGGTCGCAATAATGACTTCCAGCAGCGTCAGGCCGGAACGGGAACCCGAAGCCGTCGACGAAACGTGAAAGACTCCGCGCCGTTTCATCACAGCGACCCCTGGTAGACCTGCGACAATCGGACGGCTCCGGTCAATCCGCGGACGGAGATCTCCACGGTTCGCTCGGCGTCATCAGTCACGCGGAACTTGAAATCATCCGACGTTCCGTCAAACCGAAAAAGCCGCGCTGTCGACCAGGACTTCTGAGCCAGCAGGGCACCGTCCTGGACGTTGCCGAACCATTCCGGTCCCAGCCGTTCGGCGGTGTCCTGAGTATCGTCCATCGCCCGAATACGAAAGCCCGATCCGAGATCGCCCGTGAGTCTGACGTACGTCGACGTGGACTGTTCGCCGATCAGTGAGTTCGAATCCTTCGGTTCGATTTCGGTGGGCACAACGATGAAGTGCTGACCGTTGGGCTCATAACGAAACTGGTAGTCGATGCCGGAATCGATGGCCAGCCGCCGGGATTCCGCCAGCACTTCGCGGACAGTTTCGCCGGCGTCGTAGACTCGATTGTTGCGCATCTCCGACAACAATGTCGGTGTGGCAATCGCCGCGACGGCGACCAGCAGGCCCAGCACGATCATCAGCTCCATCAGCGAAAAGCCGCTGCGGCGATTGCCGATTTCAGCCGGACTAGGGTGGCCTGAGTTCATTCGGACTCACCTCCGGAATCCAGGGCAGCCGGCAGCGCTACTTCTGCTGCACTTCCGAGTCCCAGTTGTTGACGTCGTCGTTGCTGCCGTTGTCGTCCTTGCGATCGGGGCCGCTGGACCAGATCTTCGGCTTGATCAGGTCGGCACCGGGATCGTAGGAGTAAAAAAGCCGTTCGCCCCACGCATCAATCGGCACTTCGTCAAGATAGGGAGCCCGTTCACGACCGCGGCTGTCCTGACTGACGGTCGCCAGCTCCTCAATGACTTCCTGGCCACCCTGCGGAAACTCACTGTCGTTATGCACGGCCTTCTGTTTCAGTGCGGATTCGACATTCCGGATGGTGATCTTTGTCGTCTGAATCTTCGCTTCCTTATCGCGCCCCAGCAGGTTGGGAAGCACCATCGCCACCAGAGCGACAATGATGCCAAGCACGATCAGCAGTTCCAGCAGCGTAAAGCCGGAACGTCGCTTCGACGGAGGGAATGCGGGACGTCGTGTGTTCATGATTTCAGATCCTTTGTCTTCTTCGTAAGGCCGGTCAGGCCACTGAGTTTGCAGCAAATTGTACGATGGCTCATCGGTGTCGTCACACCCGGATCAGCCGGGTTTCGATGGATTCGCCGGCCCGCCGTACGGTGGCGTTCGCAAATTCTGTGAGTCGATCGAATTCTTTGATATTAACCCCGTCGATCAGGCAAAGCGCCGAAGAAAGTTGCGATGTCGATCATCCGGGACATGATTCTTCACGATTCTCCGTCATTCCCGCGAAGGCGGGAACCCAGTGTTGCGGCTGGGTTCCCGCCTTCGCGGGAATGACGGAATGTTCCGGGAATGACGGAATGTCCGGGAATGACGCAACGAGGCGAGACTGTTGGAACGCTGCAGCAACCAACGCAGCAGCGATCATTGCCGCAACGGTTCATCCCATACTTGACATATTCAACACCGGCAGCAGGAGCGCTGACAAGACGAATGTCACGACCGACGCCATCACCAGCAGCAGCACCGGTTCCAGCATTCTGACGACCGCGTCGATCCTGCGGCTGGTGTATTTTTCCAGGTTGTCGGCGATTCCGATCAGCACATTTTCCAGGTTGTTGGCTTCTTCGCCGACGGCGATCATTTCCACGATTTCGCGGGAAAACTGGCCGCTGGATCGCAGCGGAACCGCCAGCGACTTGCCTCCGGAAACGTTCTCGGCAGCATTGCCGATCGCCTCACTCAGCACCACATTTCCACTGGCGTCTTTGGCAATTTTCAGCGATTGAAGAATGGGCACGCCGTTTCTCAGCAGTGTTCCCAGCATGCGACAGAATCGGGCAACCGCCAGATTCCTCACCACGCCGCCCAGACCGGGAACCTTCAACTTGAAGTGGTCGAAGCTGACTCGACCTTCGTCCGTGTCCAGGTACAGGTACAAGGCAACCACTCCCGCCGCGATGGCAATGGCAATCGCAATCCACCATTCCTGAAGGAAGTTGCTGATCCCCATCAAAGCCGTGGTGGACCACGGCAACTGTCCTGTTTCCCGCATGCGGTCGAACATTGGTTCGAATTCCGGCACGAACCCCACCATGATGACCGACACGATCAGCGTGCCGATGCAGATCAGGAAGATCGGGTAGATCAAAGCCCCTGTAACGCGTCCGCGAAGTTCTTCCTGGTGATCCGTAAATGCGGCGACTCGGGCCAGCACTTCTTCCAGGAACCCGCCTTCTTCGCCGGCACGAACCATACTGACAGTCAGTTGACTGAACGTTTTGGGGTGCCGCCGCATCGCTTCATTCAGCCGGTTCCCTTCGGCCACTTGTTCCATCACATCGCGAGTGACAAATTTCAGTGCCGGATTGGACGTCTGGTCTTCCAGCAACTGCAGCGATCGCAGCAGCGGAACTCCCGAACGAAGCAGGTCCGCCAGCTGGTTATAGAACGTCGTCAGGTACCGTGTGCGAACTCGCCTGGTTCCGGCGGTGGCCCGTTTCTTCGACGCTTCAGACACTGCGACCCGCAGCGGAAACAGACTTCGCGCCGCCAGGTTTGCCAGCGCATCCTGTTCACTGGCGGCGGTCAGCGTACCAGCCACCTGCTTTCCGGAAATCTCGCGAGCTGTGTAATCGAATTCGGGCATTGTTGGATGAAGTCGCGACGCGCCGAGACGTGCGGTCGAGTGGCGTGCTTTGAAGTCAGAACGTGTTCCCCGGCAGCGGATCGACGACAGGTGGTTCAGCCCTGGCGAGGCTGCGTTACGCAATCAGATCCCCGCGAGTAATCCTCACCACTTCGTCGACACTTGTCACTCCCGCGGCCACCTGTTCCCAGCCACTTTGCCGCAGAGTGGTCATGCCGTGCGTCACGGCGTACTCACGAATCTTCGTCGCGCTTTGGTTCTCGGCGCACATCTGCTGCAGTGTGGAATCGGTTGTCAGCAATTCAAACACGCCGATCCGACCGGAAAAGCCGGTGTCCTGGCATTCGCGGCAACCTTTGGGCTGACAGATGAACTCCGGCAGCGGCCGCGGAAAGTCCGTCGGAAGGTCCACGGACTCGGGTGAGACTTTTTCCCGGCAGTGAGGGCACAATCGCCGCACCAGACGCTGAGCCAGCACGCCTTCGACGGTGCTGGCCACGAGGTACGGTTCGACGCCCATGTCAACCAGTCGCGTGAATGCGCTGGGCGCGTCGTTGGTGTGCAGCGTGCTGAAGACCAGGTGACCGGTCAGCGCGGCCTGAATGGCACTTTGAGCGGTCTCGCCGTCGCGAATTTCTCCGATCAGTACGATGTCCGGGTCGTGACGCAGAATACTTCTCAGAGCTGCGGCGAACGTCAGGCCGATTCGGCTGTGAACCTGAATCTGGCTGATGCCGTTCATCTGGTATTCGACGGGATCTTCGACCGTGATGATCTTTGTGTCCGGCGACTTAATTTCATTCAACGCGCTGTACAGAGTCGTGGACTTACCGCTGCCGGTCGGACCGGTGACCAGAATGATTCCGTGAGGCAGTCCGATCAGTTCCTTAAACCGTCGGATCACGGTCGGAGGCATTCCCACGTTGGCAAGGTCGAATGTCATCTTCGCCTTGTCCAGCAGACGAAGGACGACGCCTTCCCCGTGAGTCATCGGGATGATGGAAACTCGCACGTCCACTTCTCTGCCCTGCACTCGTAGTTTGATGCGGCCGTCCTGAGGCAGGCGTTTTTCGGCGATATTCAGGTGCGACATGATTTTCAGTCGCGTGACGATGGCCGAATAAAAGTGATTGATTTCCGGCGGAGTCGACTGGATGCGCAACATGCCGTCGATTCGGTAGCGGACACGCAGGCCGTTTTCCTGCGGTTCGATGTGGACGTCGCTGGTGCTCATCCTGACGGCTTCCACCAGCAGTTCGTTGACGAGCCGGATGACCGACGGAGCCTGCGCGCCTTCGCCGAGTTCGCCGTAGTCTTCTTCGATTTCTTCGAGAAGTTCGATGCCTTCTTCGGTGCGCTGCCGAACGAGTTCGTTGATCGTGTCGCCGCCGACTCCCAGCAATTCGCGAATTCGCGATCCCAGTTCATTGCGGCGTGTGAGGACGGGCACCAGCCGCATTCCGGACACGGTGCTCAGGTCGTCCAGTCCTTCCAGATTGAGCGGATCGCCGGTAGCGACGACGACGTGGCCGTTCTCCTGATACAGCGGCAGCAGGGAATGCCGGTAAATCGCGGACGTCGGAAAACGACTCAGCAGTTCCTGATCAACTTCGATGTCCTTCAGGTCGACATATTCGAGCCCAAATTCTTCAGACAGAGTTTTCAGGACCGCATCTTCGCTGACGAGCCCCATCCGGATCAGGGTCTGGTCGATCCGATCTCCGTTCTGCTCCCCGCGCGCCAGATCGAGCTGGTCGCGGGTCACAAGGCCTTCGTCAAGCAGGAGTTGTCCGAGTTCCATGTTTGGTTGATCCGCCCTTCAACGGGCTCAGTTTGCCGCCGTCTTCCCGCGAACCGGACCAGCCCGGTTCAGGTTTCCGGCAACGATGAACTACTGTCCGCCACGTCCCCCGCGACCGCCTCCACCACCGCGCTGGATGCCGCCCGTGCCGCCGCGCCCTCCTCCACCGAATCCTCCTCCACCAAACCCGCCGCCACCACGACCTCCAAAACCGCCACCGCCGAAGCCGCCCGTACCTCCCCCGCCGAAGCCGCCGCGCCCGCCAAATCCGCCGAACCGCTGCTGCATCTGCTGCCGAAACGCATCGGCTGCGGCGTCCTGCGACGTGTTCGAGCCGCTGGAACCCGCGGACGATGTGCCGCCTGTTGCCGTGCTGCTGCTGATGGTGACTCTCGGAAGCAGGGATGAGATCGAACTTTGCACCATGGTCGCATCCGCATTCTTTAGCTGCACCACGCTAATCATGCGATTCGCGGCTCGGGCAGATTCGTCCAGTCCTTTCACCATTTCTTCAACACCCAGGAAAACATCTTCGCTGGATGAGACAATCAGACTGCTGGTCTGCCTGTCGACTCCCAGAGTCATGCGAATCTGTGCGGCCTCCTGGCCTCCGCCCTGGCCAAGCATTGCAGCCAGAGGATTCTGTCCGCGGCCGTTGTTGGTTTGCGGTGGTTCCATCAGCGGCTTGTAAACATCTTTCACGATGCTGGCGATTGCATCGATGTCGCCATAGCGAACTTCAATCGTGCGCGGCCGCATGTCACGCAGCGATTCCGGAATTTCGTTGGAATCCAGCACTCTCAGCACTTCGCGAACGTCACGCAGCATCGAATCGGTTCCCGAGATAAACAGCGAATTCGAGCGCACGTCGGGAATGATCTGCAGCGTTGTCGGATCGGCCCCCAGCCCGCCCAGGCCTGTCGCGTCGGCAAGACTGCTCCCCAGTGAAGAGAAGCTGTTGCCCAGAGTCCCCAGAAAACTGCTTCCCGTCGACGCGGTGGTTTTGGCGACGGAGCTGTTGGGAAAAATCTGAACCAGCATGTCAGCCGCCTCCGACGCGTCAGCGGACTGCAAATAAAACACCGTCCAGGTCGTCCGGAACGGCAGCGACTGGTTGAGCATCTCAAGCAGTTCCTCCAGCCGATCCAGGGCTTTCTCGTCACTGGAGCTCAGAATCAACTCGTCTCCGATCACAGTGATCATCACCTGTGCAGGATTTGTCTGATCCTGCCGCGACGTCGCGGAGCCCGCCGCCGACGCGGACATTCTGACCGGCTGGTACTGCGACTCGTTCAGGAATGACGTGAACGGATCCGTGTCGTCACGATCGTCACCCCGGCGGTTGGCTTCACGTTCGGGGCGGGCATTTCGTTCGGGAGTCTCGATGCCGCGAATGGGACTGCTCTGCGCCGGGATTTCGATGCGAATCGGGTTGGGCTCGTTGCGCTGCCATTCCTGTTCCAGCAGATCCAGAAACTCACCCGCATTGCGGCCCTGCAGCGAATAGCGACGGACATTGCCCACCTGAACACGCCGTTCGGGCGGTGAACCGTCTTCGCCAAGATCAACCAGCACGGCCTTGATCTGAGCGATCTGTTCAATCGTTCCCCGCAGAATCAGGCGGCGACCGTACAGATCCGTTTCGATGGTCGGACCACTGTCGCCGTCCTTCACAAACAGCGAACGTAAAGTCGCAGCCGCGGCCAGCGGGTCCATCTTGCCCAGCGGATATACGGCGACCGATGCCGCTCCGCTGCCGTTATCAATCTGGCGAATCAATACTGCCAGTTCCTGATGCTGCCGTTCGGTCGCCATAATCGAAATCGTGCCATTGCGACGATCTTCGTTCAGCACCGTGACGCCCGGCAGACTCATGGCCGTAATCGTCTTGGCGACTTCTCCCGCGTCCGACGACGAAACCTTGTAAACTTCCAGATAGGTTCCCTTGCGGCCGGTCCGCTTGATGGGGTTTCCGTCACGATCAAAGCCAACGTCCATCGTCTTCAGGATGTCTTCGACCAGAGCGTGCTGTACGGCGGTGCCCGTGACGTACAGCGTGTTCATGCGAAGATCGGGCATGATCATCAGTCCGGCGGAAGTCGCGGGAGGCGTCGGTGCCGCCGGAGCCGTCGGCTGTGAGCGGCCGCGGCCGAACCGCGACGGTTCATTCGCCTGACTCATGTTCTGAGCCGCCTGTTTCATGCCGAACATGCCCATCACCTGAAGTTCGGCTTCTTCGACGTCGATGTACGTGAGCTGGTAGGGCTTGAAAATCAGCTTGTCCGCGTCGTGATCCATGGCCGCCACGATTAGACGATGAATTCGCCGAAGATTGGAGCCGATGTCCGTGATGATCAGCGTGCCGGATTCGGTCAGAGCGATCATGCTGCCCCACGGTCCCAGCAGCGCTTCGACTTCCTTGGCCAGACGTGACGTTTCCAGACCTTCGACGGGAATCACCACGGACACCAGTTCGTTGTCGCCGACTCGCAATTCATCATCCATCTGCAGCAGTTCTTCGACGCTGACTTCTGGAATCAAGCTCGGAGGAACGCCGTCGTCGATATTCCAGACAATCAGGAAATTATCCTTCTTCACCATGACGTAGCCCTTCCGCAGAAGGTAGCCGTTCATGATGTCCAGAGCCTTGCGAGCGCTGTACCAGTTGTCGTCCAGATGGCTGAAGGTTCCCGGCGGAGTGCGATGCAGGTCCAGCGTCAGGCCGGCACCGTCAGCAAACATTTCCAGCACCTCGTCCCACTTTGCGAAGCGAAAATTGAAGCGGAACTTATCGACCAGGCCGTCGTAGCGACGTGGTCCGTCTCCGAAGCTGGCGACCGCGGTTTCGCCCGGCGGAGGCTCATTGGATTCGACCGGACGGACCGTTGCCGTTCCGTTGTCCGTCGCGGATTCGTTACCGGTGTCGGCAGCGGCCGCGACCGCGGAATTGTCAGTATCAGGTGTCGGGGCCTGAGCAAGCTGTGCTTCGTACTTCGTCTTCTGTTCCGCCGTCAGCACGGCGCTGAGTTTTTCCTGCCATTCTGCATTGAACTTCTCTCGCTGTTCGTCAGTCGAGTCAAAACCCAGCGCCCGTGAAGCTTCGCGTCGCTGTTCGGTCAGTTCGGCGATTTTCTCTTTCTGCTCGTCAGTCAATTCATATTCAGCGGCAATCCGATCATCCGCGAAAGCTCGAAAACCAGCGCTGGTCAGGGATAGACCCCGCAGCTTCTTCTTTTGCAGGTCATTCAGGACACCGACCGCCTGTTCATCGAATTTCAAACGAGCCTGAACTGTGGCGTCCTGCATTTCCTGGCGCAGTTTGTTTCGTTCGTCTTCAGTCTTGGCTTCGCGCAGTTTCTCCGCAAACGCCGTGAACGCGTCCCGTCCCGGATTGAACTTGCTCTGTAGCTCCGTCAGCCGTGCGGACTGATCATCGGACAGGCCGAGTTCCGAATGTACCTCCTCCCGTCGCAGCAGGTCTGTTTCGCTGCCACCGCGCCCCTGAGCGAACGTCGTGGATTCCAGCGTCCACAAAAGCGACATTCCGGCGATCAGAAACACACTGCATTTTTGAATTCGGCCGAATTGCATGGGAGTGCCCTGGAACGGAAATTGTGAGCGGCAGGCTGGACGAAAGGACTTCAGAAGTCAGGAATGAATCATTCTGCCCGGTTGACGAAAACGCTGGATCGGCAAACGCAGGTTACGTTGGCGATCATCCACCTGGGAGATCATGCGCCTGGTCGCCAGCCACGCGGGCTCCGGCAACGCCCGGAACTCCTTTCCCGCCGATGCAGTCGGATCCGAAATCACCATGAAGGCCCGAGAGCATCTTAGGGCAAACGCGTCGCGATTCAGCATTTTCCTTTGAAGCAACAACACGAGAGGCGAACCCAGGAGTCTCTATTTTTCCCGGAATCAGCAGCCGGCGGCGGCTTTCCTGGCGGATTTGACCCGGTTCGGTGCAAAATGAAAACATTCGTTTGAATGTGACGAATTGCCGGTGGATTTGTACCGCAATCGCTGTTGCGTCCGCAGTCAATTTCGTTGAAATGCGGTTTCCCTTCGGCTCCGCCCCCGTTTCGGAGGTGTTACTTCCCTGGGGAATTTCGGTTGGTCCGGCGTTTCTTACCGGTTTTCCGCCCTGACGGATACGGTAAGAGCTGTCTTGTATTGGGGTTAGGTCACGTCCAAGACGCGTCTTCCCGCGTTGTGAATGAGGCAACGGGTCCAATTTGCCAAACTGTTGACGGGGCCTTGTCGCGTCTTTCACTACGATATGAACTCATCTGACGAACGCCGGATGTTGACTCTTCGGAGAATTGCTGTGAAGAAAGTGATTGCATCAATTGCGGCGATTCTGCTTTGCTTGTGGCTGACTCCGACCACGGAGGCTCAGGACGGCGGCGGCTTTGGCCGGGACCGCGGCGGGCGCGGCGGACGTAGCTTCGGCGGTTCCGACCGGGGCGGTCGAGGAGGCTTCGGTGGCGGAGGTTTTGGCGGCCGGGGCGGATTCGGCGGCGGATTCAGCGGGGGACCTCCCGGTGGATTCGGCGGCGGTGGATTCGGCGGCCGGTCGTTCCTGGATCGTGACGGCAATGGAACGATTGACCAGAGCGAAATTGATCAGTTGCCCGAACAGGCTCGACAATTCATGGAATCTCGCGGCATCCAACTGCGCGCCGGTATGACAACGGACGACATGCGAAACAGCTTTCGATCGTCATTCCAGGGTGGCGGCGGGCCTCCATTCGGTGGTCCGGGGTTCGGCGGACCGGGGTTCGGTGGTCCTGACCAGCAGAACGGCGACCAACCGGGAAACCGCACAGCCTACCAGGCTCCGGAACCATTCCGGCCAACAAAGAAACCGCCGATGACGACACCCCTTCCGCCGAAGTACAGCGAACTCGACACGGACTTCGACGGCCAGATTGCCTTCTATGAGTGGATTCTGGCACGACGGTCGCAACTCGAAGAGTTCGACGAAATCGACATCGATCTCGACGGATTTCTGACACCCGACGAACTCAAGGCCAACGACGATCTCGCCAGCAACTCCAGCGAATCGATCCTGACCAAAGCGCTCTACAAGCCGAAGGAAAAACGGCTCGTGATCGTCGATGGATCATCCGCGTCCGGCACTGCGGCAGCCGGAATTGGCGACGGCCCGGGACAGGTGACTCAGGAGCAGGTTGATCGAGGCCGACGCGTCATGGGCTTTGTGGATCAGGACCAGGACGGAAAAGTCAGCGCCGAAGAAATCGAAAACAATCCCCGCATGCAGCCGATGTTCGCCGCTGCGGGAATTCCCATTACCGATATGTCGGCCGATGAATTCGCCGTGAACTACGCAAAGGCCAGAGCCGCCGCCGGTGATTCCCGAAGCGGAGGCCGCGGAGGCTGGGGCGGAGGAGGCGGAGCCTGGGGTGGTGGCGGTCGTGGCGGATTCGGCGGTCCCGGTGGGTTTGGTGGCGGCGGACCCGGCGGATTTGGAGGAGGCGGATTTGGAGGAGGCGGTCGCGGCGGATTTGATGGTGGCGGTTTCGGTGACGGCGGAGGTCGCGGTGAATTTGGACGTGGTGGTCGCGGCGAGTAGACGCACCGGTCCCGCGACGAAGTCCCGGCTGATGTCTGACCGCGCTCTATTGCGATAGTTTTGCCAGCCGCAGCTTGTCCTTCAGCCAACCGCGAAACTGATAGTTCAGATGGGAGGCCACCGATTCGTCTCGTAGTCCCAGCGACACGTATCCTCGTTCGCCGCTGTTCAGAAAGTCGGCGGTTTCGGGCGGTAGCGCAACGACTGCGTCGAATCGTTCCGTCGTCAGTTCCTGCCGGGAGTCCCGCGAATCGGGTTCCTGGGACGATGTGACGGGCAGCGGTCCTCCGGCTGTCGCGGCAAGCGACTCCGCAGGAAGTCGGCGCGAAGCGCGCGGAGTCAGCCGTTGCAGCACACCCCGGAAGCGTCCGCGCGTTCCGATCCGTACAGCCAGCGAGTCGCCGATCCGCGAGTGTGCCAGCGGGAAATCGTTCTGACTGATGGACACGCGAAATTCCCGCGGCTTGCCGATGTCAATGCTCAGCAGTTCATCGCCTTCCCGAACGAACGTGTCCAGCCTTGCCCGCAGATCCCGCGCCAGCACACGGCCGGATGTCGTCGCTCGGACCTCAAGATGTGCGACCTGCCGCGCGGTCTCCGAAAGGCGATCCGCGAGCGACGTCAGGTTTCCTCGGGCGACTCTGGCCCTGCCGGCGTCGTGCTTTTCAATCGCCGACTGCAGCCGGATCGTCTCCTGCTGAATCTGAATCTGCAGATCGGCGTGGTCAGCGCGAACCTGCTGATTTTCCAGCGTCAACAGCAGCGTTCCTTCTTCGACGGCCTGGCCGGTCTGAACGTGAATTTGGCGAATGAAGCCGTCCGTTCCCGCTCGCACAGCGGCGCCTTCCGGCAGTTCGACGATTCCGGGAGCGGTCGCGACGAAGGGACAGGGCATCCCGAACAGTGCCGTCGTCGCGAGCGCGACGATCGTGCCGGCCAGAATTGCGCCGCGAACCAGCCGCGCCGGCGATTCGCTCCACAGCCGATTTGCCGACCGGGCCGCATTCCAGACAGGAGCGCCGAACCAGGCGAGGGCTCCCAGGACGGAAAGCAGCAGACCGGCTCCGTGAAACAGCACCGATCCGGCGATCAGCAGCGTCAGGGTGACCACGACACGCCACAGCATCGCGGCGACTCCGTAGATTCTCAACAGCCACGCGGAACGCCCCAGCGACGCCGGCGCCGTCGCCCGAACACCAAACAACACGCGGCTTACCGAGTGACTGACTGCCTGAGAAGACTGAGCCTGCAGGTTCGGTGTCTGCAGCAGGTCCGACAGAATGTAGTAACCGTCAAACTTCATTAACGGGTTCGCGTTGAACAGAATTGTCGACAGACTGGCCATCACGATCACGTTGTACAACACGTGCGAGACGACAGCGGATTCCGACACAAGCCAGCCGAAGACTGCCAGCGACGCCAACAGCAATTCGATGTACATCCCCGCAACCGCCACATGAATTCGCTGCCAGCGCGAACTGAATCCCCAGCTTGATGTCACGTCGACGTAGGCCAGTGGAGCCAGAAACGCCAGGATGATCCCGGAATCGCGCACACTGCCGCCGTACCGATGGCATGTCAGCCCGTGAGCTGTTTCATGGGCGCACTTCAGTCCAATCCAGGACAGCAGCAGCCACAGCCAGTTGTCGGGCGCGAACACGGCCACCGAAGCCGAACGGAATCGGTCCCATTCCATCCCCACGGCGATAACCGCCGCCGCCATCATCAGCACCGCCAGTACCGTCGCACGGACGCTGAACAGCCAGCCCAGAACCGGCTGCAGTGCCTTCAGCGCCGCGTCCGGCCGGCCCAGCGGAATCCGAAACCAAAACGGATTGAATCGAGCCAGGAACGGCTTTCGTCGCCCGGCTTTCACGTCGCCGGTCCGACTCCTCGCGACCGATGTTTCGTCGATGTCCGCCAGATTGTTCTCCAGCAGCCAGCAGTACAGCGACATTGCCTGCTGCTGCGGCAGTGCCGTCGCGGACTGCGTCTGAGCCGTGATCGCCAGCGCTTCGGAGAATGTCGTTTTGCCGTCCAGCAGCGAGACGAACACGTATTCCGTGTATCCGATTCGATAGTAGTTCCCGGTCGCCGCATCTTCGATGTGATAAAACGTTTCGTTTCCGTAGACCTGCGGCACAAACCGCACGCTCGGTCGCAGCGCGACGCGTGTGCGGACAAGATCAAGGGTTGAAGGATCGGACGTGGACACCATGACACGCGGCAATCAGCGATTTGAGATTCCGGATTTCCGACACCAAAAGAACACAAGACCGGACGGAAACGAGGTCGAACGGAACTCTGCCCGTCACCATCCCAGCCATCCCGCCAGATGAGCGACCGGCTTATGAAACAGGTTCCAGCCCAGCGGATAACGACCGGCAGCGATCTTCGCGCGGCCTCTCATGCCGGGCTTAAGCTGCAGTTGTGAGTTGTCGATCTCGGCTTCCGCGACAAACACGTTTTCGTTGTCGCGCAGTTCAGCTCGCGGATGAATCCTGCAGATCGTTGCTGCAATGTCGGCCGACGGCATGGCATTCAGAAACAGTGACACCGGCTGTCCTTCGCGGACCCAGCGAACATCGTCTTCCGGAACAGCGACTTCGATGATCATGCGGTCCAGAGGAGCGATTTCGAACAGCGACTGCCCGGTCTCCAGCGGAACTCCTTCGGCGTCCTTGTGGTCGCCGCTGATGACAATGCCGCTTACCGGACTTCGGACTTCCAGATTGTTGTCGCGATGAACCAGCAGCTCCGACCTGTTCTGCAGTCGCCGCACCTCGTGACGCGCGATTTCGGCATCGCCGAATTCATGGTCCGCCAGCTTCGAATTTCGCTCATTGGTGGCTCGGCCAAGATCGGCCTTTAATCCCGCCAGTTCCCAGTGGATTTCGCGACCGTCCATGCGAGCCAGCAACTGATCCGATTCGACGTAGTCGCCCGGTTGAACAAAACATTCTTCCAGCGGTCCGTCAAACGGGGCCGCCACGTAACGGCGTTCCGCCGGCTGCAGCTCGCTTTCACATTGGACGTTGTACTGCATCGGCAGCAGCAGAATCGTCAGGACGATACCCGCGATGACCGAGGCGGTTCGAAGACGTCCGTTGCAGAAGGCAGTTCGAAGGCCATTCGCAGCGACCCGAAGCGGCGACTCATTCGACCGCATCATCAGCGAAAGAGTCGTCGCCAGCATTGGTTCCGCCGCCGCCAGAAATCGCGACGCACGAGAAACGTCGTCTGGCCTTTCAGCGGGCGAGTTCGCGACCGAGTCCTGAACACAGGCCGATTGTTCGCGGTTGCCGAATGCCGCGAAGACCGCTCCGACGCAGCGATTCTCGCCGTCCCGCAGTGGAGTCCCGACGACCGCCGCCAGTCTGTGATGATCCACGAACTGGCGGTGAGCCAGCAGCGCGTGGCGATTTCCGGTGCCGCCGGGTGGCCACGCAGAAGCGGCTGACCGCGCCACGCTTTCCTGCAAAACGGCTTCCGACAATCGGCAGATTTCCGATGTCGGATCGATGCTCGGTTGTCCGGAAATTGCCTGAACACGACAGACCACCGATGACGGTGATTGGACGGGCGCTGACAGACGATCGTCGCGAGAGCCCGCCGGGTCGCAAATTCCGACTGCCACATGGTCAGCCTGCAGGTGCAGCCTGAGTTCATCCACAAGCCGATGGCAGCCGCGTTTAATATCGGTGGCCGATTGCAGCCGTTCGACGAGTTCAATCAGCGCAGCCAGGTCCCGAGCCGTCTGCTGCGCGTCATGCAGTTGCGAAGCCAGTTGCGGCAGTGGATCAGCCTGCTGCAGTGCTCCGCCACTCAACGCGAAACGATTCTGCTTCCTCGACTCCGCTGACTCCGGGTCGGCCGTCAGAGATGAGTTTCCAGGCGCTATCATTGGCCGCGCTTCACAATTTCCGGCGCAGCAACTTCGGTTGTCCGCTGCAGTCCATCCAGCAACAAGACGGATTTCTCACCGCTGTGCCATTTTCCCGCAGGGTTCGGAAGCTTCACCTTGACGCGAACGGTTCCGCTGGACGCGTCGGCAGCGGGTGAGACATATTCCACAATCCCCTCAGCGACGGCCGCTGAAGTGCCGATCTGCATGGGAACAGACTGACCTTTGCTGACGGCTCCTCGATGCTCGACAGGTATGGAGAAGACAACCAGCAGAGGGTCCAGTTGCACGACCCGGGCAACAACCGGGTCCGTCGGCGAAACAAACTCACCCTGATCCTTGAAGACCTCCACAACAACGCCGCTGATCGGTGTTCGAATCTGCCGCTGGCCGAGTTGAGCTTTGATCCGTTCGAACTCCAGTCGTTTGATTTCCAGTTCTTCCCGAACTGCCTGGACTCTGGCTTCCGCCACGGCGATCTCACCAGCAACCCGATCGACTTCCTGCTGGCTGGCATGATTCCGCTCCCGCAGTTCTGTGAGTTTTTCCAGTTCGGTCTT
This sequence comes from Planctomycetaceae bacterium, assembly GCA_041398785.1. Taxonomy (NCBI): domain Bacteria; kingdom Pseudomonadati; phylum Planctomycetota; class Planctomycetia; order Planctomycetales; family Planctomycetaceae; species Planctomycetaceae bacterium. The sequence goes on along the minus strand of JAWKUA010000001.1, from coordinate 432,445 downwards.
GCGGATCTTTAGATCGGCCATCGCCGAATTCAGAGCCCCGACGCTCTGCATTCCCGCTCGCGCAACCTCCAGAGCAGCCTTCAGCACGGCGTCGTCCAGACTGGCCAGCAGTTGTCCCGCCGAAACCTGATCGCCTTCCCTGGCCGCCACCTCGGCCACCGTTCCCATCTCCGCGGCCGCCAGCCGCAGGTCGGCATACGGTTCGGTGAATCCTTCAATCCGCGAATCCTCCTGGCCGAATACCGGACTCGGCGCGGCAGCGAGTAATGCGGCGACGGCAGCAAGCAGCAGTTGCGATGGAGCTCTGACACGAAACTTCGACATGATTGAAAGTAGGTCCTTCAAAAGTGCGTCAGCGATGCTGGCTCTTTTCGATCATCGCACTGGTCGCCGGCACCGAGCGGCCAGCGCGACCTGGAGCCACGTTCAGCGCCGGAGATGTTGCGTTTTGTAAACGTAACCGATAACCCGGCGAGCGATCCCGGTTTTCTGCCCGGTTGCCGGATCGCCCCGTTGCGGCAACATCGGATTCGGCGATTGTGTGCAATGCCGCGACGGGAACATGTGGGTTTTCGCCACTGCCCGCGCGGCGCCGAAACCTGGATTGGTGGCTGGAACCGTGCGGAGTTTCCTGTCAGGATTTGTCGCGTGACGGCAGTCAGAACAGGCAGTTTCAGAACTCACGACCGGAGCGACAGGCGGAGCGTTGAGATGGCGAACGGTTGGTACTATCAGATGCTTGGTGAAGAATTCGGACCCGTGCCGGAAAGCGAAATCAGGCAGCTCATCGACATCGGCACGCTGAGTGACGACGACCTGATTCGTCGTGAAAACCAGCGGAACTGGATGGCCGCCAGCCAGATGCAGACCGCCGCAACTGTTTCCTCGTCCGGCGATGAACCCGCGGAACTCGGCGATCTTTCTGAACTGTCATTTTCGTTCGAAGAGGCTTCGGAATTGCCCGAAATCGAAGATGACTCCAGCCTGCTGCAAATGGACGAAATCAAGTTCGAAGATGAAACGACGCGTCCGCAGGCCCGACCGAAATCCAGCGTCGTCGAAACGGCGGAAGAGTCCGATTCGTGGTACTACGACTCCATGGGAGACGTGATGGGACCGATGTCCATGCGGATGCTGATCCGCATGGCCGAAAAAGGAATGCTCGGAGAATCCGACAAAGTCCGCAGCGGCGAATCCGGCGACTGGACGATCGCAACCGACGTTCCCGAACTGGCCGCTTCCTTCCTGAGTTCCCTGGAAACGCAGGATGTGCCGCCGTCGAGGGCGAAGACCACTGCGCCGGCGAAAACCGAAAGACCCTCGAAGAAGTCACCGACCGGCTCAGAACACTCGAAATCCGGACGTCCTGCCCGGCCGGCGCCGCGCTCGGAGGCTGGAAGGAAGCCCGGTCGGAAAAAGAAAAAGTCTGCCGCCGCCGACGTTTCTGAAGACCTGTTCAACGAAGTGTTTTCCGAAGAATCGCCTGCCCCCCGAAGTACCATGGCCGCCAAGGCTCCCGTACTCAGCGAAGCCACGGAAGCGGCTGATACAGAGATTGAACCGGCACCGAAACATTCTCCCGCAGCGGCTTCTGCAATTCCTTCGAATTCGCCAATGCAGTCAATCGTTGCCGCAGCGTCTGAAAAATCGCTGCCGAAGAAGAAACCACCGAAACAAAAGCGCGAATTCTCTGTGCCGTCCTTCAACATGCCGGAACCAAAGACACTGGGCATCGGTGCGGGAGTCCTGGTTGTTGTGCTGCTGATCGCGGGTTTCTTCACCGGCACGATTTCGCTGTCGATGCTCGGGTTTTCGCCGAATGCAAAATCTGCGCTCACGCGATTCCGCACTGAATACAAGGCCCTGGCGGCTTCCAGTATTTCCAACGATTCCTGGAAGGCATTCGGCGACCGGGTGCGTCCGGTCCTGCGACAGGTTCAGGACGCCATCGGCGCCAATGAATCAAGGACGACCGAAGACGAAATGTACGGTCGTGCCTGCGGCGTGATGCTCCGACTTGTCAACGTGCGAGCTTCGGACTCCGAAAAACAGGCGGAGATCTTCAAAGAGTTCGAAGAACTCATGGGTAGCGAATAGCGCTCAGTCGCGAGTCGCGGTGTCAGTAACCACGCCCGCTCGAATGCAGAGACGCTTCTTGCGACCAAAGGCAGCAGTCGTTCCGTGCGGCAACCCGCCACAACAGAAGTCGCCTGTGATGCACCGTTCTTGGGAACTCCCATCGCAGCTATCGAGCGCGAGTGACAGAGACCGAACCGGGCTTCCATCGAGTCACAGACCTCGCCCGAGTTCGTCCCAGCCTGAATCCGTCAGGCCACTCGCTCGGCATCAACTTCCCGATTCACAGACAGGAATTGACGAAACTCCAATACACCCGGCAGGATTCGAACCTGCAACCCTCGGTTCCGAAGACCGATGCTCTATCCAGTTGAGCTACGGGTGCAAACGCTTAATTGTGCTGCGGATCGTAGCAGTTTGGCGACCTTCGTGCCACCATCCACAATCGGCCGCTTCGTCTGAAATCCCTATGAAAAGACCAGCTCCGTACTCGCCCCCGTGTTCGTCAGAGGTTTATGGTGGTCTGTCACGTGGCACCTTGCGAATGCAGAGCATGCGGACTCCCGGGATGCGCGGGCTCCTGCCGAGCCGCTGCGGCGCTGGGCACTCCTTGGCGCACGCCGCTCAGCGAGAGCCTTGCCGTCTCGACGACCGAGCGTTCCCGAATGCGGTGCCCGCGGGATCGATGCACCGCTGACGTAACACTACGAGGCTGCTGCGGCCCGGTTGTGTGAGGATATTCGTTGTCCGCCGGGCGACACTTCGGACGACGCTGGCTGGTTCATCGACCGAGTGATGTGCCGGACGATTCGTTCGTCGTATTCCTGTTGAAGGACAGATCGAGCCATATTGTGTCTCGCTTTTTCCACGACCCACAGGCAGTCGTCACCGCCGAAGCACGCGGCAAGGTCCATTGCGACATCGGCTGTCACATAGGAGTCCCTTCCGCCGGAAATCAGCAGGACGGGCGTGTCAGGGTCGCGATGCAGACATTCCTGTTCCACATGCACGTACCGGCAGTTGCGGGCAGTTTCACTGAGCCCCACCGCCTGCCGCAGAGTCTGGTCAATATGCCAATCCGGGAGCAGGTTGAATGCTCGTTCGGGAATGACATAGCGACCGAACCGACGAACGAAGCGCTTGGTCATCGACGTCGTTCCGTAAGCGCTGTCGGCGATCACTGACCGAATTCCCGGATATCGACAGGCGGCGACGAGTGCAGCCGCACCGCCGCGGCTGACACCAAACGCTGCCAGTGGCAGTCTGCTCAGCTTCGGATGTGACTCCACGAATTCCAGAACAGCAGCGGCGTCGGCCATTTCGAATTCTGTGATCCAGTGAATCGGTGAGTAACCGTCCTGGTCATCGCTTTCTCCCTGGTTGCGAAAATCAAATCCAAGGACGGCGTGGCCATCGTCGAGGATCGCCTGGCAGTATCGCGGTGCCATCCAGTGACTGCCGTTCAGCGGCGGAAAGAAGATGACCAGTGAGCGTGGGTGATCACACAGGGGAACGAACAGACTGCCGGACAACGTCAGTCCGTCGGACGCCGGAATGCGCAGCTCCACGGCATCAGGCGTACGCTCGGCCGGTACGATGACAAAGGGAGGCACGTTCTCGAAGATCTTCTGAATCCGACGGCTGGCAAACCGCCGATAGGCAAAGTCGACGAATGCAGCCAGCGTCAGCAGAACCAGAATGATCCACACAAAGTGCACCGAATTCGCTCCGCATGATTCCAGTCCAGTCAGGTATGTCTGACTGGAGATAAAACGCCTCGCGGGTGGTGTCCCGTGTGCAACAGGACCGAACCCCGCTCATGATTTTCGAACGCGGCAATCGCTCGTGCCGTGACCTGTCAAACAGTTTCCTTATGTCCGAAAGCTGGAAACGATCAGCGACACATTCTGTCCGCCGAATCCGAAGCTGTTGGAAAGTGCAACGCGGATCCTGGATTCTCGCGCCTGGTTTGGAATGTAATCAAGGTCACACTCCGGGTCCGGTGTTTCGTAGTTAATGGTCGGCGGCAGAACACCGTCGCGGATCGCCAGCAGACACGTAATTGCTTCGACGCTGCCGGCCGCGGCGATCAGATGTCCCATCATACTTTTGATACTGGAAACCGGAGTCTTTCGGGCGTGTTCACCGAGTCCGCCCTTGATCGCCATCGTTTCTACGAGGTCATTGACCTTCGTGCTGGTGCCGTGAGCATTGACATAGCCGACTTCTTCGGGATTCACTTCCGCATCTCTGAGCGCCATTCGGATGCAACTGATGGCACCGCGACCTTCCGGATGGATATCTGTGATTCGATAAGCGTCAGCGGTCGAGCCGTACCCGCGAATCTCGCCGTAGATTTCCGCACCTCGGCTTTTGGCATGTTCGAGTTCTTCGAGAATGACCATGCCGGCACCTTCACCAAGCACAAAACCATCGCGATTCAGGTCAAACGGCCGCGACGCCTTTTCCGGAGCTGCGTTGTTTTCCGAGAGCGCTGTGAGCAGATTGAACCCCGTCACACCGAACGGATGAATCATGCTGTGCGCGCCGCCCGAAAGCATCACATCTGCCTCGCCGCGCCGGATGATCTCGGTGGCTTCTCCGATCGCCTGGCTGGACGCCGCACAGGCGGTCAGACAGTTAAGGTTCGGTCCCTGAGCATTGAACAGGCTTGCCAGGTGAGCAGCCGGCATATTCGGTTCGAGCTCCAGTTCGAACCGCGGGTTCATCGATTCCAGAAAATCCAGCGTGAACTTCCTGAGGTCGACCTCGCCATTATTCTGGGACCCGGCAACCAGATTCATGAACTGCATGAAATCCTGCTGCCCTTCGCCGGCACCCAGATACACGCCGAACTGAGTCGGATCGAAGTTGGCGGCCTCCATGATTCCGGAATCCGCGACCGCCTGCGAGGCAGCTCCGATGGCAAACCGGATATTTCTGCCGGCGTCGGCAAACCGGGAAGGGTCATCGACACTGGCTTCGAAGTCGAAATCGCGAACTTCAGCGGCAAATTTCGTGGGGAAACTTGACGCGTCGAAGTGAGTAATCGGACCAACGCCGCTAACGCCGTTCTTCAGGGCCTCCCACATCGTGTCTATGGTCGTGCCGATGGGCGTGACACAACCAATTCCGGTGACAACGACTCGACGCTTCATGGCTTACTTTCTCTGATCGCCGGACGACTCACCCGGTGAGTGATCGGCTTCTCCGGTGCCCGCGTTTCCGACGGTCAGGATATCCAGCAGATTCATCCGAAACACGAAATTCTTCTGATCGATCCGACTCAGTTGAGGGTCATCAGAAGACAAGTGCACAAAAACAATTTCGCACTCCGCGACAAGCCGATCACCCACCGTCGCAGTGACGGTAACAGAGCCGCCTTCCGCGCGACTTTCCTGCAGCACGGCAGAGTAAATCAACTGGTCGCCCGGACAGGCCCAACTGTGAAACTCCACTTTGGGAACTTTGGCAAGAATCACGTTGTATTCGAAATTGTTCTTTTCTCCGAGCAGAATGCCGCCGGTCTGAGCCATTCCTTCAATCATCAGTGAGGCCGGCATTACGGGAAAGCCCGGAAAATGGTCGTGCAGGTGTTCCTCGGCAAGCGAAACGTTCTTCACGGCTTTGGCACGATTGCCGGATTCGAACTCGATGAATCGGTCGACCCAATACCACCTCATGGAAGACTCGCCTAATCTGAGGCAACAAAGCTTACCGTTGCCGCCGGTACACGGCTTCAGTCACGTGCCGGCGTCCGGTGCGGGAACACAACGCACCTCCGCCGAATTCCCACACGTCCCCTTCGCCGGCACAGTCTGTGTCCCGACTCAGTCCGCGCATTGCCGTCCGGCAATAACAACTCACCATTCACGAATCGCCCGTGAGCATGAAAAATGCTCCGACTGCAACTTCGTGGAAGATTCCCCGGACGGGCGTTCTGCTCCTGCTGGACAGCAGCCGGCGACGATGCACCTTAGCCAAGTCGAGACGCTACGAATCGACAGATCATGTCCACTGTGAACAGATCAGAAATCCTGCTGACCTGCGGGTCCTTCGCGAAGCTGTCGATGTCGGCATGCGGCATCTTTTCTCGCAGCTGGGCAATACCGCCTTCCGTGACCTTGCCATCGGCGACGAATCCCGAATCCGCTGCGGCGAGATTTTCCGGAAACAACTCTCCTCGCGGGATCTTGATGTCGAAATTCTTTTCGAGCCGGAAAACGATGTCCAGAAAGTCAATTGATTCGGCCCCCAGGTCGCCGATCAAGGTGGCTTCCGGCGTCACTTCGTCGTCATCAACGCCCAAAGCGTCGACAAGTGTGTCGCGAACCGTGTCAAAGATCTCTTCTTCGGATGCCATGTGTTTCATACTCCTGATTCCACCATGATTCCGTGCTGCCGTGGCAGTGTTACGTTGGCGGAATTCCTGTCGCCAGACAACGCACTCCGGTTCAGGCCGGCGACGGCACCTCTAACCGGACACCCAGATTCGTCCCGCAGGATCCCCAGAATCCGGCGGAAGCAAGCGGCGAAGTTTAAGCATGAAAATCCGGAATTGCGACCGGGAATCAGGCCGTCAATGACAGAGCATTCGGATTCCGGGAACCTGGACGACGTTTCAACGCGTCAGATGCCGCCCAGGGTCAGTCCGCCGTCGACCTTGAGCACCTGGCCGGTGACGTACGAAGATGCTTCCTGAGCAAAAAACAGTACTGCATTGGCTATGTCGGCCGGCTGTCCCAGTCGCCGGACGGGAATCTTCTTCTTGATTTCGGCACCGGCCGCATTGACGACTGCGACAGTCATATCTGTTTCAATAAAGCCGGGGGCCACCGCGTTCGCCGTAATTCCCCGCCGAGCGAGTTCCGTGGCGATGCATCGTGTAAAGCCTTCGACGCCCCCTTTGCTTGCGGCGTAGTTCGCCTGGCCGGGATTTGACACGTCCGCCGCAACGCTTGACATGTTAATAATCCGCCCGTACCGCTGTGACATCATCTGGCGAGTCGCCGACTGGCAGAAATTGAAGACGCTGGTCAGATTTGTGTCGATCACATCCTGCCACTGCTGTGCGTCCATCGTGGCCAGCAGCCCGTCGCGGATGATTCCTGCGTTGTTCACCAGGATGTCCAGCGAGCCCCACGCCGCAACGACATCCGCCACGACCTTTTCCGAGGCCTCTTTGGACCTGACGTCGGCCTGAATCGCCATCGCTTCGCCGCCGGATTCCCGAAGCGCTGCGACAACCTGATCGGCGGCGTCACTGTTCGAATGATAGACGAACGCAACCTTCGCCCCGTCATTCGCAAGCACCTCTACGATCGCCCGACCGATTCCACGGCTTCCGCCGGTCACTAACGCAACTCGACCCTTCAGACTCATTCGTTTGCCAGCCTTCCGTTCCGTTTAAAGATTGTCATTCGAGGGGCATCTGACGATGCGCCGGAGAATCCCGGATGCATCGCTGACGATAACGCGCACAAAGCACCAGACGCGGGTGCCGGGATCAGGGCCGAATCTGCTCAAATAGCTCACGCATCGCGATCAGGATCCGTTCGTCATTTGTCGCCATGTCGGACTTTCCTGAAGCGAGATTCTGCTTCGAAAGCACCAGACGCGCACTGACAGCCGACGCGCCGTCGACCGTGCCAGCAGCCTGAAACGCGGCGGAACTTTCGTCATTCTGTTTCAGAGTCGCGGTGACCTCCAGAGTCTGCCCCGGCTTGAGAAAGCTGTTGAATTTCACGGCACGCGCTTGACGTAACAGAATCGTGCTGTGTCGAAAATCGTCAGTCACTCGCAGCAACCAGGCACAGCTCTGGACCATTGACTCCACCATCAAGACGCCGGGCATCACAGAAAACCCCGGGAAGTGATCCTGGAGATACTCCTCAGCCAGAGAGACGTTCTTGATCGTGGAAATCGATTGCCCCGGCACGAGAGCCGTGATGCGATCGACTAAGCAGAATTTCATGAACAGCTACACCGGAGACTGAAGTCAGGTTTCCACGAAAAAGGCGAACGATCGCGGTGCCTCTCGCGATTTCGCGTCGGACTATACTGACCGCCCTTCCTGCCGACAACGCACGCAGCGAAACCACACAGCGCAATTCCCTGTCATCTGCAGCAGATTCTCGATTCATAAACTTGAAGAAATTGCCTCCGGAATGCTGGAAACGGCACTCGAAGTTTACCTAACCTGCGCAAATGGACGCGGGTCGCTGTAGTCGGAATAACCAGCAATGACATGGACAACCGAGATACTTTTCTCGACAGTCCTTTTTTTGCCATTTTCGTTGTTCTTCTCAAACACCCCATGTTATAGTCGCGGAAGTGGGCCGTTTTTCCTGTCCACAACGTTATTCTCCCCGACATGACTAGGGGGGAGGCGTTCAAGAGCTCATCCTTAAGTGCAATTTAGACGGCTGGGCTTTGGTTTGGAATCAAAGTGGGAACCCGAGGCGTTCTCGGGGCGTAATTCCTAATTTGTGAATCAGTGTGATTCGAAGGAGGAGTTGAAGAGACATGCGTTATGTCTTGTCATTCGCAGCAGCCGTTTTGATGACGGCGTCTGCACAAGCTGGTAGCTGCTGCGGCAGCAAGGTCAGCTCCTGTTGTTCTGCTCCTTGTGCCACGAGCTGCAGCCCCTGCGGCGCCAGTTCTTGTGGTTCAAGCTGTGGAGTGACAAGCTCTTGCGGGGGCTGTGGAGCATCGGTCGGGTGTGGCGGAGACGCCTGCGGAACGTGGGAAACTGTTGAGCGAACCGTCATGGTTCCTCAGATGGTGACTCAGACTCGTACCGTGACCGTGAACGTTCCGGTTCAGGAACAGCGTCAGGGAACACGCACTGTCTGTCGCACGGTCTGGGAAGACCAGCAGCAGACCTACACTGTCATGGTTCCGTCTCAGGAACAGCGACAGGGAACCCGCACAGTTTGCCGCACGGTCTATGATGACCAGCAGCAGACTTACACTGTGATGGTTCCGCGCCAGGAACAGCGTCAGGGAACACGCACCGTCTGCCGCACGGTCTACGAAGACCAGACGCAGAACTACACGGTCATGGTTCCTCGCCAGGAACAGCGTCAGGGAACACGCACCGTCTGCCGCACGGTCTATGAAGATCAGCAGCAGACCTTCACCGTGATGGTTCCTTCTCAGGAACAGCGTCAGGGAATGCGAACTGTCTGTCACACCGTCCCTGTGACACGCACTCGCACCGTCTGTGAAGACCAGGGTCACTGGGAAGAACAGCCAATCGGTGGCTGCGACAGTGGTTGCGGCGGCGGATGTGGTTCGTCCTGCGGCGGTTGCGGTAGCTGCGGCGGCTGTGCTTCAAGCTGTGGTGGCTGTGCTGTTTCTGCCTGCGGCGGCTGCGGTGTTGCCAGTGCCTGTGGCGCGATTGCATCGTCCGGCTGCGGTGGATGCGGAACTCGCCGCGTTTGGGTTTCCAATCAGGTTCAGCGAGTGGTTGAATATACTGCTTACGAGCAGCAGACCTCTCAGGAGCCTTACACCTACACTGTCACGGTGAACCGACCTGAGCAGCGTACGCGAACGATCAAGGTTGCACGTCAGGTTTCGGAGCAGGTTCCTTACACCTACACCGTCACCACTTGCTCACCGGAAACTCGCACGCGGACCTTCAAGGTTGCACGTCAGGTTTCTGAGCAGGTTCCTTACACCTACACCGTCACCGTCTGCGAAGCTCAGCAGCAGACTCGCACGATCAAGGTCGCGCGACAGGTTACGGAACAGGTTCCTTACACGTACACCGTCACTGTTTGCAATCCTCAGCAGCAGACTCGTACGATCAAGGTCGCACGTCAGGTTTCTGAGCAGGTTCCTTACACCTACACTGTCACTGTGAACCGTCAGGAAACACGTGAAGTTCCGGTGCAGGTCTGCCAGATGGTGCCCCAGACTGTCACGTCTCAGGTCTATCGTCCGGCCGTTTCGGCGTGCGGCGGTGGCTGTGGCGTTGGCGGCGGATGCGGCTCAAGTGGCTGCGGTTCAGTCGGCTGCGGAAGCTGCGGCGGCTGCAACTAATCTTTTGCCAATGAATTGCACGTTTCGAAGCGGTTTCCCACCGGTTCTTAGCGTACGAAACTGATCGGCACCTCAAGTGGGTTTCCACTTGAGGTGCCTTTGTTTTTTGCGCCCGTCGCAGACGACTTCGTGACGGCTCGTGCTTCGCTCCACGGCTTGTTCCGCCGCCGACCCGACAGAGCCCGCTGAGGTTCCGCAGCATGCGACGTCCGTAACGAACCTCGCTGAACAGCAAATTCCCCTCGCAGCGGGTCGCAGGATCGCGGTAGACTTCCGCGCTGTTCAGGGACAGTACCGGACTTTCCAGTCGCCCTGTGTCGGAATCATGTTCAAGAGCAGCGGACCGACGGCGCCGCCGAGTTGACGCAGACCATGTGCCGTTACAAGCCTGGAACGACACGTCGCGCGGTCACCGGGGACAGAAGGGAATCGAACCCAGGAAGGCGAACACGATGTTCAGCAGGAATTCACGATCCCGACGACAGATTCTGTGTGCCGTTGAGCTATTCGACTACCTGCGCACCCGGTTGAATTCGTCGGTATCGATTCGATTGTGGGACGGAACCGTCGTGCCGCTTGGCGAGAAGGTGGTTCCTGGTTTGGAGATCGTGATCCGCAGCCCCGGCGTTATCGGGACACTGCTTCGGAAACCTACAGCCGACACGGTATTGCGATTGTATGCGCGGGGTTCGATCGACTATTCCGGCTCTGACCTGGTTACGCTCATCGAGACGGCTCGTGTCAAGAACAGCCGCCGGAAGACTCGCAAATTGCCGCTGGGGCTGATGGCGAGATTCGCCGCATCCTTCCTGACGGCGCGCGGTGAGGATACGTCGGTACGGCACCGCTACTCCGGCGACGAAACCGGGCTCAACCGGCAGCAGGTCGAAAACCGGGACTTCATTCAGTTTCACTACGACCTCAGCAACGATTTCTACAGACTGTTTCTCGATGAACAGATGGTCTATAGCTGTGCCTACTTCCGCGACTGGAATGAATCTCTGGAACAGGCTCAGGTAAACAAACTGGACATGATCTGCCGGAAGCTGCAGCTTCGTGAAGGAGAACGTTTTCTGGACATCGGCTGCGGCTGGGGGGCGCTTATCTGTCATGCGGCCGAGCACTACGGCGTGCGGGCACTTGGCATCACGCTTTCGGAAGAGCAACTGATTCTGGCAAGGCAGCGAATCGCAACGCGCGGACTGGGTGATCTTGTGGATGTCGAGTTGTGCGACTACGCGGACGTCGAAGGTCCGTTCGATAAGATCGCCAGCATTGGAATGGTCGAGCACGTCGGCATCGACAACATGGCCGGCTACATGCGCAAGGTAAGTTCGCTGCTGCCTGATCGCGGGATGTTTCTGAATCACGGAATCACGCGGCCCGGAAAGATGTCCGACAGGGCGTTCCGCAGGATGTCACCGGAGCGGCGCCTGCTGGCAAAATACATCTTTCCGGGCGGCGAACTGGATCATCTTGGGCACATGGTACAGTGCATGGAATCCAGCGGATTCGACGTCCACGATGTTGAAGGCTGGCGGGATCATTATTCGCTGACATGCCGACACTGGTGCCGGCGGCTGGAAGAAAACAAAGACGCTGCGATCGCTTTTATTGGCGAAGAAAAGTACCGCATGTGGATTTTGTATCTGACCGGATGCGTCTTTGCTCTGGGTGACGGCGGTGCTCGCATCTATCAGACGGTCGCCACACGCCACGCGTCGCGCGGCGTGTCCGGCATGCCGTGTACCCGGGAACATCTGTATCGCGTCGGGCCGCCGGCGGCTGCGCCGAGTCAGCCATATCGACGCGCGGCGTGACGAAATCACAAGGCAAAATTCGCTGTCGGCGTGCTCAGCCCTGATGGTCGGTGGCCGGTTTGAATTACCCGGCTGCGGGTCGAATCGGTGCGGAGGCTGCGGACAGCAGGATGCGGAATTCTGTTCCTGAACTGTCCGATCTGACGAGTTCGATCGCTCCGTCGAGTTCGTTTTCCGCCAGTTGACGGCAGACGAACAGGCCCAGTCCAGTCCCCGTCGACTTTGTCGTGAAGTATGGCTGAAAGATGCTTTGCTGAGCTTCTGGGGGGATGCCGTGCCCTTCATCTTCGATTGAAATCGTCACGAGCGCCCGGCCGGAGGTATCAGGTTCGCCGATTGCAGTTGTGACTCGAATCGACGCGCCTTCGTCCGTTGCGTCGAGTGCATTCAGGACCAGATTCAGGACAACCTGCACCAACTGATCATAGACGGTCCTGATCGGCGGCATATCCGGCGCGAGGTGGACTTCGACCCTCTTGCCCTTCCAGCGCTTGTAATACTTGGCGATGCTGAGGGCGTTGTTGATTGCCGCGTGAATGTCAACAACGGTGACGTTTTCGTTAGCCGGACGACTGAATCCGACAAGTTCTCCCAGAATCCGCTGAATTCGCCGCAACTGGCCGGAAACGATCTCCAGCCGTTCATGGATGTAGTCATCCTGAATGCGGCGTTTCAGCATCTGCACGATGGAACTGATGGACGCCAGCGGATTTCCGACTTCGTGGGCGATGCCGGCCGCGAGCAGTCCGAAGGCGGCCTGCTTTTCCTGCTGCACGAGCAGCGCCTGCGATTCCTGCAGAGCTTTGGTGCGTTCGCGAATACGGTGTTCCAGCAGAGACTGATTCTCGCGAAGCTCTTCGTTGAGTTCCCCGAGCCTGCGTTCGGCCATTTTCAACAGCCCGGTCAGCGAAATAATCGCCCACGTTGTCCAGCCGAGAAACACGAGTGTCAACAGCAGCACAACCGTGTCGCCGCGACCATTTTCGGTCGAGTTCAGTCCCAGAACCGTGTAGCTGAGCGCATGAAGAACGAATGTTGTAAAAGTCAGCGATGGTGGATGCCGAATGGCGCAGACAAGCAGCGACAGGAAATAGTAGAAACGAAAGGGACTGTCGATGCCCTGGTCAAAATAGCAAAGCAGGCCGATAAACAGTGCTTCCATGACTGAGACGAGGATGCGGAATTCGGCCAGAAAGACCTTTCCCCGCAGACTCCACCACGTGTCGACGATCGCGTACACAGCGCCAAGTGTCAGAATCGTGTTGAGTTCGGCCTGGCGCCCACCGCGGTCCGCCGCTTCGAAAATATCACCGGCGTTAGCCAGCAGGTAACCAACGACCAGGCCGAACCATCGAATGCGCAGCGTAATGGACTCGGCGCGCAGTTCGCGCCGAATGGGGCTCAATTCCGCCGCGACGGCGGCTTCAAGCTGTGGGATCGTCGGCTCAGCGGACAGCGACGCCGAATCCGGCGGCGGCGATTCGAATTGGGACTCAGACATCAGGACGCCACGCCGGGTGCAGGTGAGTACAGTTGGCCGCGAACACGCATGCGGCCGCCGACATCACCGGAAAACCAATAAGAGACACGGACGGGTCGATCCGTGGCTCTATGATTGCCAATTATTGCAGTGGGCCATCCCTCAGGGTCCGCAACAGCCCGCGCTTCATTCGCCGGATGGCGATTCAGAACTGGCTGGCAATCACCGGCGGCGGCCGACGCCGCAGTAACTGGCTAGTGCCTTGTCCATCGTGTTTTGATGTGTGCCACCGGCTGTGCCAGTGTGTTCAATGTTGCAGAGCACTGGCACGGCCAGTGGCACACGACCCATCGATTTATGCCTGACGAAACACTAGCGCTTCGGCAGCCGAATATTGATGGATTGGATGGTGGCTGCAATCGGGCGCGATTCGGGAGGCGAGGTACGCGTCGAGCGGATTCCCCAACGGACATCGCGTGGTACGCGCGGCTGAACAGGCGCCTCGCCCTCCCAAACAAACGTCCGATCCCACATCTTCACTCATCAGATGACGCGTGACAGACCACTAAAGGACTTTTGTCTCGCCTGGCATCGGGATGTTGTAGGTCAGGTCTTCGTTCGGCAGCACCGGCGGCTCGTCAGTGAAACTATGGTAGTTTTCGACGGGGGAAATTACCTGTTCGGAGTTGTAGCACTGATCCCATGTCAGTTCAGCGCCGCTGTAGCTGCACATACGGCCAAAGATCGCAGTCATCGTGCTGTGAGCACCGTACTCACCTTCGTTCGGACGTTTTCCGGCCCGGAAATCGGCAAACAGGTCGTGGTGTTCCTGCTGGTGACCTCCGCGACCGCCGCGTCCGTAGCTCCACGCCTCATTGCCCTTCGCGTCGAAGATTCTGGCGCCGCCGATGTGACAGGAGCCTTTTGTGCCGTGAGCGAACTCATCCACCATGTTCCAGCAGTTGTTGATGTGCCGGCACTCGCTGAGCATGACGGTATTGTTCCCGAAGGGTGTTTCACCGTACGTAAACTCAATCATGTGGTGGTCGTAGATTTCACCGAATTCCTTTCCGGTCCGAACCTGCCGACCGCCGACTCCCTGACCCTTGATCGGGTGAGTTCCCATCAGCCAGTTAATGACGTCGATATTGTGGATATGCTGTTCCACGATATGGTCACCGCACAGCCAGTTGAAGTAGTACCAGTTGCGCATCTGATACTCCATTTCCGTCTGACCTTCTTCGCGGGGTTTGACCCACAGGTACCCGCTGTTCCAGTAGGCTCGCGCGGCAACGATTTCGCCGATGGCTCCGTCCTGCAGCCGCTGGATCGTCTCCATGTAGGCTCGTTCATGCCGGCGCTGCAGTCCGATCTGGACCAGCAGGTTCTTCCTCTTCGATTCCTCGACGGCCGCCATGAACCTGCGAATTCCGGGAGCGTCCACGGCGACGGGCTTTTCCGCGAAGATGTGTTTACCGGCCTTTACGGCAGCCTCAAAGTGCAGCGGCCGAAATCCCGGAGGTGTCGCGATAAGTACAACATCGATGTCCTGTTCCAGCACCTTCTGGTACGCATCGTAGCCGATGAACTGGCGCTCTGCGGGTACATCAACCTTTTCCTTATGAGCTCGCTGCAGCGTCTGCAGACTTCCCTGCAGGCGGTCTTCGAAGACATCGGCCATCGCGACCAGTTTCGTCGGGCCCTCGGTGTTCATCGCCTGTTCCGCAGCACCGGTACAGCGACCGCCGCAGCCGATCATTCCCAGACGAACCGTCTCGTCAAAGCTGACGTGAGCCGCCTGCACGGCGCTAAGACTGCTGAGCGCCGCTCCTGCAGTCACGGCGGCGGACGACGACTTCAGGAAATCCCGGCGGGACGAATTGCTGTTCTGGTTCGACATAGTGCTGTTCACTCCAACTGGAAAATGCGATCGAACGGTGCTGGCTGGCCGGATGTCCCGGCCAGTCGGCGATGTTACGGTGCTGACGCATTCACCGCAAATCAGCAGACAAAAAACCGGCAGGCAACGGACGCGGTGACGTGAACCGGGAATGTGTCCGACAACCGTCCGGGATTACTCAGCCTTGCCAGCCAGCGTCCCTTTGTATGGCGCCAGAATCCAGAACCCGTGTTGATGGTTGGGATGTTCGGGAACCGGCATTTCGGGTCCGCCGATGATGGGCATGGTAAACCTCACGGCCTGGCCGACGATGCTGAAGGTGTGAAATCGATCGTGAGCACGCTGAAGGTCGTCGACGTACCCGCGTCCATTCATGCGGCCGATGGCCATCACGGAAATGGCTCTCACGCGATCGTCTTCGGGGTTCAGCGGATCGTCGTCGAAGATTCGCTCCAGATACGCCTGGATCAGGTCCGGGTCCGGATTGCCTTCCTCGAAAAATCCCAGCGCCCATAGTCCGGCAGCACGTGCGACGTGAGCGAGTCCCGAGCCCTTGTTGTACTGGTCCTTTGTGAGACCATAGACCTTTCGCTGGCGAGTCAGTCCGGAATGCTGAAACAGGTGCGTCATCTGCTCATGGATGCCTCTGGTCAGCGCTTCGGACCATGTCTGGCCCTTCATCAGTTCACGCTGAGCAAGCGTGATCTCTGCGATTTCCTCCGACAGTTCGTGACGCGGCATCAGGTGCAGCACCCAGGCGGCCGTGACCATGACTTCCGCCTTTTCATGCAGAAGCAGCGGAACGCAGTCTTTTTGAAAAGGCGGATGCTTTAATTGTCCAAGGATCAGCAGGGATTGTTCCAGACGCTGCCAGTTACTGTCGCTGTCCGTGAGTGCTCGACCGGCCCGCAGCAGAATTCCGTCGCGCAGTTCGGGGTTGCTGTCAGTCAGCTCCACCAGTGACCGTCGTGCCGCGTTGCGTACACCGATGTGAATGTCCGCCAGCATTCTTTGCAGGCCTTCACAGTGCGGCTCCGACGGAAACTTTCGAAACATGCGAACGGTGACAAATCGCACGTTGGCTTCCGGATGCCGCCATCCTTCGTCCAGCCGGTCCAGCAGGCGTTCCGGGCTAAGTGTTTCCAGTGTCTCCCAGGCTTGTGATGCGACGGCCAGAGTTTCGTCGCCGCACATTGTGTGCAGCAAGGTCAGAGCGGCATCGCTTTCGGCGTCACCCAGCAAAGCCACTGCCATCAGACGTTCGGGGATGCCGCCGGATTGGTATTCCGTCGCCAGTGTGATCGCGTCGTCGTGAGCCAGCCGGGCAATGGCAGCAGCGGCCGCGCGACGAACGGGAAACGGATTCTGTGAGTTCTGAAGCACGTTTTTCAGCACCGGCACTGAATCCGTCACTTGAAGAGATGCAAGTCCCTGGCAGGCCAGACGCACCGACAGAGTTGTGAAGTCGCCGATGTTTTCCACGCGCTGCTTCCAGATGGGAACTGCAACAGGTGACTTCCAGCGAGCCAGTGCGGTTTCGACACTTTCGGAAATGTCCTGCCATTCCGGAGTGCAAAATGCCAGCAGATCCGTGTCGGCAGCCGAGATTTCCATGGCACAAAGCGCGAGTGCGCAGGCTCGCTTCAGATCACGATCGGGCGACGTGTTCATCAGCCGCTGAATATCGGAAACGTACGCACTTGTGTCCGCGTATTTGTTGACGGCAATTCTGCGCAGCGAATACACGGCTTCCGCCTGAAGGCCGGCTTCGTACTCACCAGCCAGCAGGCGTCCAAACGTCTTCGGGAATTCCTCGCCGAGGTAGTAGAGTGGTTCCGGAAGCGACAGGTCGGGTTCCAGAAACATCCGTTTGGGAAGGTTATTGAAGCGAGCGATATCCGGCAGAACGATCTCGCCGGTAAATGCCAGAGCATCATTGTCGGGAATGTCGGGTGCCGACGGTCGCGGCGACGGCGCATCCTGAGCGGCGACTGAGGCCGTCGGCATTATCAGTGCCGCGGGCAGAATCAGAAATCGACAGAGCAGCGTGTTCATCAGTCAGTCCGCGCGGGCGAGTTGCCAGGTTCGAAAATGCAGAATCACCAGCAGAACCGCCGACAGCGCGCCGGCGGCCCACCAGGTTGCGGGTACCAGGTTGTAGTCTTCGAAGCCTTCGACCCGCATCGCGTTCAGTGCTCCGGCCATGGGATTCAGCGTGAGCACGCGTTCGACAAAGGAATGACTGAACGGTGATTCACGATTCAGCCATACAAGCATGGTGCCGCCGAGCAGGCCGATCAGAATTCCGTAGGCCACCGTCGTCGCGGCGGCGGTTGTTCGAAAAAAGCTGCTGACCGTGGCGCTGATCAGCAGGCTCAGTACCGCCGTGAAGACCAGGCAGATCAATACCTGCGCCACCTGTTCCCGCATCACGGGTTTGATCACCATGATGATTGCGTAGCCGGGAAGCGAGGCACACAGCACCAGCACCAGCGTAATTGTCACACTGATCAGCTTGCCGCGAAGGATGCGCGCGGCGGAAAGCGGAGTTGCCCGCAGAAGATCCCATCCGCCGGTTTCCAGTTCGCCGGCCAGCATGCCACCGGAAAGACCGGGCGTGAACAGCACGATCAGGCCGACCTGAGCGATGATGATAATGCCGCCGATCTTTTCGACGCCCCAGTCAATCGTTCCGGCCGTTGTCGCCAGAGTCAGCAGCAGCGACAGCACCGCACACCCGGCAATCAGACGCAGCAGCCAGTGCAGTCGTCCGAACTGGCGGCTGCGGAACTCCTTCATCATCACAGGATTCAAATAGAACGGGATGCCCGCCTTGCGTTTCTGCGGGTCCACCAGAAACGTCAGACGTCGCTGAATCTGAGCTCCCCTGGAAAGTTCGTCGGTAATGATTCCCTGCGACCGGGAGCGGTCCATCAGCGAATAGTTCAGACGCTGGACGCACCACACACTGCCGACAACCACAAAGATGCTCGTGGCGATCAGCCAGGTACGAACGAAGGTTTCGGCCTGCATCAGCCCGATTCCGCCGATCGCGGACTGTCCCACAATTTCCTGAACGGCCGGAACCGCCGAAAGCTGACGCAGCCAGGTCGCTGCCGTCGCCAGGTTGCCGACGCCGCCCTGCAGAAACTGGTGGGGAATCACCGTGACGATCGTCAGTGCAAACGTCGCTCCGTAGACCCAGCGAAGTCCCGATTCCGGCGTGCGCGCAAACGTGCCGACCAGCAGCCCCAGCACGACAAGCTGCAGGCACAGCATCAGCAACACCAGATACAGAATCGCGACGTCGCCGCGAATGGAAATTCCTCCCATTGCATAGCAACAGGACATCGCCGGAGTCGTCACGACCAGCAGCAGGACCGCGAAGCCCATCAGAGCCAGCAGTTTGCCGAAGTAGATTTCCGTCCGTCGCAACGGGGAATTCAGCAGAAGTTCCATCGTCCCGCGACGGACTTCGCGGATCAGGCCGGTTGCGGGAAACGCGGGAACCACCAGCAGCACAGCCAGCAGCATCGCATACGCCAGACCTCGAAACGCCTGGCCCGCCTGAACGCCCGCCAGGTCGGCCGTCGCCGATGACGGCCACTTCAGATAAACAGTGACCGCAAAGGAAAACGCGACGAAGAACAGAACCCACAGCGCCTGCCGAGTCCGCAGGAGTCCGGGAAGTTCGCGTTCCACAATGACCAGGCTGCCGTTCATACCGACGCCTCCTGCGCGGCCGGTGCCATTTCTGAATCGGATGTCGCCGCAGCAGTGTCGACCGGTTCCGCATCGGATGCGGCAGCTTTGGTGGCCGAAATGAAGGCTTCTTCCAGGTCTCCCGCGACTTCGCGGAACTGCGTCATCACCTGGCCGGCGGAGGCGAGTTTACTGAGCAGTCCGGCCAGTTGTTCTTCCGTGGCAGAGGTGCGAAAGCGAACGATCGATTCCGCCTGCGAGACGGTAACTTCGCATTCCGGTTCCAGCGTCGAGCGTACCTGCGACGCGACGTCATCAAGCTTGTCCGCGCTGAGGAATTGAGCTTCCATCGTGCGCCGCTGAGAAAGCTGCCGGGTGACTTCGTGAAGTGTGCCGAACGCGCGCAGCCGGCCTCCGGCTACGATCGCCACACGATCGCAGATCCGCGACAGCTCCGGCAGAATGTGGCTGGTCACGATCAGAGTCCGCCCGTCGGCGGCCAGCCGCAGCAGGATCTCACGCATTTCGATGCGAGCCTGAGGGTCCAGTCCGTTGGCCGGTTCGTCCAGAATCAGAACTTCCGGATTGTGCAGCAGCGTGCGGGCGATCCCGATGCGCTGCTGCATGCCGTGGCTGAGACTTTCGACATAGCGGTCCTGCATCCACGTCGAGTTCGTGGTTTCCAGAACTTCGTCGATGCGAAGTCGGCGTTTTCGCCGGGGGATCCCAAAGGCGGCGCCGAAGAAATCCAGATACTCCCGGACTCGCATGTTGTCGTAGGAACCAAACCGGTCCGGCATATAGCCCACCAGCCGCCGAACTTTGCGTGCGTCGCGAACGCAGTCGGCACCGGCGATTTGAGCATTGCCGGACGTCGGCAGCGTCAGGCCCACAAGAATCCTGATGGTGGTGGTCTTGCCGGCGCCGTTCGGGCCGATAAATCCCAGAATGTCGCCGCGGTTCAGAGTCAGATTCAGGTTGTCCAGGGCGACAAACTCACCGTAGCGTTTCGTCAGCCCGGAAATCTTCACCACGGGGTCTGCTGAGTTCGGTTTCGTCATGAGGTTCGGGATCTCAAGTTCAAAGTTCGTTGAAGCGGAACAGAACGCCGGTCCGCCGGGATCACTCAATTCTCTGCCCCTGCAGCGTCAGCATCAGACGCTCGATCTTCCAGGTGTCGTCGCGTTCGCCTTCTGAGACCCCGTCGCTGTTGACGACTTCGGCGTCGCCCACGGAGAGTTTTATCAGGACATGGCCGCCCTGTTCGGCTTCCCGCAGCAGGTCGACGGGGAGTTCCAGGGTGAACAGTCCCACGGGGCTATCCAAAGTCTGAACCAGTTGCAGCGTTTCGCGGGTTCCGCAGGACACGTCGACCTTCCGCAGCCCCGCGCGGATTCGCAGATCCAGTCTGGCGAAATCACTCTGAAACGGCTGGCACACCTGGGGAATAGAGAATTCCAGAAGTAGGTTCGCCGAGCCTTCGGACGCGTTCCACACACGGTTCCGGTTACTGAACGCGGAGCCGATGCCGCCGTACTTGTCCAGCACCGCACGGTACGGCAGCATCGTCGGCGGAATCGTGATCCTGGTATTGACCGGCGGCGATGTCAGTTTCAGCGGCTGAACCAGCAGACTGGATGCCTGCTGCCCCATTTCACCGGCTGCAAGCGACATCGTCGACGGCAGCGAATCGGACCAATACAGCAGGCTCAGTTCATTCGGAAACACTTCCGTTCGCGGATCGTCATTGAAGACTTCGGAGTAAACGGAGGCTCGGGAAAGCTGGTCGTCGGACAGCAGTGTCGTGATGCTGAATTGCTGCGACGACAGCACGTCGGCAGGAGTACTGTGAAACGTGCCGTCATCGTCAAACGTGACGGCCATCCGGTCCGGCGACAATCCGGCCACCACCGCGTCTTCAGGGGAAAACGTCGACGCCGTGTTGAGTTTTCCCGTCAGTCCGTTTGCGTCAAACGTGGCGACCGCCTGTGACGGCTGGTCCAGCCGCAGCAGTGACTGAGTTCGATAATTTCGGATTCCCGTGGGCTGTGTCAGGTTCTGCCATTCCGAAACGCCCCGTTCGGTCCACACCAGCCGGTGAATTTCTCCGCCGGACTCTTCTTCCGGCGGATTCATCAGCGCGTAATCCGTCAGACGAATGTCGAGAGTTGAGGGTTCCGGGCAATACACGGACGCGACTCCGTCCATCGCCAGCGTCGTCTGTCCTGGCGCCACGAAGATGACGTCCTGCCGAATGGCCGTCTCACCGGCCACATTTCGCGAAGCGGATCCTGCCATCATCGCGGGAACGGCGGCGGCGATCGCCAGCACGGGAACCAGCCACAACATTACCGCGGCTTTCTCGCGCCGGAAGGCAACCAGCCCGACTCCCAGTAGAGCCAGCGTGAATCCGAACATCACAGACGCGGCGAATCCGGCTGTCGGCACGGAATAGCCCACGCGATCGGCGGCGACTTTCGACAGAACTTCGCGACTGACCAGCGGCGGAGCTTCCGGCTGGACAAAAACCGCTTCGCGAATCTGTTCGCTGTAAGTCGTGATCCGGCTGCCGACCGGCTGGCCCGCAGAATTCAATTGATCCTCGATGTAGATTTCGGGGGACATGAACGAAAGCAGAACCTGTCCGCGGCCGAGCGGCAATTGCACCAGCACCGGCCATCCGTCCATCGACCAGTGGACGTATCCGGTTTCGATCATTGTCCGCAGCAGTCGCACCGGTTCCTCAAACTCGCGGTGGACTTCGCGGACCGGATAGCGAGTCTTCAGCGAATCGGGATTGATGACCAGATCGATCGTGTTGGTGGTCGTCGCATCGATCACCGTCAGCGGAAACGCATCGCCCAGCAGCGCCGACACAACCTCCGGGCCGGTCTGGTCGACATGAATCAAGACCTTGCCGCCGCGCTGAATCCAGACGCGAGTCGCATCGCACGCTTCCGGAAAATGATGCAGGTCCGACGCGGAAATCACCAACTGGCTCAGGAGGTCGAATGCTTCCGGATATCCCTGGATCTTGTCGGGATTCAGCAGAACCTGCATTCCCGGAGTGCCCGCCGCTTCCCGCATCAGAACGTTCAGGTGCTCGACGATGGGACGTTCCCGCAGGGATTCGGTATCCGTCGACAGCCAGCCGCAATAGCCGCCGCCGGATGCTGGATTGATCGCGGAATTGCCGACGGACACTGTGCGAACAACTTCTTCCGCCATCCGCCGCTGCACCAGATTCTGGTTGTCGCTTCCCTGCAGGACAACGTAATCAAACTGCAGCATTTTCTCGTCGGTAGGCCAGGTGAAGACCGGCCAGTGACATTGCCTTACGACTCCCGCCGGCACATGGACGCGGCGAGCATACTGCAGTCCGCTGCTTCCCCTCGGCGTGACAACAATTGTGGCTTCCTGATCCGTGTCAGACTTGTTCGCGACGTCCGCCTTGATCATCGCCCACTGGCCGCCAACCGCGCGTTCCGCACCGCCGATACTGACGATGACCGAGACTTCCTTTGACTCCGCACCTTCAACTTCGCAGACACAGCAGGCCAGCAGACTCAGGCACAGCAGGACCGGCCACTGGTCATTACGAATTCGCATCATGGGAAAGGATGGTCCGGAGGCGTTGTCGACGGGAAACAGGCTGCACGGGCAGGTTTCACATTCCACACGGAAGCCGCCTGCCAGGCAACCGAAGACTGCGATTGAGTTCGACAATCACCAAAGATCGCCCCGGCATTTCCCCGGCGCGCGAAAGCCGGTGTGCAAAGGCCGGCGCGCGAAGGCCGGAGTGACCCGGTTGCGCACTGCCGCACGCAAACATTTCCCGTGACGCGATTCTTGTGGACGCGGCGGTCGGTCAATGTGTCGACTCGCCGACGGCTTCGTGCGGACGACTCACGGAAGGGAGGCTTCCGTCTCTTCGCAGGATCTGTGCGTACGACGGCACTTTGGTCCGCTTTACACCGGGTAACCGGATCGCCGTCCCGTCGCACTCGTCGCAGTTCCGGCACATCATCCAATCTCCGACAAGGCGTCGGCATGCTTTGTCCGAATATCGTGCCACGTAGTAGTAGCCCGCATGGGATGGGCAGCCGTTCAGTCCAGGTCCGGCCGAAATGCGAAGCCGCTTTCAATTCAGTGGCATCGTGCTTTCGCAGTCTCTAGTCTCTTCAAAGCTATACCGCGAGCGGGGCAGAATGAGACATTCGGGCTCGCGGGAGTAAGAAGAGCGAAAAATATCGGCGTCCGGCGCGGCCAGTATAAGAGCCACGGGCGGGGGCTGAGTTCAAACGAGCCCTCTTCATTTGTTGCCACTTGAGCACACCGGAGGAGTCATGACTCGGCCATCAGGCGCGCCGTTCAGGCAGAGGGTCCGATCACTGCAGTCTGTCATCAGTTCGCTGATGACGCGTCAGAAAGGTCCTCGCGGATGGAGGCGCGTCGGTCGGGAGACGTACCGTGCGGCGGAGATTCTGGAGGACCGCACGCTGCTGGCCGTTGACGCATTTGGTCCCGTTGTCGACGGATATGCGACGGACACGAATAAGGACGGAACATTTCCCGATCTGACAACGACCGCCGGAAACATCCGAGTGCGCGACTATCCCACGTCGGCCGGATATCCCGGTGACGACCGCGGCCTGTTGGAATTTGACGTCAGCAGCCTGGGCGCCGGACTGACCATCGACGCAGCGGAGTTTCGCCTTCAGCGAAACGCGGGATATGGCGGCAACCCTGTCGTTGACGTCTTCAGCTACTCGGCGGACGGTGCCCTGACGTCTTCTGACGCGACCGGTCCGGCGACGCTGGTGGCGACGTTCACGATGGGCAATCCTTCGAGCTATACCGTGCAACTGGACGCCGCGGAGATTCAGTCGCTGTACGACGCGTCCGGCCGTATCGGAATTCGCCTTTCGATCTCACCCACATCAACCGCGTTTGGGTTCGGGATGTACAGCAATGAAGGAACGCCGGCGAGTTTTCCCGAGTTTGAACCAACGCTGACGCTGACCACATCCGGCTCTGCGGTGCCGTCGCTGCGCGTCACCCTTGACACGACAACCGTTGCCGAAACAGCAGGAACCGGCGCGGTCAGCGGAATCGTCGAGCGGCTGAATGCGGACACGTCAGCGGATCTGACAGTGACATTGTCGAGCAGCGAACCATCCGAAGCCGTTCCCGCACTCACCAGCGTGACGATTCCGGCGGGTTCCGCGTCGGCTCCGTTTGCCATTGATATTGTCGACGACACTTTGCTGGACGGTGACATTCCGGTAGTGATTTCAGCGGCCGCCTCCGGACTGGCGAGTGGTTCCGCCGGGCTTTTGGTCACCGACGCCGAAACCTTCGTTCTGGTGGCGGCAGAGTCACCAATCGTCGAAAGCGCGGGAACGGGCGCGACGTCGCTCACGATCACGCGGACAAACACCGACATTTCGCAGCCGCTGACGGTCACATTGACGGAAACCAGTTCCCGCCTGGATGTTCCGCTGACCGCCACGATCCCTGCGAATGAAACCTCTGTGGTTGTCCCGGTCGACGCCATCGATACCGAGATCGTTGACGGCAACACGTCCGTGTCCGTCAAAGCGAATGCTCCCGGCTATCTGCAGGGAGCAACGACGATTGTTGTACTTGATGACGACGGGGGCATGATCCGTCCCGGCAATATTCTGGTCGCCGTCGATGATCGCTATGTGCGTGAATACAAGCCTGACGGAACTCTGATCCAGACCTTCGACCTGAATCCGCTGGGAACTCAACTGCGCGACGTGGTTGTCAACGATCAGGGCGATATCGAAGTCATTAACGGCAGCAGCGTCCTGACAAATATCGACGTTGTGACGAAGGCCACAACGAACCACACCGATCCGGGCTGGGGCACCGGAGGCAACATCTTTTCCGGCGGTGTTGCGAAGTTCGGGCAGTACCTTTATGTCAGTGACACAGGCACATCGCGCGGCGTGATTCGCTTCGACACCGCGAATGGATATGCCGTCGACCGCGCCGACACCGCGTTCGACATCTTCGACGTCACCATTGGACTCGACGGAAACCTGTATGCGCTGGAATCCGGAGGCGGCGGCGACCAGGTCGCCGTAATCAATCCGCTGACGATGCAGGTGCTGAACACGGTGACTCTGCAGTTCACAACACACTATGGCATCGCCGTCAACGCCGCAGGAGAGATCTTCGCCACGGGCTGGGAGCAGGCCCTTTACAAGTACAATTCGCAGGGCCAGCTCATCGACTTTCTGGTCACCGGATATCCGCTGAAGGACATCGACATCGATGCGACGGGACGGATTGTCGCCGCCGGAAGTTCAACTGCGATTCCGTATGGCTATGTCGTCACCACCAACGAAGACTTCCAGGCGGTGGAAGCGTTTTCGGTGACGACCGGTCTGGAAGTCTTTGTGGGCTTCGCCGACCCTGACGCCTCCGTGGCCATTCCCGTCGTAACACCGTCCGGAACGCCTGCGACGCTGACGGAAAACGGTTCATCAACGTCGCCGGTGTCGGTGATCATTGATCCGGGTTTGACTCTGACCGACGACAGCGACGTCATGACGGGAGCCGTCGTCAGAATCACCGGCAACTACCGGAAAGGCCAGGATTCGCTTTCCGGGTTTTCCCAAAATGGAATTCTGTACCAGGGCTTCAGTTCCAAAACCGGTGCCATCACCTTCAGCGGAACAGCAACTGTCGCCGATTATCAGGCGGCCCTGAGTTCGGTGCGTTTCTACAACAACAGCAATAGTCCTGACACCAACCCCCGGACCATCACGTTTTCCGCAATCAACGAAGGCTGGATTGGCTCCGCCGAAACAACGGTCAACGTAGTTTCCGCCAATGACCAGCTTCCAACAGCCGCCGACGATTCCTACACCGTCGATCAGGACGGTGTTCTGACGCTCGCTCCGGTGGTCACCAGTCTGTTGACGCTTCAGAGTGATTCGGGAGAATATGTCGGACAGGGCAACAACTACACGCTGACCACCGGGACTCTGTCGATCGCCCAGCAATACGGCACGTCGGGAGTGAGATTTAACTACTCCGGAACGACGGACTGGAGCCTGAACTTCTGGGCGGACGCAGGGTCTCTGGCGGTGGGCAGCTATCCGGTCGCGACTCGCAACGGCAGCAACGGCTCACGCGCTGCTGGATATCAGCGGCAATGGGCGCGGTTCCACGCGTCACGTTGGCTCATTTGAAGTCCTCGAAATCGAATATGACGCCGCGAACATTCTGATTCGCTTCGCGGCGGAATTCGTGCAGTACACGGAATCGAGAACTCCGGCGCTGCGAGGAACCATCGACTACCGATCAACGCATCAGAACGAATCCGGCGTCCTGCTCAACGACACGGAAAGCGACGGACTTCTGCGAGTAGTCGGAACAACATCGCCGGGCGCACGGCACCCTGGTGATGCAAAGCACGGGGGCCTTCGAATACACGCCGGATCCGGGATACTCCGGCCTGGATTCGTTTGAATACACAGCCATCGATTCCGACGGAGCCACGTCGACGGCGACAGTTTCCATCAACGTCGAAGCGCCGCCGGTGCCCGGAATTACGATCTCGAACGTTCCGCCCGGCGGACTGCAGGTCAGCGAATCGAACTCGACGGATTCCTTCGGCGTCGTGCTGGATGCGCCACCCGCCTCAAACGTCACGCTGACGATCACCAGCAACGATACGACGGAGGGCGTTGTCGACTCGCAGACACTTCTGTTCACTCCGGCGAACTGGGATACCGTGCAGACGGTGACTCTGACGGGAGTCGCCGATTACCTGATTGACGGATTGCAGACTTCGACAATCACCATTGCCGTTGATGATGCGAACAGTGATGACCTGTACGACCCGCTGCCGGACGTGCTTGTCGACTTCAGCAACGCGGACGACGACGTTGCCGGCTTCACTGTGACGGAATACGGCGGCGTGACCTCCGTCAGTGAATCTGGCGCCTGGGATACGATCAGCGTCGTACTCGACGCCCAGCCGACCAGCAATGTCGTGTTGTTTGTCACCAGCAGCGACGAAAGCGAAGTGACGGCCGATGCGGCCGTTCTGACATTCACCCCTTCCAACTGGAGCACACTTCAGATTGTGACCCTGACCGGTGTGGACGATGCGATCATCGACGGCGACCGGGTCAGCCTGATCACAATCAGTGTTGATGACCAGAATTCCGACGACGACTTTGACCCGCTGTCTGATTCAACAACGAGCGTTACAACCGTGGATGACGACATCGCCGGCATCACTGTGACCGAAACCGGCGGCGGAACAAGCGTGAGTGAGTCCGGCACGACCGACACATTTGACGTCGTGCTGAACGCACAACCGGCCGTCAACGTCGTTGTGACTATCACCAGCGGCGACCCCGGCGAAGTGACGGTTGATCTCTCGCCGCTGACATTCACACCGGCAAACTGGAATCAGCCGCAGACGGTCACTGTGACAGGAATTGATGACGGCGTTTTTGACGGCTATCAGTCGACGGCAATCACCATCAGCATCGACGCCGCAGCCAGTGATGATGACTTTGACGCCGTTGCTGACGAGATCGTCACCGTGACGACCAGCGACGATGAAACAGCCACGCTGAGCGGTACCAAGTTCGAAGACATCAACGGAAACGGTCAGCGCGACGCGGGTGAAGACGGAATGGCGGGAATCACCATCTACCTGGACCTGAACGACAACGCCCTGCTTGACGGTACCGGAGAAATCAGCCTGGAACCGGACAACTATCCGAATATGGACGTTTCAAACGTGCTTCCGGAAGTCACGCTGACCGCCGAATACGGCTCCGGACAAACGAGTCCCGTAGGCACCATTCAGGTCCCTTCCGGAACGACTTCGACCGGGCAGTACGCGTTTACCTACGACGCGGACGGCACGACGTGGTCGAAGTCCTCACAGTTCCCGGCACGGATGAAGGTGGAACTCAACGGTTCCGTTCCGTCCGTGAGTCTGGATTTCACCGCGGCGACAGCGAATACCGCCGGGCTGTTGCAGGCGTTTGATGCCGCCGGAAACCTGATTGCGTCCAAAACAACCGGCGTGCTGGCGCTGAATCAATTCGGAACCGTCACGATCTTTGCACCGGGGATGGCGTACCTGTATGCAACATCGGCAAATGCCGGTTCTGTGGTGCTCGACAATCTCAGGCTGACGACAGAAATCGAACCGTTCGCCGTCACCGATGCGGTCGGAGACTATACCTTCACAGACGTCCCGGCCGGCGACTACGTTGTGCGGGAAGTGGTTCCGGATGGCTATCGCAAGACGTTTCCCGTTACGGAAATCCCCCGGCTGTTTGCCATCGATTTCAATCCGTCCAGCCCGTCACGCATTGTGGAGGTCGATCCGCAGACTGGCCTGACGCTGGCGTCCTTTGTACCCGCCGTCGGGGCGATCACCCTGACCAGCGGCCTGGCATTTGACGGAAACTCCCTGTTTCTGGTCGATGCGAACACGGACACGCTGTACAAGCTGAATCCGGACACCGGTGCAGTGCTCGGTTCGCTCGGACTGGACGCCACCGGACGCTGGGACGGCGTCGCGGCGCTGAATGGTTCAATCTATGTCAATGATCCGTTCGCCGACGTCATTGAAGTCGTCGACCCGGTCACAATGACGCTTACAAGCACGATTCAGTTAAGCGCCGGAGGCAACTTCAATCCGTTTGGAGGTCTCGGTGAATTGCCGGACGCTGCGGGCGGTCAGCTTGTCGGTGCTGTCGGATCCTCAAACCAGGTCGCTCTGCTGAATCCTGCGGACGGATCGGTCAACAGCACATTCACACACGCACCCGTCAGCAACGGTGACAATTTCGGAATCACAAGTGTCAGCGGGGAAATCTACCTGGGCTTCAATGACCTGTCCGGTACCGTGCTGGTATACGCTCCCGATGGAACGCTGATCCGCAGCTTTCAGACTGGTTTTGACATGTCAGGTCTCGGCGGCGGAGGCGGCGCTGATGGCAGCCATCGCATCACGGTTGGTTCCTCGCCGACGATCACCGGACTCGATTTCGGCAACATTAGAGCCACAGGTTCGATCAGCGGTACAAAGTTCGAAGACACGAATGCCAACGGCGTTCGTGATTCCGGTGAGAACCCCGTGTCGGGAGTGACTGTCTACCTCGATTCAAACGACAACGGAATGCTCGACGCCGGTGAACTCTTCGACGTGACCGATACCGGCGGGAACTTCCTGTTTATGAATCTGCCGACAGGCGACTACACGATTCGCGAACTTGTCCCCGCCGGTCACGTGGAGACCGCACCGGGGAACAGGCCGGCGTTCTTTTACGGTGTTGACGCCGGCCCGGATAACCTGGTCACAATCGATGCCGCCACCGGCCAGGTCAGCACGATCGGTGCGCTGGGTGCGAACATCCACGGGCTGACGGTCACTCGCAATGGCGAATTGTACGCGCTGTCAGGAACAAATACGGATGGTCTCTATTCTGTCGATCCGGCTACCGGCCAGGCGACGCTGATCGGTGCCGTCGGGAGAAACGCCGCGTGGGGACTGGCGTACGATCCGCTCACCGACACGCTTTACGGAGCCGGTTCGACGACCGGCGGCAACGGACTCATGGCTTTCGACCGGGCCACCGGCGCGGGAACCGTGATCGGTCCGGGAAACCCCGGCATGACCGCTACCAGCGGCGTGTCATTCGATCCCGTTCGCCGCAAATTCCTCCTTTTTGACAACGCAGACGATGAGTTCTACGAATTCGATCTGACGAACGGCGTCGCCACATTGCTGTCCGTGGCAAATCCGGCATTCAACGCATACGGCTTTGCAACGTTCGGATCAGAATTTGTCATGCCCACACAGAATGCCACCGGCCTGATGATTGTTGACCCGATCACTGGGGCTCAGTCGCCGCTGCTGTCGCTGTCACAGGTCACCGGTTTGGACGCTCTGGAATACGTCGCCGCGACTGATGGAGCGTATCGCGTCACCGTCCTGGCTGACCGGATTCAGCAGGATCTGAACTTCGGCAGCTACCAGCCTTCCGCCGGAGTCGTGACGTCTGACACGCGAATCAGCAATACGGCCGGAAGCTTCACAGCCGTTCTGGAAAACTTCGATCAGTTCGGTGCCGCCGTCACATCCGTTGGTGACCTGGACCATGACGGAATACCGGACCTGGTGGTCGGTGCCCCCGGCGATGACGACGGCGGTCCGTCTCGCGGGGCCGTCTACGTTCTGTTTCTGAATGCCGATGGCTCGGTCAGGTCTCATCAGAAGATCAGTGATTCCGAAGGCGGGTTCGGCGGCGTGCTCGGTCACGGCGACGAATTCGGTCGCTCGCTGGCCAAACTCGGCGACCTGAACGGCGATCAGGTCGTCGACATCGTCGCGGGCGCCCCCGGCGATGACGACGGCGGAACCGATCGCGGTGCGGTGTATACTCTGTTTTTGAATCCCGACGGAAGCGTGAAGTCAGCCGGGAAAATCGGTGACGCCTCCGGTCCGTTTGCGGGATCGCTGGACGATTCGGATGGCTTCGGCACTTCCGTCGCCAGCATCGGCGATCTCGACGGCGACGGTGTCCGCGACATGGTCGTTGGCGCGCCGTTCGATGACGACGGCGGCACAGACCGCGGAGCCGCGTATGTGCTGTTCATGAACGCCAATGCCACAGTAAAGGCGCTTCAGAAGATCAGCAATACATCCGGCAACTTCACCGCAGCGCTGCTGGACGGTGATTCCTTCGCGTCATCGGTGGCAGGTGTCGGCGATCTCGATGCCGATGGTGTCCCCGATCTTGCCGTGGGAGCATCCGGGGATGACGACGGAAGCGCCGATGGCGGCGCCATCTACGTGCTGTTCCTGAACTCCGACGGAACCGTGAAGTCGCACCAGAAGATCAGCAGCACGACCGGCGGCTTTTCGGCGGCACTGGATGTCAGCGATCAGTTCGGAAGCTCGATCACTGCGATCGGCGATCTGGACGGAGACTACGTGACGGACCTGGTCGTGGGAGCACTGGGCGACGACGACGGCGGAACCGATCGCGGAGCAGCCTACGTGTTGCTGATGCACACCGACGGGACGGTGAAGTCTCAGCAGAAGGTCAGCGATACTCAGGGAAGCTTCACCGGAGCGCTGAACAACGCGGACAACTTCGGAGCCGCCGTTTCGTACGCAGGCGACCTGAACGGCGACGGCGTCAGCGAGCTGGTCGTGGGAATTCCCGGTCGAGACGACGGTGGCGCCAATCGCGGTGCGATCTCCGTGCTGCAGGTTGCCGGGGTCACGAGGATGCAGGTGCGTGACTTACAGGTCAGCTCCACGTCATGGTCTGCAGCTTTCCGCGATACGTCGGACGGCGCGCCGGCGGGTTCCGGCGCGGGAATCGGCTATTCGGTCCTGACCGGTGCGGCAACTCAGACAAAGCCGCTGCCGTGGTCGAATATCCGGCGATTGGTGGTGACGTTCAGCCAGGACATTGATGCCGGCTCGGTCGTCGCCAACGGCAACGTTTCAATTCATGCCGTCAACTCGTCACCGTCAATCAGCCAGATCAACGTCGTCGGAAATCAGATGATCATCGATCTGAATGCCGCGCTGCCGGTCGACGCGCTGCGACTGGAGATCCAGGACACCGTGCTGAGCGTCAGTGGCGATCCGCTGGACGGCGACTTCGTCAACCAGGTCGACTCAGTTTCCGGCGGACCGGCTCCCCAGGGACACCCCGCGAACGATTTCAATTTCCACTTCGTTGTTAATCCCGGCGATGCCAATCGCAGCGGAC
Organism: Planctomycetaceae bacterium; assembly: GCA_041398785.1. Classification (NCBI taxonomy): domain Bacteria; kingdom Pseudomonadati; phylum Planctomycetota; class Planctomycetia; order Planctomycetales; family Planctomycetaceae; species Planctomycetaceae bacterium. The sequence goes on along the minus strand of JAWKUA010000001.1, from coordinate 400,618 downwards.
TGGTCAACATCAGCGACGCGGTGCTGGTGTTTCAGAATTTTCTGGCCCAGCCCGGCGGCGCTGGTTATTCCCTGTTCGCGGACATGAACGGTGACGCGATTCTGAACATTTCCGATGCCGTGATCGTGTTCCAGCACTTTCTGGCGATGCCGCCCACGTCGTTTCCCGGTTTGTTCGGTCCGGGCTTCGCGTCGTCGGAGTGGTATCCGGCACCGCCGACAGCACCACCGTCAGTTCCGACTACGGCATCATCCGGGTCGGCGGGAACCTATCAGTCTTCGCGGACCAGCACTCAAACTGCAGCGTTGGCGGCCAGCCCTGAACCCGCGAGTCCCCCGGACAGCGATTTGCAGGTTCTGGACGAAGTGCTGTCAGAGTCCGTTGATGACCTGCTGACGCCGTAAACGATTCTGAAATCGGCGACATCCGCGCGATGCCGGCTTTCGCAGGCTGCGTGTGGAAAAACTCCTGACACGAGTTGACCGTCATTTCTTGATGCGGAATTCACACAGCGAGGTAATGATGGCTCCACCGGCTCGCTGTTGTGGCGTGCACCGTCCTTCAACGCACATCGTGGCTACAAGGAGCTCTCAATGACGATTACCTCACTGTTGAACGCCGGCCGAAGGGTGTCTGACAGGACGCTGTCCGCACCGCAGCCGGTAAGCGACTTCGCCGACAACCTTCGACAGCATGTCACTCTTTCTGAACCGGATTCGCCGCGAAGTGCCGACGACGATCGACTGTTGGAGACAATCCAGCAGTCGTTTCGCCGATCCGGCTTTGGCGAACTTCAGCGCGTGGCGGTCGGAGTCAGCCGCGGAAATGTTTGGCTGCGAGGTCAGGTGCCAAGCTGGCATCTGAAGCAGATAGCGCAGCAATCCGTGCTGGCGATTCCTGACGTGGACCGCCTGACGAACGACGTGCAGGTGTCCTCCGAACAGTCCCCAATCGGTTCAGCCTGTTGACACGAGCCGCCGCTGCCGGCAGCGATGTTCCAACAGCGCCGGGTCTTTCATCGAATGGCTGTCACGTGAGTGTCAACTGCCGGAGTGCCGGTCACCGTCGATCCGTGGCAACCCGCAAGCGACCGGACTGTGCAATCCGTGGCACAACCCGGCCAGGATACGTTGGCGGCTCCGTGCGAAGCCGCGACTCCGGGTGATCACAGCAAGGTTCGATTCGCGCAATCACCGTCGGCAGGATCCGGCGAGCTACCATCCATAGCCTGCGTAGCCCGGATAGGGATTTCTTCCGTAGCGAGCGTTCGCTTCTCGCAGGCGATTGATGGCCGCCTGCTGTTCGTACGGCGACAAGTCGCGTCCGCCGTATGAGCGAACGGCACGGTACATGATGTTCGACACTCGTCGACATTCACCCGGTCGTGCGGAATTTCGGCAGGAGGCCAGCAGGTCTCGCCGAAACTGCCTGTCACATCGTCCTCGGCTGTCGCAGCCGGCGTTCAGGCACGCGTCGTGCCGGTTGCAGGCCGGACGGAAGTTTGCGCCGTACCAGTCCTGCGGTATCAGTGCCCGGTCGGCTCCCACAATCCAGTCCGGTCCGCAGGGACACGCGGCCAGGTCCGGCCTCTGAGCTTCCGCGCGGACACAGCAGGCCATTACCGCAAGGATCGTCAATGTTCTCATGGTCATTTCTCCTCAATCGAGAGTAAACGGAACGCTGCCACGACAGCGCGGTCACCCGCCGCACAAGCCGGGGACGGACGGATACCGTTCGCAACTTGAATGCCAATCATTGCCTGCAGGCGATCAGAAGGAAATACTTCTCAACACAAGTCGCGGCACATGGCGGACTCGTTCCACAATGTTCGCGGCGATCGAATTGTTTCACGCGTCTGGCTGCCCGGATTCGATAAATCGGAAGGCACGACATTTGCCGCTACTCCGCAGCAAACGACAACACAACAACGTGGGGACCGATTCGTGCGGACTGAGCGGTTACGTCACACCTTGTGGCGCGGCGAGCAGAACTGGCACAGCAAGACCAACAAAGAAGGCAAGACGATGAGAGACCTCTGGATTCCACTGGCCGTTCTGGCGGGCTGGTTCGTGTTGAACATGTGGGTGCTTCCGAAATTCGGAATGCAGACCTGACTCAGCAATAGCTGCCAGGTCCGGTCGGACTCTGCCAATTCTCAACCGAAGAACCCAGCCGCCGAAAGCGACAACCCGCGATCGGCAGAGCTGGAAGACGACAATGACGACGTCACTGCTGATCCGGAAGCGCTGACATCAGGAGATCACCGGTCAGGAGTGCGCTGAATGTTGCGGACTGTTCCGCAGTCCGTCGCCGGAGCGAGGAGCGTTCCCCCACAGTCACTTCCCAGGAACATTCCCGGACAGTCCGAAGGAGCCATCATGCGTCGCAACCCGTCTGCTGCAATTCCTGTCATCGCTGTGTTGCTGCTGAACGGCTGCGGGCGGGAGGCTTCGACGACGTCGCCGCCGTCGGCAACCTCCGGCTCGGTCGCTGCACCGGACAAGGCGGTCGATAGTGTTCGGCAGATCGATTCTGTCGAACAGCTTTCGGCGTCGCAGCAGGAACAGCACACCACAGCTTTGGCTGCCAGAGACGCATTGTTCACCAGGCTTTCCGGTCGGCTGACAAGCGTTATCGAACAGAACGGGCCGGCCGCCGCCATTGACGTGTGTCGCGCGGAAGCTCCCGCTATGGCGGAACAGGTCAAACAGGAATTCGGCGTCGACATCGGGCGAACGTCGTTCCGGCTGCGCAATTCCATGAACCCGGCCCCCGACTGGGCGACGGATTTCGTGACGGAACAAGTCGATTCGCCGCGGCTGGTCGCTCTGGCGGACGAAACGCTGGGAGTGCTGCTGCCGATCCGTCTGCAGCAGAAGTGCGTCGTCTGCCACGGCACCGAAGATCAGATCCCCGCCGATGTTCAGGCCGCGCTGAAGCGGCAGTATCCCGGCGACCAGGCCACCGGATTCCACGAAAACGATCTTCGCGGCTGGTTCTGGGTCGAAGTCCCCGCGCCCGCGGCAGACGGCGCGCCGGAGTAGTTCGCCTATTCCGTGGATCGCCGCGGCGCGGGCAGCGGCGGAAGTTTCATTCCGGCCGGAGAATCACCGGTGGCGGGACGTTCGAACGTATTGCCGAATTCTGTTTGTCCCTCGACATACCCGCCGTGCGACAGAAAAAACTGACCGTCTTCGATTCCCATGAATCGATCGAGTCGGTCTTCCCGGCCGGTCGGATCGTGACTGAACCTGGCGGTTGTCAATTCCCGCCACGTTCCGTCTGCGGCACGAATCCACTGATTGCCGTAAAGAGCTTTGCGAAGCACGTGGCCGTTTCGGCCGACGAAGTTCTCACTGAAGCTGTACAGGCCGCGCAGATAGCCGCCTTCTTTCGGTGCCTTCCAGCTTGAAATCAGCATCCACTGCTGCGTGTCCGGCCGAAAATAGTAGCCGGCGAAAATCGTGTGAGTTTCGTCGACGGGTTCCGCGGTTACCAGAAACCGCTGCTTTGCGCCGGTGACCCAGGGGAACTTCAGGTGGCTGTGCCCGCCGGTGCCCTCGTTTCCGAAATCGCCGGAAAACACATCTTCGCCCTTGTCGAAAAGTGTCACCCGATCTTCCGCCGCGACTTTGCTGCGATCAACGGCTTCGTTGCCGCTGTCACAGACGCTAAAAATGATGCGGCGTTCTGTGGGACTGTTCACCTGCATTCCAAAGTAGCCCCGATGCCAGCCACAGGCCATGTAGTACGACCACAGAGGATCTTCCAGCCCCGTCATCTCGCAATAGAACGCCGATATCTGAGTGTCGTTCGGAATCGGATAGAACAAATGAACCGAAGCCGCGTTTCTCCGGGGTTTCAGGTTGAAGTGAGAATCCGTGGTCGCGGGACCATCAAGCACCAGCGCTTCGATGTCACCGTTTGCATGGCCTTCACTGTTCATGGATCGCAGCCGAAACGACTGGTACCCCGTGTCTGCGATGTTGAACGCACCAAACTCTGCGGTCACCAGCGAGTCACCCTGACCAGTCACTTCCGCCTGGCGGGAATGCTGCCCGACGGTGAGCTGCAGCATCGATGTCATGCCTGCGGGAAGTCTGAGTTCGACCGTGGCCGTCAATTTCCCCGTGTGCTGAAACCGGCCGAACCACACGATTTCCGTTCCCGGATCGGTCCACTGAGTGACGCCGCGTTTCTCCGACACTCGCGCGCCGTCGCCGTCGGGATCGACATACGACGTGAAAGCCGGAACGCGGATTTCCTCGGCCGGCAGGGTCGAAGTCAGCACGGTCAGTAATACGCAAATCCGAAGCATGTCTGTCGCGCCTTTGTGCAGATTGTTTCGCAGGAACTTCCGCGTTCGCCCGACGGCAGCCGGCAGCAAAGCATCACGTTTCGCTTGAGCTTTGGCAACCTCTCGAACACGTCCGATTGCCGACGCCCCCAACGCAACACGGCCTGCAGACCTCACTGCGCAGCGTCCGCGCTATCCACCTCTCCCAGGCGAAGCCGTCCGGGAGAGGTCGGGCGAGCGAAGCGATGCCGGGGAGAGGGCCGGGCGCGCGTTCAGCGTTCTGCAACGCAGAATGACCATTGCGCGGACGTCCCCTCCCCCGAACGTCGCTTCGCTCGTTCGACCCCTCCCTGATGGCCTTCGGCCGGGAGGGGTACTTGCAATTCGCGGCGCAGCCGTGCCGGCACCTCTCCCAGGCGAAGCCGTCCGGGGGTCCGGCGGCAGGCTGTCAGGCGTTGGCTGGCTGGATCGACGCGACGGCCGACTGCATTTTTTGCAGCCCGGTCTTTGCAACCTCAAGCGCATCGCGCTGCCAGTAATCGCGGTTGAACAGTTCCAGTGAAAGCACCACTTTGCGACCGTGGCCGCCGATCATGTTCAGGATGTCGGCCAGCGGAGCGACGCCGTCGCCGGGAAACACGCGGTGCGAATCGTTCATCTCCTGCCGCGAAGGTTCCGACGGATAGTCATTCATGTGAAACACCTGAATGGCCGAATCCGAAAGCAGCGACAGGCCGGCAAAGTCAGAGCCGCCCTTGAAGATGTGGTACACGTCCGGCAACAGGCAGGCTTTTGGATGTCCCGCTTCAACGCAGACGGCCACGGATTCACCGAGTCGAGAAAGGTTGCGGCTGAAGCCCCAGACCTCCAGTTGAGGTACGACGCCGGTTTCGTCGCCGATTTCCAGCAGAGCTCGGTAGCGATCCGCGACGACCATCAGGTCCAGCTTCGGTCCGTCGTTGTGAGCGCCCACCGGCGGCGCCGCGATGCGAGTCCCGCCGATCTCGCGCAGCATCTCCATGTCTCGACGAGCTTCGTCGAGCCCCTTCATTCGAGCGGCTTCGTCGTCGGCAATCCATTGAGCGAATCCGATCGCGCTTTCGACGGTCAGGCCGCTGTCACTGATCAGCGATCGCAGATCCTTCAGGACGCCGCCGCTTTCCACAAATTTCCGCAGACTGCCGATCCACGGTTCAATGGCGTTATAACCGGCTTCGGCGGTGACGCGCACTTCCTGTTCGATCCCCAGTTCCTGGCCGCGGATCGTGGCGGTGTTAAGACAGTACGAAAACTCCGTCGGCTGGGCGGCGGCGCTCGCGGCGGAAGCTCCGGACGCGGCAACGTGCGACGCGGCAATCGTTGCGGTGGTTGCGGCTGCGGCGGCGGCAAGGAACTGGCGGCGACTGGGGTTCATGAATGACACTTCCTGATTGAACGGCAATTTTCGGCAGGAATACGTTGTAGCGTGTTGTCAGCGGGCAACGCCAGTTCGCAGGCGGGCTTTCACGGAATCTCACGCGCTGGAGTCGCAGGGCGCGGGATCGCTACACGAAGCCCGTTCCGCGGATGGTCGCCTGAAGAGAATCCCGCCGGAGTCCACGGTGATCGCTGCCGCCGTGAGCGGGTCCTGCCGATCGTTATTCGACGGAATCGTCAAGTTCCGTCGGCTCCGGTTCCCTGGCTTCGTCCGGTGCTGTTGTCGACCTGGCGGGCGGCTCGGTGTCGGCTTGACCCGCATCGGACTGTTCCGTGCCGGTCACGGGTTCCGTCACGACAGGAACTTCGCCATCCAGAATCTCCAGATCGCTGTAGGCCATCAGCGAACCTTTTTCCAGATGAACGTTCTTCAGAGCGACGGCGTATTCGGTGCGCGACTGGAAGTAGCGGATCTCCGCTTCGGCGACGCGGCGCTGAGCGTCCAGCAGTCGGTCGACGTCGATCTCGATGTCGTTCTGGTCTCTGGCTTCGTACGCCTGCAGCAGTTCGTGAGCCGCCAGGTACCGGTTCATGCAGTTGCGGCATGCTTCGTATGCTCGTGACGCGTCGGTGATCGCGTTGCTCAGGTCGTGGACAACTTCGCGCTGCTGTTCGCGAAGAATGATCCGTTCGCGCGACAGCATCAGTTCGGAGTTCGTGACGGCCAGGTGAGCCTTCCGGAATCCCAGCGGAACCGTGTACTCAACGCCCAGATACCATTCCTGAAGATCTCCGGTGGTCAGACTGCCCGCGGCCGAAGACGGAGCCGTACTGCTTTGCAGGCCGTCATAATTCACCAGGTCGTGCCCGAATCCGCGAAAACGGTAGCGTCCCACGGCGTCGAGCTGCGGGTTGAGAAAGTTGCGAGCCGCCAGAAGTTCCATTTCCCGGCGACGAACCTGCAACTGCTGTCGGCGAATTTCCGGCCGGCGATTCAGCGCTTCGTGCATCACGGCGTCCCAGTCGAACACGACATCGGCCAGCAGAGGCTCATCGGATGGGCGCAGCAGTTGTCCGTCCGTGATCGCCATTCCCGTCAGCAAACGCAGCCGGCGTTCGGCAACCTGCACTCCGCTTGCCCCTCGAACGGTTCCGCCGGTGCTGCCGTTGCGATTCTGAGTCCCCTGCACCAGCCGGCCGGACAGCGCTTCATCGACCTCCGTCCGAAACCGGTAGTACTGTTCTCGGGCCAGGTATTCACGAGCTCCGGAATCCAGATCACTCTGCTGCCGTGATCGAACCCGATTCCAGACTTCCAGTGACCGCTGCATCGCTCGCGAACGCGCGTCGAGATCCCGGTAAGAGTAGTACAGGTCCCAATACGCATTGACCACGTTGCTGACGTAGTCACGCACGGCGACTTCGAATTCCGCCTGAGTGCGATCGGCGCTGACCCTGGCCAGCAGGATGCCGTTGTAAACTCCGGGACTGCTGCCGGGACCGGCAATTCGGTTGAACTGCAGTCCGCCGCCCTGCAACAGCGGCTGACGGAGTTCGCCTTCCAGATACGTGTCCCAGGCGCTGGGGAACGTATTACCGGGAGCGTTGTTACTGTCGTATTTCGAAATCGAACGCAGCGCGAACCGGGAACCCGTGGCGGTGCGCTTCGAAAGTTCGATGTTGTACTCGTTCAGATCCTGCCGGAAGTTCGTGATGCCTCCGGCGAAGAACGGATTGTTGAAGATCTGGTCGTTGTTGCTGAAAAACGCGGACGCCTTCAGCTGCGCGTCGAATGCGCTGAGAGCCGCTTCCGGGCTGAAACGCGGGTCCGTCACCTGCAGGCTGTTGGAGAATCGCGAGTACATGATTTCCGGATGCCGCAGGACCGTGCCGCCCAGTTCGCGCAGCACGTCGGAATTCGTCATGGCGACTCGCAAGACTTCGTCCAGCGACACGTCCACGTAGGAGATCTCGTCCAGCCGGATCTGATCCCGCGCGGTCAGCGGAGCCTGGGACATGGCGGCGGTGTGAATTTCCGTGGCCGGCTGATCGACTCTTGCCGCGACTCGGTCAATCGCTGATGTGTCGTTTCCCACAGTTTCCTGCCAGGCGGCTGGAGTGCTGCAGCCAGCCAGCAGCAACACCCCGGATGCAATCACGGCGCACATTGCCGCGACCATTCGCGTCAGCCATCTGATGCCCGGCGCGTGCGCAGCGGAACCCGCGGCGGCGCATTCGCCGCCGGAAGCGCGTGAGTCCTTCGGGTTCCGAGCGGAATTTGACATTGCTGTTGACCGGCGACACTCCTGAAAAGTCGCGCCGCGCGGGTGGCGCTGCGGAGTGCAATCTGCCTGACGTTGTCATCGGTCAGAGGCGCGAATCCACGCCGATCATTCATCACGACTTTCACGTCCGCTGCAGTCGTCAGAATCCGCCGCATGCCCTGGGGGCGACGAAACCAGCGAGAATTGCTTCCCTCCGCCTGCATAATCCGAACGCTCGGAACAACCCGGATAATCGTTACAGTCCGCCACGCGCTTGTGCGTCTAGGCCATGCCGGCCACGTCAACCGCCAGCGAACATGCACGCCCCGGAAATGCGCTCGCCGGACAGTGTCGGCGGCGGGCGGAACGCGCGCTGCCTTTGTTCACTTCCGTTCACGGTCAGTCCTGCCAGAATTCCGGTCGTCACATCTTTCCGTCCTTCGCGAACACAACGATCGCCATGACAGACGAATGGCTGCCGGCCTTCGAGTCGCGGCTGGAACAGCTTGAACAGAAAGCATCCGGCGGCGTCTCGATCGCGAAGCTGGCCGAAGAATGCCGCGACACACTGTGCCTTGCCGCAGACGTCCCGGCTGTCGAACTCGTCCTGGTTCGGCATGACGACAATTCGCCTGACGACGCATGGAATGGCAGCGTCGAGCGGCTTGCCGACGCGGGGACGATCGCCATCGCCCTGCCGGACGACGCAGTTCTGCAGGCGTCCAGCCAGCGCACTTCGATCATCTCGGCGACCGAATGGTCAAGGGCCGAATCTTCTCTGGCCGAATGTTCTTTGGCCGAGTCTTCTTCGGCCCGCGGCGCGGCGACGTGTGCTGACCCGGACCTCTCGGTTGTGGTGCTGTCGACGCCGGTTGGTGACAACATTCGATGCACGATGCTGGTCGCGGCGTCACGTCTGGCGACTGATCAATCGCTGACCGAAGCCGGGCACGCCGTGCTGTCTGTCGTCGCGGAACATGCCAGTCGTCAACTGGTAACGGAATCGGAATCCCGGCTGCGGCAGCAGCGGACGATGACGGCGCTGGCTGTTCGGCTCAGTGACTGCAGTACCGTTCCCGAACTCGCGGCCGCGATTGCGCACAGCACCCCCGCAGTGCTCGGCGACTGTCGCGTCTCGCTGTTGGAACGGAACGGCACGGCATGTCGCGTGATTGCCGTGAGCGGTGTTCAGAAGATCAATCCCGCCGCCGCTTCGGTCCGAGCCATCGAGGCGATTGCCGGAAGCGCTGCGACATCCTGCGCGAGTCGCTGGATTGACGTCGACGAACCAGCGAACGAACCCGAGATCGAACGTGCGACTGAAGTGCTGGCGTCCAACAGCGTCTCGCGGTTTCGCGTCCTTCCGCTATCTCGCGACGAAACGTCCACAGCTGTTTCCCAACCGCAGTCAGAACAGGATCACAACACCCCGAAACATGTTCTTGTTGTTGAAGCCTTCACGGACACCGCAGCGCCTTGCGAACCCGTGTTGCAGGAACTGGTGCAGATTTGCCGTCAACGACTTCGGGCGATTGTTCCGAATGCGAACCCGCGAACTTCCGGCAGGCGACGACTGATCGGCGCGAGTGGAGCCGTGGCGGTCGTGGTGTTGTTGTTCTGGCCAGTACGATTTGAAATTGAAACAACCGGACAGCTTTCACCGAAACTTCGGCAGCGGGTTTTCGCGCCGGAAGACGGAGTCGTTCAGGCTGTGCCGATTCAGCAGGACCAGCACGTCAGCAGCCACAGTGTGCTGCTGGAACTTTCAAACGCGGACCTGCAGCTTCAGCAGCGTCAGCTTCAGGGAGAAATCGATACCGTCGGTGCTCAGCTTGCCGCGGCGCGGACGGCTCGACTGACGGGTTCCGGCAATGAATCACCTGCAGGGCTCGAAACACGGCAGAGTTCCGACGAACAACTGCTGGAACTGCGGCTGAACAACCTGAACGAACGCCGGCAACTGCTGCTGGATCGGATCAGCGCCCTGCGCATTGAAGCTCCGGTCGACGGAATGGTGTTTCGCCGTGAACCGCTTCACGAATTGATTTCACGCCCGGTCCAGCGCGGACAGTTGCTTCTGGAGATCGTTCCCGACAACGAACCGTGGCAACTGGAACTGCGGATTTCCGACGCGATGATCGGATACCTGAATTCTCATCGACGATCGACCGATCAGCCCGTGACCGTACGCTACCTGCTGCGTGCTCGTCCCGACGAGCGGCATGACGCGACGCTGACAACGGTCGACTCAGCCATTCAGCTCATCGACGGTCAGCTCACGTGCATTGCCAGAGCCGACGTTGCAGAATCCGCAGATTCCGACCTTCGCCCCGGAACATCAGTGACCGCACGAATCGACTGTGGACGCCGGCCCCTGGGATTCGTGATATTTCGCGAAGTGATTGAATTCCTGCAGCAGGTCAGCTTTGCGTGGCTGTAAGTCGTGCCGGCCGCGAATTCACAGCGACGAAAATCGGTGTGAGGTCAGGGGATTGATCGCCTGGTGCAGGCCGCACATTCAACAGGAGTCGAAGGCAATGTCCGACGGGAAATTTTTCAGCACGTCGCTCACCTGGTTTTGCCTGCTGCTGCCATCCGTCGTCGGGGCGCAGGCACAGGATTCTTCGGTTGTCATTCCGCGAATCACCGTCAGCCTGGTTCGACAGGCCAGCGTGTCGGCTCACGATGCGGGCGTGATCCAGCAACTTCACGTTACCGAAGGGCAGCGCGTTGAACACGGTCAGTTACTGGCCGAACTGACGAACGAACAGCAGCAACTGTCGTTGAAGACGGCCGAGCTGAATCTTGCGATCGCCGTCGCCCGCAGCGAAGACGACCTTGCCGTGCAGTCCGCGGCCACTCAACTGCGTGAGGCCCAGGCGGCGGAACAGCGCCAGCAGGTCTCGCTGCAGCTGTCTCAGGCCGATTCCGAAAACGACGTCGCCGTGCGACTCGCGGAATCTCAATGGAAACTGGCGGGACTGGAACTGATCCGCGCAGGAAAGGCCCGGCAACAGTTCCGGGAGTCCGTTTCTCAGATGGAATTCGACCGCCTGGAAGCAACGGAGAGTTACCGGAAACTGCAGCTCGAACAGGCCCGGCACGATCACGACCAGGCGAAGCTGAGGCCGCAAATGGAACAGGCCGAGCTGCAGCAGCAAAAGGAGACCATCGCCCGATTCGAACTCGCGCTGAAGCAGACTCAGAAGGATGCCGGCGTCGCTCGCATCAATCGCGAAATCGTGGAAAACGAAGGTGCCGCTGCTGGCCTGGAGTTGCGGCGTCGAAGGATCGTGGCTCCCTTTGACGGCGTTGTCGCGAAAATCGAAAAGCAACCTGGTGAATGGCTGGAACCAGGCACTGCTGTGATTCGCCTGATTCATCTGCAAACTCTGCAGGCGGAAGGATTTCTCGACGCCGTTGATGCCGATCAGTCGCTGGTCGGCCGCAGCGTGTTGATTACACCGGCCGGGCGGCTTTCCGCGGTTGCAGACCAGCGAAATGGCGACAACGGCAGCCCGCCCGCCGCTGGTCGCAGTGAGATTCCCGGCCACATTACGTTTGTCAGTTCGGAAATCGACCCCGTTAACCAGCAGGTGCGGATTCGCGCGGAATTCGAAAATTCCGACCTGGCGATTCGGCCCGGAACGCTGGGATCAATGCGAATTCTGAATTCCACCGACTGAAGTCCGCCGGATGTCCCGGCGAATCTTTTCGGAAATCGCAGGAAAAATGTCAGATCGGGCGGAATCCCGTCCGTCGCCGGTCCTGTAAGAACCAGGGGGCGCAAGATGCGCACATCAAATCAGACAACATCGCCGCAGGAACTGCTGCTGACAATCACGCTGCCGCAACCCGGTCAGAAAGAAGCGGAGCCCTGCGAAGCGTGGGCGCCGAACGGGTTCGGTACGGCCATCGTGTGTGAAGGTACATTCGCCGGTTGGATTGGCCGCAGCCGCAGCTTCCCGCACCGTACCCTGCAAGGTATCACGGCGTGAAGATCCGGCAGATACTTCATCGATGGCTGCCGCGGTCATATCCGTTGCGATCCCGGCGACGCCGACGTTGCCAGACGGTCGCGGCGCCGTTGTCGGTCGAAGCGCAACTGGAACCGCGTCTGCTGCTGTCCGCCGCCGTCGGCGATGTTTCTGAAGCGGTTGCTGTTGCCGTTTCGCAGAACTCCACCATGTCCGTCCCGGCGACGATTATCGACGGAACGCGACAGGTCGACGGCACCATTCGGGTGTCTTCCCCGCGGACAAAGCATTCCGCCGCGGTGTTCGTACCTGACGGACAGAAGACGGCTCCGGGCAGCGGCGACGCCGTCAACGGCGAAGACTCCCCTTCGCCACCGATCGGCCGTGATCGCGTTCTGACGCTTCAGATTTCCGGCTCGCTCCCGGCCGGACAGCGGCTCGTGATCGATCTTTCCGGCGGTCAGATTACCGTTCACTTCGCGGTGAACTCTTCCGGCGGTTCGGTTCCGCTGCCGAATGGAGATGCCGGGCACTCGCTGCCAATCACATTGCCGAACATCACGCTTAAGCTGCCAGGATTCGAGTCATCGCTGCCGACACAGCCGACGGTGAAATCGACGAAGGATCTCGTGTCGCCAACGGACCCACTGCGGCGGGAAGCGGATCGTGTCGTCGTTGCTGATTCCACGAACGCGGCTGCGTTGTCGGCAACTGGCCGACCACAACCGCGGCTGAACGGCGGTGCCGCCGACGAAGGGCCGGACGCCTCCAGCGGCGCCGGCGCGCACGGTGCCGACGGCGACACGACATCGCCCGCACCGGCCGAATTCCCGTTGAACGATGGTCCTGGACTGGTGCCGCTCGCTGCCGAGCTCGCGATCCGTCCGACGCCGTTGAACAATCCGCTTGCCGTCGGGGTTTCATCTGCGAATGGTTTGTTGACGATTGTCCTGCCGACTTCAAACAGCAGCCTTGCCGCGCATTCCGGCAATCGGAGTCCCGCCGATGGATACGAAGCCGCCGGTGCGTCCGTCGAAGCCTGGCTGACCACGCGCGCGACGAATGAAATTCTGGAAAGCCCGGTTCCGGCAGGCGACCTGTCCGAGGCTCATGAACAATTCGCGGAACCTTCCGATTCGAATTCCGGCCCGCGCGAATTGCATCGCGAACAGCACGCGATGGCGCGGCTGGAAGTTTCCATCGGCGGCGACCCGACACTACTGCTGCTTTCCGATCAACCTCCGGAACCGCCGGAGATTTCCGGGATCTGGCAGCAACTGAAATTTGACTGCAACCCGCGTGGCCCGCCCGTCAGCGACTCACTTTCGGGCTCGGAATTCGGCCGGACAGATGCGATGTCCGGGCAGCTTCGACGGCTGCGGCACAGTATTGCTCCACGAGGTCCTTCGGTGACATCCAATCGCTGAATTGGAAGTCCTTCGAACACCTCACGGAGCCAGGAAATGCCTCTGAACTCTGACGATTCCCTGATGCGGAATCTGACCCGATATCAGTATTTTCGAAACAGGCATCTGAGTGCGACGCACGACGCGGATGACCTGTTCCAGGACGCGTGGATCCAGTTCAATCACTCGGACGAAGAGCTGGAGGAATTCTCGGAAGATCCGCAGTCTCAGACCCTGCGCCTGCAGAAGGCGGTCCGCCGAGCGACGGATCGAGCTTTTGGCAAACTGCGGAAGCGCTGCATTCGCGGCGGTCCCGCGGAAACAACGATGGAGTTTGAACCGGCCGACTGTGAACCGGATTCCGATCTGATTATCGATCTTCGCAACGAAATCGAATCCCTGCCGCTGGATCAGCGACTGGTGATTGAAATGTTGCGGCGCGGTTACGACGGAACCGAAATCGCCCGGCTGCTTGACCTTTCACCTCAGGCAGTCACACGGCGAAAACAGAAAGCCATCGAACGACTTCGACTGAAACTGGACGTGGCCACATGACCTCTTCCGAATCGATCTCGTCCGCGCGATCCGCGACAATGAATGACGAATGCCGGCAGGTCCGCCAAAGCCTGCCGATCGAGCTGCTGGCAGAACCGGACGGCGAATTGTCGTCCGTTCTGTTCAGCCATCTGCGCCGCTGTCGCGGTTGCCTGGGAGCCTACATCGCTCTCCAGGCAGCCGCGGAGCTGGCCTCACCACTGAACACCGCGGACGATCACTGATTTCGCCGGCCATTCGACCCTGGCCGAATATCGCCCGCCGGACACGCTTCGCTTCGGCAGATCCTGCCGGTTTGTGGCTTCGTAAGTCGACGAACACCCGCGGCTCGCCCGATTCCACCGGAATTCACCGGCCTGTGAGTCCCTGAAAAGGGTGAGATCAACCGTCCGGTTCCGGTAGAGTCCGGGAAAACCTGTAGACCATTTTCAAAGCCACCGATCATGTTCGCTCACCGATCATCACGTCGCCGCCGGTCCCGCCGCCAGTCGCCTCGCTTCGCAGCTCTGCGGACACACGCTTCGCTCGAAGTGCTGGAATCCAGACAGCTTCTCAGCGCCACCGGGTCGGCCGCCGTCGTGGAACAGACGTTTGTCGTTTCCGAAGACACTGCTGCCCCCGGCTATTCGATCAGCATCGAAGAAATCCACGTCGTCGACAATGAGATCTGGATTCTGTCACGCCTGTCTTCGCCGGATTCGACGACTGCGGCGCAGGGACCGGTCACGGATGCGTATCTGGTCACGGATGAAGTCACCGTTGCCGCTCCCGAATTTCCCCGGCAACACTTTCGCATCGGCGGCTCGGGGGATTACGACGGTCCTGGCGTGGATCGCGTCGTGACGCCTCCCATCCGGGACGTCCGCGAATTTCACGCGCTGCTGGAAGGTCGCGATGCGGAGCTGATTTACAGCCGCACCGATCCTGCGCTCAGCGCATGGCGCGAGGCGGTTCGCGAAAAGCTGCTGTCCGATGCGGACGCCGCCTACGGAGACCTGTTCGGTCAGGAAACATCGGCCGTCTGGCTGCCCGTCATCGGTGACATTCGTGTCGGACTTGCCGAAGCAGATCTTTTTGATCGCGGCATCACGACGGGTGAGGCCGCCAGCCTGACGTTTTCCGAGACCAACGTGCAGGTGGCCGGCGTTGACGAAGGCGACATCGTCGAAACAGACGGTCAGTACCTCTACATCCTGACTCACGGTGAACTTGTCATTGTCCGGACAATCGGTGAGTCCGGGGAAGCGGCCGACGTCGTGTCCCGCACTCAATTGAACGGGTATCCATCGGCGATGTTCCTGCACAACGGTCGCCTGACCGTGATCGCGACGGGGAACAGCGGTCCGGAGGCTCCGCCGGTTCTCGGCCTGATGGATTCCGTTCTGCTGCCTCGCCTTCAGACGACCGTCAGCGTGTTCGACGTGACAAATGCGGCTCAGCCATCCCTGGTTCAGCAGACAATCGTGGACGGCGCGTACGTCAACGCGCGAGCGATCGGGGACGATGTTTACGTTGTCGTCAACAACTCGTTCAACGTGCCGTACCTGCCGGGTCTGAAGGTTGTGTTCGACGGATTCGGCGACGATGGAAACGCCGTCTACCGATATCAGACTCGCGACGAGTTTCTGCAGACGCTGGACAGTGTCGTGGAACGGTCGACGCCTCCGGGAATCTACAGGGACACGATCTCGGGCGATCCGGAGCGAATCGGATGGCTGAACGATTCCTTCCTCGACACGGACTTCGAAAGCGTTGCCGGTTCACAGACCAACGTGCTGAAGTTCAACGTTACGGAAACGAATCCCGGTCCTGTCGACAACGTCAGCATTCCGGTCGGCAGCGGCTGGGGAACAATCCTGTACGCTTCGCAGGACGCGATCTACCTGCTGACGAATGAGTATCAGCAGGTTGAGGTGGATGGACGTTTCTGGATCCTCGATCAGAGTCAGCCGTCGGTTCGCATCACAAAGGTCAGTCTTACCGGAGAACGGATGCTGCTGGAGGCATCGGGAAGTGTTCGCGGAACTGTTCACGATCAGTTTTCCGTTGACGAATTCGACGGCTACCTGCGAGTCGCCACAACAACTGCGGCATTCAACGGCGTGGATTCGGAAAACAATCTTTACGTGCTGGAACAAACCGGTGATGCACTGAATGTGGTCGGCAGTGTCGAAGGAATCGCGCCGACGGAAACCATCTACGCCATGCGTTTCGACGGCGACCGCGCGTGGATGGTAACGTTCCGGCGCGTGGACCCGGTGTATTCGTTTGACCTGAGTGATCCGACAAATCCCCGCGTGACCGGGGAACTGAAGATTCCCGGATTCTCCGACTACCTGCAGCTGATCGACGAAAACCTGCTGCTGGCGGTCGGTCGCGGAGCGGACGACAATGACCCGCCGGGTTTCGGATTGTTTCAGGAAGTTCAGGTCTCGCTGTTTGACGTCTCCGACATGGCGAACCCGATCCTGCTGCACCGGTACTCCTTCGAAGGCGGGCGAAGCGGACAGTCCGAGGCGCTGGTTGACCACCACGCATTCAACTACATCGCTGACCGGCAACTGCTGGCGGTGCCGTTTTCAAATCCTGAAGTAGGCACCTGGACCGCCGGCCTGATCATGCTGCACGTCGATCCGATCAACGGCTTCGAAGTTGTCAGTGACATCGACCAGCCAGGCAGCGTCCGGCGCAGTGTGCGTGTCGAAGAGTATCTGTACGCGATTTCGGAAGACTCGATCAGTGTGATTGATCTCGGCGCGCCGGATACCGTCATCGAATCCGTTGAACTGAATCCGGCTGAAGATCCCGGTCCCGGTGTCGATCCTCCGTCACCGGAACCCAACCCGATCGAAGTGCCCATCGTTCCTCAAACGGAACTTGTGCAGGACTATGTGGCTCGCACGCAGGACGTCTTCGTTACGCGGTTCACCGGCGAGGTCGCTGACTCAGGTCTGATCTATATCGGAAGCGGTCTGCGGCCGGACGACTGGAACTCACTCACGGACGCCGACGCCGTGACCACCAGCCGACTGAGCTACGAGTTTCGAATCCTGGATCCCGATTCCGGCGCGCCGATTCAGCGTCTTGAATCACAACAGTCCGTCGCCCTGCTGCACGATCCCTCAACCATCGTCGAAGGGCGGCCGGCGGGAGGATACTCCGGACCGGCGCAGGTCCTGATTCAGGTTCGCACGCGTGACAACTCACTCAGGAACGGTTCCTGGAGCAACTGGTCGGAAGCCGCGCTTGTCCGTCTCTTCGACGAACGTCCGGTTCGAACGTCGCCCGACGAGCTTTCACCGGAAGCGGCACTTCTGAAATGGTCGACCGTCGCTGACCGTGGCTCGCGCGCCGTTCAGGTCACTCCCGCCGGCGCGGCGGCTGCGGAGAAGACGCAGCTTCTGACCGGCAATCCCGTCAGTCACTACGAAGTCTGGGTCAGCAGTGAAAACAGTCGCCAGCCTGTGCTGCTGGATCGCCATGTCGAAAGTACGCAGTTGGACGTCGGCGACCTGTCTGCCGGTCGCTACTCCGTATGGTTCCGCGCGGTGTTTGCTGACGGAACCCGGGGCGACTGGTCATCCGAAGACCGATTTTCCGTCCTTGGCGCGAAACTGCGATTTCGCGACGGAGTTGCCGTCACCGCCAATGTCTCCCCGCTGGTGCATTGGGAAAACGCCCAAGACGCGATCAGCTATGAGATCGAAGCGGTATCGGAAGCGAATGCAGAAGTCGTCACCCGAGCTGCGGGGTTGTCCGACCCACAGTACGGATTTCCTGACGGACTTCCTGCCGGAATCAGCCTGGTCCGAGTTCGAGCGGCGCTGTCATCCGGCGTCGTGACCGAATGGAGTGACACCTACCGCCTGACGATCGCTGACCGGCCGGACGTTACCGTGTTGCCGAACGGATTCACCTGGTCGGCGGCCAGCGGCGCGCAGTCGTTTGAAGTCTGGATCGCAAATGCCGTGACCGGCGAACGCATCAACGACGATGCTGAATCCCTGGCCACATTCAACACGGAGGTCGCACAAGGCGGTACGGGAGCGCTTGCCGGCGCAACGATCACGCCGTTCGCTCCCGGCCGCTATCACGCCTGGGTCAAAGCAAGCTTTGCGGATGGTTCAGCGACGCAGTGGTCGCAGCGAGCAACGCTGGCAGTTTATGGAGACGCCGTGTTCGTAGATCCCATCGGTACGCTGCTGCCGGGTCAGCCGCAGGCCGTGTCGTGGCAACCGATTGCCGAAGCCGCTTCCTACGAAATCTATGTCCGGCAGGTCGGACAGTCCGATCCGGCGTACCGGCTTGCCGGAATCGCCGCAACGGAACACGTGATCGAAGACGATCTGAATCCGGGCGAATACCAGGTCTGGGTCCGCGCTGTGCTGACAAGCGGCGGACAAACTCGCTGGGGCTGGCCGCATGCGATGGCCGTCAGCGACACGCCGAGTCTGTCCGTGGACGGTGTCGAACTTTCCTGGGCGACCAGCGCTGTCACGACACACGTCGAACTGTGGATCAACGAAGTCAGCGCCCGCGGCACATCGATCCGTGCTCGTGTTGTTCACCTGACGGACCTGACCGATCCCGCGTTTGACGCCGGAAGCCTGTCCCCCGGCCGTTACAGCGCCTGGGTTCGAGCATTCCGCGACACGCCGTCCGGAACAGTCGCGTCCGCCTGGAGCGCACGAACCGATTTCCAGGTTGCCGACGCATCGCTCGGCGCGGTCTTCGAAAACGACATTGACAGTCTGCTGCTGGAACTGGATGCCGTTTAAGGTCGACGATCGATCTGGCCCGATTTGAGTCAATCGCAGATACTCCGCCGATTCCTCTTCACGGGCACACAGAACGCATGGACGCGACTTCTCAGATAACAACTTCTGGCGCTGGCCGCTTGCCGATGGCCGCGTCCGACGTGTATTTCTGCCCCGGTGAATCGTCGCCGGTCAGTCACGCCGTCCACACGGCCAGACTGGCATCGGGCTGGCAGACATGTCTGCAATGCGACCTGCGTTTTCGGAACAGTGAAACCACCGAACGATACCCGCACCAGGCCGTCAGCGCTGCCAGTTGTCGCCAACCGGGAATTCGACGGACGGCATTTGGCGTGCGAGCCGCGTACCTGAACGACATGGATCGCACGAAAGCGGCTCAGTTGGCGGCAATCTTCGCAACGCACCTGACACGTACCTCAGTTGACTTCGATGCCGGCTCCGAGTCTGACGCCGCTCGCTCCGAAGCCGCCGACGGCGCGAACCGCGCGCCTTACGTGCGCTGTGCGTCACAGATTTCCATCGCCGCCGGATTCGACGGTCGACGGCATTCGCCCGACATCTTCGCGGGAGTGATTTCCTCGATTCGCCAGAACGGATGTCATGTGATCGACATCGGTCGCTGCACGACCGCGTCACTTCAGGAATGCCTGCGCTCGATGCCGACGGTCAGTGCCGGCGTGATTGTAACCGGCGCCGGTTGCGCGGCGGGATTCACCGGCATCGACGTGTTTGACCGGTCCGGCGAAGGCATCAGCGTTCCGTGGCAGAAATATGGCGTTTCCGTCCGCGCGGATCGCAACACTTCACTTCTTCACACAGCACTTTTTTCCACAACGCGTGTTTCCGCAGCAGCGTCGGGCGAAGTCAGAACCGAGCTGCATTCGACCTCGGTACACGACTTCCTGCACCGGATTCGAACAAGCCGCGACACGACGAGTGAAGTCGATTCACCAAAGCCGGGAAATGAGCATTCGAGCAAACCGGCTGGCTGTCACGACACCGGCGTCCCCGGCCGCGCTGCTGATGAAAATGGCTCAAATCGCGACACACAGCAGGCTCCGGAGATGCTGCTGACGCTGCCGTCGCTGCCGAACCGTTCCGGATTGGTATTTCGATCCGTGCGAGTCAGCGGTCAGCACCGCAGCGTCGATTTTGAACCCGAATACCGGAAATGGCTGCGGCGGTGGTTTCCGTCAGATGTGCGAAGACGCGTTGTTCTGTTCGCGGAAGACTCAAAGTGCGTCGAACGCCTCAGGGAGCTTGTTGAATCTTCCGGCGGCGCTCCCGGAGCCGGTCCACTGGTTGCTGAACTTCCTTCGAAGATCACCGGCAACGCAACCGATCCAGCCGTGTTCGACACCCTGAAACGGTTTGATGCCGAAGCGGCATTCGTCGTGGCGGAAGATGATCGGCATCTGAAAGTCTTCAACCGCAGCGGCCGGCAACTCAGCAACTCGCAACTCGCTTCGTGGCTGAACAGCGCCACCCGCAGTTCTGCACTGCACGTCACGGCACACGTTTCGAACGACGAAAGTCGCATCCTGCTTGTCGACGCCGGCCGTCCGCAATCCAGTGAATCTCACGAAACGCTCAGTGATGCCCTGGCGCTGACCGGCCTGATTCTGAACCTGCTGAACCACCGAACGAACTCGCTCCCGGCCTGACAGTCGGACGGTACTTCAGTCGATTCCGCATGTGGCAGCATGTTCCGCGGGGTGCGGCGGTGAATGAGGAATTCAAATCGACGAGCGGCGGGACGACGACAAATCTGTTGCGTCCACGCGATGCCGCTTCATTCCTGGTCACCAATGCAGTACAGAAACTCCTGCCTGGCACCGCCCGCGTCGGAGGCGACTCGCGCGTAGATTCGCTCGCCGCAGATTGACAGCGACGCGAAGCTTTCTGTGCCAAGCTGGTTTTTCGCAACCTGTTCGAATCTCTCTGGTGCGGCACGAAAAACCCAGGTTGTTCCGGATTCGTTCGTGGCGAAGATGAGGTCTCCCACGAGCACCGGCGAAGCGCTGATGGGCCCGGAAAGCCGGTGTCGCCACTGGCGATCGCCCGTATCGGCGTTCCAGCACATCGCGATACCGTCATCGGTGACGGCATACAAATAGTCACCGGCGACCAGCATGGACTGTTCGTAGCACTTCACGCCGTCTTCCCATACCGGCTGACCACTCGCGGCGTCGACGCACAGCGTTTGTTGTTCCGGATAGCCCCCGCTGCCGTAGACCAGATTGTCCTTCCAGACGACGGTTCCACACGTGGCTTCGGCCGTGCCCGGACAGTCCCACAATTCCTTTCCGGTCCACGGATCGTAGCTGGCGACTTTGTTATCGCCGCTAATCAGCAGTTGCGGCTTCCCGGCGACGACTGTCACGATCGCGGACGAATACGTGTCGACATTATTGCGAGCCTTGCGCCAGACGATCTCGCCCGATTCACGATGGACAGCCGCCAGAAAGCCGCCGCCTCGATTATCAGCGGCGATGATGACAAGCGATTCAAACAGACACGGCGACGGAGCGTATCCGAATTTCGAACCGAAGTGTCCCAGCTTCGTCTGCCACTGAATATCTCCTTCCGTCGACAGCGCGGTGGCAGTGATTTCCTCGTTGTTCAGGAATGCGACAAACACGCGCGAGCCGTCGCAGGCGGCGGTGCAATTCGCGTGAGTACTTTTGGGATGCATTTCACGCCGACCGGGAAGTCCTCCGGAATGGACCACAGTTTCCCAGAGCTGTTCTCCGGTGCCGCGATCCAGCCCCAGCACGAGCTGCCGCTGCTGACTCTCGTCGGCCGTACACAGAAAAATCCGGTCTCCGACAACAGTGGGTGAACCATGTCCCCTGCCGGGAATTGGAGTCTTCCAGACGACGTTCTGCGATTCGTTCCAGGTTGTCGGCACGGACTGATCCGAAGCGACATTGTTGAATGTCGGACCTCGCCACCACGGCCAGTCGTCGGGCGAAACCACGATCGGGGACGCCGGGGCAATTGCATCGGCTGACGTCGACAGCTCCTGAACGGGGACCGCATCGGGACCGCAGCCCGCGGAGCCAAGACAGCAGACGACAGCCGCCGCGACGGCGATTCGGAAACCGTGTGTCATGATCATCCTTTCCTGACAAACCTGTATCCGGGACGGGCGAAGATTAGCAGGACAGCCATCACGCGGCGCGTCAGTTTCTTCGTGGAAATCGGATTGTCGGGACTCCTGTGATGGTTTTGCCGGGATGTCGAATTCGGTCGCCGGGGAAGGCTTTTCCCGGCCTGAAAATCGGGCTACGCTCCGACCACAACTGAGAATTCCGCCGGTCGCGGCGGACACCTTCGACTTCCGACTTCTGCGCGCTGCAAACCGGATCGCATCGTCCGGTGCCGCCGGCGGAAGTTGTCTGCCGCTTCTTTGTCGTTTTCCATTTCCACAAATGCCACTGTCGCTTGCTGAGTACGCTGATTCACTGGACGAACGGGATTTGATCTGGCCCTCGGTGCCGGCTCCCACACCTGTCAGGGCAGTGCCGAAGCTGAAGCCGCTGCCGGGAATTCGTGCCGTGCTGTGGGATGTCTATGGAACGATCCTGCGGACTTCCGACGGCGGGTTCTCGCTGTTTCCGAATGACGAAGTGCGGCTGCAGATTGCTCTGGACAAGACGATTCACGAATTTCACATGTGGCACAGCATGTACCGCAAGCCGGGGCCGCCGTGGAAATCGATGATCAATCAGTACCGCGATTACGCTCAGCGGCTGTCGATGATGGCGCCCGAACGCCGCGGCGACTTCACCGACGTCGACCTGGTGGATGTCTGGGAAGGCATCGTCGATCGGCTGTATGACAAGGATTACAGCTACGACGCCGGAATCTATGGAGACGTCCGTCAGTTGTGCCAGAAGATCGCGTACTTCTTTCACTGCAATCTGCAGGCGCTGGAGGCTCGCTGCGGAGCGGTGCAGGTAATGACGGACCTGGCCGCATTGGAGATTCAGCAGGGATTGCTGGCGGACGGTCAGTCGTTCACGATGGTGCAGTTGTTGCGGGCTTTGGGAGCTCAGGGTACACTCCCGCCGCTGCCGACCGTTTTTTGTCCCGAGACGATCCTGTTTTCCCATCAGTTGGGTGTCAAAAAGCCGTCGAAGTCGCTGTTTTCCACAGCATGCGAGGAACTTCGCAGCATCGGCATTGCTCCCGAAGAAACGCTGCACGTCAGTTGCCGGCTGACCACGGACCTGGTTCCCGCAAAGGCTGCGGGAATGAAAACGGCGCTGCTGGCCGCGGAAAAAAACGGGCTTGAAGCTCCTGTCGAAATGCTCAAGGATTCCGCAACTCGCCCCGATCGCCTGGTGACGGATCTGACCCAGATCTCAGACATCGTCGGAGGCCGCTGAGCGTTACCGGCGGCTGTTCCGTGCCCTTCTGAAGCCGAAGTAACCACCACGAGTTTCGTCCATGCCATCTGAACCACTGGTCGACATGAGCCGGTTTGATTTTTCCAGGCCGCTGTTTTCCATCGACGATATTCGGGAGATCAATCCGCAGCGTCACGAGATGGAGCAACTGACCGCGATAATTCATGTCGACGAACCGAAACACCTGATTGTCGGCTACAAGCAGATCACCGATCAGGAATTCTGGGTCCGCGGCCACATGCCGGACTTTCCTCTGATGCCCGGCGTCGTCCAGTGTGAAAGCGCGGCGCAGCTGGGGGGATTTTACGCCAGAAAGTACGACCTGATCGGCGGCGACTATTTGGGGTTCGGCGGCATGGATTCCGTTCGCTTTCGGAAGCCCATCTTTCCAGGCTCAAGGCTGGATCTGGTGGCGCAGGTGACTCGTGTGCGAGCTCGCAGGCTGGCGCAGTTTCAGTTCCAGGGATTCGTCGACGGACAACTGATGTTTGAAGGCGAAATGCTGGGCGTCACCGTGAACCGCGCCGTGGTGGAAGGCGACGAGGGCAGCTGAACTGATGCAGACGGCCCCCATCAAACCGCTGAAGCCGTGGTTCCAGGTAATCGCCGACGTCGGTGACCGGCTTGACTGGTCCGACTTCTTCCGCAACGACAACCCGGTTCAGCTCGACATCGGCTGCGGGCGCGGCCTGTTTCTGCACACCGCGGCGACGGCCAATCCGCACATCAATTATCTGGGACTGGAAATCGACTATCGCGAAGGCCGCCGCACGGCGACTCGCCTGATGAAGGGCGAACTCACGAATGCCCGCGTGATCGGCGGTGACTGTCGGCGAGTCCTGACGGAAATGATCGAACCGCATTCCGTCGACGCGGCGCACGTGTACTTTCCCGATCCGTGGTGGAAGAAGCGTCACCACAAACGCCGGCTGTTCACACCGGAGTTCGTCGACATGCTGGCAGGAGTTGTCCGGCCCGGCGGGGAAGTGCATTCCTGGTCCGACGTGGCGGAATACTTCGACATCATCAGCGATCTGATGAACAGCCACTTGCAGTTCACCGCGCTGGAACCGCCGGCGGAACGCAGCCCCGGCCACGATATGGACTATCAGACCAGTTTCGAACGCAAAAAAAGGAAACTGGGTCTGCCAATCTATCGCGGCCTGTGGCAGCGGGCAGCGGTCCGCGAATCTAATCCGCCACGCTGAATTCGAAGACGGTCGAGCTGCGCAGTTCCTGCCCCGGCTGCAGAATTGTCGTCGGGAAATTCTCGTGGTTGACGGAATCCGGATAGTGCTGAGTTTCCAGGCACAGCGCACTGCGGTGAGCGTATGTGCGACCGTTTTTGCCCTTCTGGCCCTTCAGGAAATTGCCCGAATAGAATTGGACCCCCGGTTCGGTGGTCCGCACGGTCAGCACGCGGCCGGAACCCGGATCCGTAAGCACGGCGGCCAGCCGGCGACGTCGATCGCCGCCATTCTCGTTCAGCACAAAATTGTGGTCGAAACCAATTGCGCCGGTGTCTGTCAGCGGGCCGATGTCGTCGCCGATGCGTTTGGCTTTCCGAAAGTCCAGTTCCGTACCTTCCACCGATTCAATCTTTCCCGTCGGAATCAGTGTGTCGTCAACCGGAGTGTACTTGTCGGCGTTCAGCATCAGCGTGTGATCCAGCACGGTTTCACTTCCGGCTCCTGCCAGGTTGAAATAGCTGTGATTCGTCAGGTTGACGGGAGTCGCCTTGTCGGTCGTGGCTCGGTACCGGATACCAACACGATTTGAGGATTTGGGAACAAAGTAGCTGACTTCGACGTGCAGAGTTCCCGGATAGCCTTCTTCGCCGTCGGGACTTGTATAGGAAAATCGCACTCCCTGGCCTCGATCGTTTTCGAACGGTTCAGCGGCCCACACCACTTTGTCCAGACTTCGTTCGACTCCGCCGTGCAGATGGTTGGGGTCGTTGTTGATGGCCAGGTGATACTCTTTACCGTCCAGAGTGAATCGGCCCTTTGCAATCCGGTTTCCGACTCGCCCGACGGTTGTGCCGAAGTACTGATTGTCGTCAGATTCATATCCGGCAACGGTGTCAAAACCCAGGACAACATCGGCAGACCGCCCGTTTCGGTCAGGCACATCAAGCTCCACCAGCGTGGCGCCGCGTGTGATGACTTTTGCAACAAGACCCTGATCACTCTTTAGTGTATAGCTTTCCACGGCTTCTCCGTCTTTTGTCTTTCCAAAGGCTTCCGCGCCGGGGACTTCCGCGTTTGCGCCGGCGGATGCCAGCATGAAACCGAGGCACAAAAAGCAAACAGTCGTTTTCATTGTGATGGACTCACCTGGGACAGGAATGGAATCGTCGAAGTGAAAAGCCGCTTCGAGTGTCGCTGGACGAAATGCCGCCGGTCGCAGCGCTGCGGCCGTGATTATGGATCTGTCGGTCAACCGAAACAAGGCAGTCGCGGCAGGCATCGGATTCCGGTGAACGGGTCGGTCATGCTTGATCGTCGCGGCAACTGGTGGCACTATGGGAGGTGTCTGTTGCTGACTTGCCGCAATTCATCGGGAACCTGCTCCATGCGCTGCGTATTGACCGCCGTTGTTCTGATTCTGGCCGCGTTTCCCTGCCGCCAGACGAAGTGCGCGGCTGACGACCGTCCCAACATCCTGTGGATCAGTTGCGAAGACATTAGTGCGCATCTGGGCTGTTACGGAGACGCGAACGCAACCACTCCGAATCTGGACCGTCTGGCCACGGAAGGAGTCCGCTACACGCGAGCGTTCACGCCCCACGGAGTCTGCGCTCCGTGCCGGACCGGCATCATCACCGGAATGTACCCGATCGGCCTGGGAGCGAATCACATGCGGTCGAAGGCGACTCTGCCGGAACACGTCAAGTGCTTTCCACAGTACCTGAAGCAGGCGGGATACTACTGCACAAACAATTCGAAGACCGACTACAACTTCCACTGGAAGGTTGAAGACGTCTGGGACGAATCGTCGAACAAGGCTCACTGGAAAAACCGGCGCAGCGACGATCAGCCGTTCTTTGCCGTGTTCAATCTGACGATGACGCATGAAAGCCGGATCTGGCCTGCCAACTGGGAAAAGGTCGTCGAGGGGATTCCCAAAGAACGGCTGCACGATCCCGCGAAGATCGTCGTCCCTCCGCTCTATCCCGATACACCGGATGTGAGAGCCGCGGAAGCTCGATTGCTGGATCTGATCATGGTGATGGACGAAACCGCCGGAAACTACCTGCGGGAACTGGATGAAGCCGGTCTGGCGGACAACACGATTGTGATCTTCTGGTCCGACCACGGCGACGGATTTCCCCGAGCCAAACGCTGGATCTACGACACGGGTACTCTGGTGCCAATGATCGCTCGCGTCCCGGAAAAGTATCGCGTCGCCGGTCAGGGCGTTCCCGGAAGCGTCAGCGATCAACTCATCAATCTTATCGATCTGGGGCCGACCGTCCTGAATCTGGCCGGAGTCGAAGTTCCCGATCACATGTTCGGCCAGCCGTTTCTGGGACCGAATCTTCCGGAACCGCGCCGGTACATTTACGGTGCCCGCGATCGCGTGGATGAGCGGTTCGACATGGTGCGTTCCGTGCGAGACGACCGGTATCGGTACGTCAGAAACTTCATGCCGTGGCGGCCGGCTCTGCAGCACATCGGCTATTCCGAAAACAGCGTTGTCCGAAAGGAAATGCGGCGACTGCTGGCGGAAGGTCGGTTGCACCCGGAGTCTGCTCAGTTTCTGGCGCCTCAGCGTCCGGCCGACGAATTGTATGATCTGCAGAACGACCCGTTCGAACTTCACAATCTGGCGGGTGATCCGCAGCGCGCCGAACTGCTGGCTCGTCTGCAGCAGGAATGCAGTCGCTGGCAACTGGATGTTCGCGATGCTCAGCTGATTCCCGAGCCGATCCTGGATGCGGAAGAACAGCAGATCGGCAGCCGCTGGGGAATTCTGCATCAGAATGGCGGCCAGCAGCGCTGCGAACAACTGCTGAACATTGCTCTGATAGCTCGCCAACCCGCGGCTGAGGACGCGGCGACTCTGCGAGCGTCCGCGGCGTCGGATGATGCGGCTGTCCGCTGGTGGGCTGCCACGGGACTTGGAAACCTGCCAGCCGTTTCCGATGAGGACATCCGCACGCTGACGGCTCGGCTGACCGATGCATCCGGGGCCGTGCGAGTTGCCGCCGCGCGAGGTCTGCATCGCGCGGGCCGAACCGAAGACGCACTACCGACAGTGGTGACAGCACTGTCCGACAACAGCGAATTTGTCCGTCATGCCGCGCTGGTGGAACTGGACGATATGGGCTCCGCCGCGGCTGCAGCAAAGGAAACTGTGAAGTCGATGAATGCGTCAGGAGAATACGTGAAACGCATGGTCGACCATATTCTGGGACAAACGTCGGAATAGCCATCGACGACGGATGATGGCATCAACTGATCCACCGGGCGTCTCTACAGTTCGCGAACGACAACGAACCAGCCGGTGTCGGCGATGACTTCCGGGCGACCCGGTACGACAATCGGTTCGATGACCGCCGGAGCCACCTGCGATGTGATTGGGTCCGCGAATTCCCGAATGAAGGCGTCCTGCCGGGACGCGGACACGCTGCCCGCTCGTCGAGACCGCAGCCGCTCATTGCGAAGCACGCGGGCCAGTTCCAGCACATCGTCGGACACGCGCGGCGGAAGGTCGTTCTCGCTGCGATCACCGAGTTGCGGATGAGCGATAATCAGCCCGGGCTTGTCTTCAAAGGGATCGTTGTCCAGTTGAAACAGCATCGCGTTCGGCGGCATGTCGAACTGGCTGATTTCGACCGGCAGCGAAAACACTCCGATCGGTGACCGATCATCAGCTTCCTCCGGCTTGTCCCAGATCGGTGCGGTGAACGAAACAAACAGAGTTCGCGTGTTGGTGCTTTCGAACACGCAGGACATATAAACGGCATCCTGTCCGCTGACGCGGTCCAGCACGAACTGAAACGGCCGGACTTCGTTCAGCCGTTCGTCGCCACCGTCCAGGTCGCGACCGAAGCCGTGAAAGTAGTCGCGGTGCCGAAAATTTCTGCCGATACTGTCCGCTCGCGGCGACCGCGCGACCTGAATTCCGTCGGCGTCGTAGACACACCACGCGGAATTCTGCACCGCGGTTTCCTTCAGAACACGGCGATCGTTCAGCCAGCTTTGCAGCGGGCGCCGGAGCACGGCGTTGCCGGAATTGGCGTTGATTTCCTGGACCATCCGACGAAGTTCCTCGGACCGGACTTCGGTTTCCAGAAGTCGCCAGCGCCGATCGATCTCGTACCCGATCGCCTGTGCCAGAAAGCCGGCGGAGTTCTTCAGATTGGTCTCTCGCGCTTCCTCGGCCGTGACGTACAGACGGCTTGCTTCTTCGCGAGCTTCCGATTCCAGAAACGCAAGGCGTTTCATTCGCAGGGCGGAAAAGAAACTGATGAGCAGAATCGCCACCGCCGCCAGAAGAACGGACCGCGTGGCAGCCTTGTGGCGTCGCGCCCAGCGGCGGATTTTCTGAGTCAGTCGTTCGGGATACGCCGTGACCGGAGCATCGGCCAGATAGTTTTCGACATCGTCAGCCAGTTCAAGCGCTGTCTGATATCGCGCTGTCGGCTGCAGCGCCATGGCTTTCAGACACACGGCTTCCAGAGTCTGCGAAACGGCGGGACAGACTTCCCGCGGCTTTCGAAAATCGCCGTGCAGCACAAGCCACGCCAGCCGTTCGGCTCGGTTTGCGACAAACGCCGGTTCGCCCGTCAGAATGCGGTACAGCGTCGCACCAAGACTGTAGACGTCGCAGGCAGGAGTCGGCGCCAGACCGGTCATCTGCTCGGGACTCATGTAGGCCGGAGTCCCCACACCCGCGCCTGAGGATGTTCCGGAATTGCCACCGGACTGCGGCATCAGAGTCGCTTCGCCGCTGAGCCGAAATCGGTCATCGCGCATGACCGGTACCGCCAGGCCCCAATCGACAACGATTGTTTCACCGTAGCGTCCCAGCATGACATTGGCCGGTTTGATATCGCGATGCACGATGCCGCGATTGTGCGCGTACGCGATGGTCCGGCAAACGGACACGTAGCAGGTCAGCAGTCTGCGGAATTCCACGCTGTGAGTTCCCAGCGACTTTCGACCGGTTCGAGCCTTGTGGAACCGACAGATGGCGTCGTCGAGTGTTTCGCCATCGATGTACCTCATGTAGTAGAACAGCCGTCCGTCGTCCGCGCGGCCAATGCCGTACAATGGAACGACGCCGGGATGTTCGAGCCGTCCCGTGACTTCGGCTTCCAGTTGAAACCGGTGCTGGCATTCCAGGTTGTCAACCAGGTTGCGGTGGAGAAACTTCACGGCGACTTCGCGGTTGAGTTCCTTCTCCGTCGCGCGGTAGACGGCTCCCAGACCGCCCTTTGCGTGAAATGCCAGATCCGTGATTTCGCTGTTCACACACAGAGTTTCGCTGCTTCCTTCAGCGTTGAATTCCGAATCCGGATCGTCGCTCACCACCGTGTCCGTTCTCTGCAGCGCGTGAATCTTCAATTCCAGCAGTCCGCGCATTTCGGGACAGTCGCGGCAGAGTTCTTCCGGACTCAACTCCCTGCCATCTCTGCGAGCGGCCTGCCAGCGGTCCAGCAATTCATTGACGCGATCCACCGACGGCATCGACGTGTCCAGGTTGTCGTCATGCACCATAAGAGAGGTCTCCGATTCAGGAGATCGGGAAATCAGACGTCGTGCCGCCGTGTTGCCGCCCGGCAGGTTCGGGCACGTCGTCGTGCCACGATCCCGCTGCTACGGTACGCCGTTGCGGCCGACGATTCCACACTGCCGAATAGGCATCTGTCACGCAAGAGGGCGACGACGTCCGGTTATCAGGATGATCGCACCTTTCGCGGTGCCAGTGCGTTGCCGCGAGTAAAGCTCCGGCGCCGCCGCGTTCTCAGTCGAACCAGGCAGTCCAGGCAAGCCGGAGATTTCGTGAGTTGATGGCTTGCTGGCGGTGAAATCTTGCCAACGCCGATCCGCTGCTGTTCCTTTTGCCATGCCGCCCGGCCTTGATAGCATACGATTGCCTACGTGTCCGGCGTTCATCAAACGTGGCACTCGCTGATTCGCAAATCAGAACCCATCGGGCTGAGAATCGTGTCCTCAAGATCCCACTCACGCAACTGGCGGCCCGGCGGCGGACGTCGACGCAAAAGCAGCCGCAAACAGAAGATTGCCGGACTTGCGGCAGTGCTGTTCCTGCTGCTGTCGTTCGGCATCTGGATCATCTGGCCGGGTTCAACAACGCCGGTGCAGTTCGTCAGCATTGTGGAAACCGGATACGAACAGCAGCGACTGTCTCCGAACTCGGCCGCGCTGGGAGATGTCGAACAACTGCAGACGGTTTTCACCGGCCTGAATGAACAGAACAGTGCTCGCGTCGCCGCTCCGGTGAAGACCGACCTGGCAAAGTTGAAAACCGATCTGGCGGACGTTCCCAGGAACGCGGCACTGGTCGTCTATTGTTCGGTCAATGCCGTCGCTCAGATCGAAAAAGATGACGTGCTGGACCTGCAGTTGCTGTCCGGCTCGGGCGATGCCGATACCTCGCTGCGGTCGCTGCTCGACACGCTGCTGGAATCGTCACCTGCCAGCGTTGTTCTGCTGCTGGACGTTTCGCAGACACGCCCCGGTCTGACGACCGGAGTCCTCGCCAACGACAACGTCGCCGTTGTTCGACATATTCTGGAATCGGCCAAAGACGGTGACGCCAAAGATCATCCGTACCGCCGGTTGACAGTGATCTGTTCCGCGGCGTCGGGTGAACGGAACTGGCCGGTCATTTCCAGGACTCCCCAAACAACTGCGCCCGCCGAACCGGGCAGTCCGGCGACGCCGGATCGGATTTCCTTCTCCGGAACGGCATTCGGCCACGCCGTCGCACAGGCTTTTCAAGACGGGAAAGCAGAGACGATCGGCGATCTGGAAGCCGCCATCCGAAGCTCCGTTGACGCGAAATCGTTCGGGGGCACGCAGACGATTGCCCGGTTCGACGGTGGCCGGACGGCGTCCAGCGCCAGCCTGTTGACTCAGGTCGTTTATAAGGCCCCGGCCTCGGAATCAGCAGAGAAAACTGAGGAGCCGGCGGCTGCTGAAGGCGACGCTCCCGCCGCGGAATCGACCGCCTCCCGGCCGCGCGACGCGACTCCTTCGGAAAAGATGGCAGCGCTGTGGAAACAACGCGATGAATTGCGCGAACAGGGAATCGCCGCAGCCGTGGCATGGCGCGAATGGCTGAATCTCCAGCAGTTGCTGCTCAGTGCGGACCTGGCACTCCGGCAGAATGACGACGACACGTTCGCTCGCTGCCACGACTCGGCCGACGCTCTGATACGCACGATTCAGAAAACCGTTGGCGGTGCGACTTCATCCGTCGTGTCGCGGGAACTTCAGGAACTGCGACTGTGGGTTCAGCCGCCGCTGGCCGAAGACACCTCCGACAAGGATGCCGGCGGCGCCGAAAACAGAACTCGGCCGCCGGACCCGCGGGGCGTGATGGATCAGGTGACGAGTGCTCAGGAAGGAGATCGCCTGACCCCCGCCCGCGACTATTTCGCCGAGGACCGCAACCGGCTGCAGTTCATCGACTGGCTTGTCGGTGACCATCTGCAGGAACTGGCAGCGTCCTTTGATCAACTGCCGGCCGAACAGCGCACCGAGGCGATACAACAGTGGCCCGCGTTTCTGAAGAACCTGAATCGCAGCGGCGCGTGGCGCTCAGACGAGTGGCCTCATGAACTCGTGGCGCTGAACGAGTTGTTTCCGCGCGCTCAGAGCAGTTCCCGGGCGTTGTCGCTGCTTTCGAAAATCCTGACGGCAAGGCGGCAGACACTTCGTCTCGCTACCGGCTTCGCGTCCGGTGGTGAGCATCTTCGTGCGGCGGCCTGGAATCGGATCCAAACCAACATCGAACAGGCGCTGATCAGGACGACAGCCGCCGAACGCTGGCTGGCCGTCGGCGATGAAGCGCTGACTCTGGCGGAGAAACAACTTGATGAAGCCAACCGAATTCTCGGTGAAGCTCAGACAACCGCTGCGACCATCAATCGTGATCAGGCGGTTCTGGACGCAAAACACGCCGAATTGCCGGCGCTGCTGGAGCTGCTGGCTCAGCAGCAGGAACGAGTCGTGCTGTCCGGCAACGAACTGACATCGGCATCGCAGATTTCGGACGCGACAGGCGGCGCTGCGGTGAACGTTCGCAGTTTTCCTCAGGCAGTGCTGAACAGCACGAATCTGCAGGGCAGCTTCGACGACATGGTCGCGCTGTCGGAACCTCAGGGCAGCCCGGTCGGTGTCGACGATCAGGTGACCCGCTTCACTCGTCTTCGCAGCGTCGCCGAAGGAATGTTCGCGTCCGCATCGCGAGGCAGCCTTGCCGTCGACCAGCAGTTCGATGTTCTGAACGATCCGTGGGTCTCATTCGAACAGCGCGAACAGATTTCACTGGCGCTGCAGAAGGTGTCGCCTTCCGGCGGAACTCGAAGCCAGGGGATGTCGGAAACCGGCCTCTGGATGGCGTTCTGGTCAATCCGGGCGCTGTCCGCCACGGGATACTCGGATGCCGATACGGAACTCTGGACTTTGTGGTCACAACTGGTGGCCGACCTGCAGAGGGATGAAGCGTCGGACGGACGGACGATTGATGCCATTAAGAGCCGCGTGGTCCTGGGAACACGGCTGCGCAGTGCGTGGAATTCGCTGCTGAGCGGTCAGGATACCGAAGCCCCTGCGCTGCTGACATCGGAAGAAGATTTCCGGTCGCTGATTCAGGATGATCTGCAACGCCACTCTTCCGTCGGCGACTACGCCCAGCGGTTAAGACAACTGTTTGATCTCAGAGCAGCACGTCCGGTCAGCGCGCTGGCCGCTATCTCAAAGCGGCTGGAAACGTCGGACGCCGGTTCCGTAACCGTGCCGATTGCCGGAGTGCCGGAAGGTGACTCGATCTACGTCTTCAGCGAATTGATGCGACCGGAGGGTGCTCGGCAGGATCCCGGCGACGGTCGCTGGAAGACGCTGCATCCCGCCGCCGACAATCTGCTGCGCTTGTCCGTCGCGAGTTCAGGCAGTTCGCATTTGAAGCAGGTGGCACCGGTCGTGATCGTCCGAGTCGACGCGTACGGCATCGTTCAGGAAACGACGTCGCTCACCGTGTTTCCGGCCACTGACCCGTCGCTGTGGGATATCGCGTTTTACTCCGGCAACAAGAAGATCCTGTCCCGCATTGGTGCCAACGGAAAACTGCTCGAGCTGATTCCAAAAACGCCCGCTGACGCTCCCTTGCCGTTATCCGTGAGGCTGGTGCGTCCGCCGGGAGACATCATGCCGCAGGCCGACGTTCAGATCTTTGTCCGGGATGAAAACAGCGAACTGACCGAAATCGGCGCGAAGCGTACGGTCAGCTTCTCCGAAACGGACAACGAAGCCGCGATTCCGCTGCTGCCTCCCGCCGAAGGTCAGGCACCACCAGCGGCCGCAGCAGCAGCTCCCGCAGCCCCGCAGTTTCTGATTTCCCATGGGCTGCAGTTCCGTGTGACGCCGCTGTCGCCGGCCGGCAAAAGTGCCACGGTTCAGGTCGACGTCTACCCGGATCCGTATGGAGCCGACCAGTACGTTGTCAGACCGACACCGCAGTACGATGCGTCGTCCAGAACTCTGTCCATTCCCTTAAGACGCAACACCATTCTGGATGAAAGCGTGCTGCGTCCGGCGAAGCTTCCTGTTGACGTCAAACTGAATCGCGGGCTGCAGAATCTTGTCGAAGTTCCGTTCAGCGGCCTGGCCGACCTGGAATCGGAGCAGATCGCTCGCATTACGTTCCAGCCGCAGATTGAACAGGAGCTGCGCGGCGGAAACAGCGACCTGGAATTCAGCGTGTCCGCGGCGGGAGTCCCCGCAGCGTGGCGCTGGAAACTGAGCCGCTCAGGAAATCCCGAGTTGCTCCAGGGCGAACACCCTTCGATCCATGCCGACCTGCAGTTGCTGAACCCCGATGCTGTCAAGGCACAATGGCTCAACAACGAATTACTGCTGGGAGCGGACTGGAAAACAGCCGAATTCCGCGGCGAAGTCGAAATCCACGGAGGAACGGAATCTCTGGGCAGCGGCAACGAATACCTGGTGCGCGTGGAAGTCCTGCAGGGCAACAATTCACGAACATCCTATCCGCTGATTAAGCTCCGGGGACCGCGAGTCAGCAGCGCCATCGTCCGGCCCGGTGAAGGCGTCGGTTGGCTGCTGTCGACGGACACGAAGCTGCCGGAAGTTGACTTTTCGGACTTCAGGACGCGACTGGGGGAAGGTCGGTTTACGCTGCGAAGCACGTTACGGCAGACGGAACCGCCGGCCGATCTGGGCAGCGACGACGCGGCGTTCACATTCGATGTATCGGAACCCGAAATTGTTCAGATTGAGCTGCCGCGAAACGATCAGGATGTTACGAAAACTCTGCGAGGTTCTGTCCGCGTGAGAGATGACCAGTCCGGCATCAAAAGCGTCGCCGTTGGCTTTGATGAAGGCAAGCTGAAGGAGATTCCGCTGCCCGAATCAGGTGGCGTGTTTGAACCGGAACAGCAGGCTCGCTTCGAATTCCCGCCCGCTGATTTGGGCTCACTGGTCCCGCCCGTGCCGCCAAACCAGAGGCAGCGAAACCAGCAGACTGCCGAACTGTACGTGAAGGTCACCAACCGCGTCGGACTTTTCGTGCAGGACAGCAGGCGAGTCCTGCTGTACCGTGAACCCGGGCCGGAAATGAAGGAAACCAGGCCGAATCTCGGTGCCGTCGTGGTGACATTCAGCAGCCGGGCAGTTTTTGACGTGGAGTTGAAGGGCCCGACTCCCGGAATGAAAAAGAGCCCCGGCAAAGGGGGCAGCGTCACGTTTTCCGATTTGCAGCCAGGAACATACGACCTGACATGGAAGAACTCATACACCAAGAAATCGGGTTCGAAGTCCGGGATCAAAATTACAGAAGGGTCGGTTACCGTCGCGGCGGAATAGAGATTTGGTGACGAACAACACGTTCGCGGTCACTCAAGTTGTCAATACGATCAGCGACAACCGCTTCGTTCTTTCCTTGCCGGGGAGAATGACTATCCGGAAGAACGTCCCGCGGCAGTTCGCCAATCCGGGGCGGAATCTCGCTGGAACCTGATTTTGGGCTCGCGTGAAGCGGCTCCTGCCAGGGGATACGCGGAGGCCCCGTCAAAAGTCTTTCGGACGTCTTCGCATGCATTTTTCGATCATCGAACCACACATCTTTGGGTCTCACATTTACTGACGTTTTTTGGAATCACGTGGAACTCACATGCTGCACTTCTTCTACAAGGCAATGGACTGGCTGCGGCTGATCTGCGGCGTCGTCCCCAAGTCGGCTATCGTTTCGCCGAAGCTGTATCTGGCCATCCACTACACGGCCGTGGCGGTTGTTTTCATCCTGCTGTCGATCTTCAGCGATGGGATACGACGCGGGCTGGGGATCGGAGAAATGGGGCTGACGATCGGCTGGATGAATCGCATCTGGTGCGGCCTGGTGTTCCTGGTGATTTACGCCATTGTGCGAGTTCTGCTGTACCTTTCGACACTGCTGGGTATCGAAGAGGAGTCGGAGTTCACTGATATCGATCGCGACTGGCACGAAGCTCTGGACGCGCTGGATCGCGAGCGTCTGTACATTGACGAACTGCCGTTGTTTCTGGTCAACGGTCTGACGCCGCAGCAGGAACAAAGCGCTTTTGACGCCGCTTCAGGGATTCAGTGGAAGGTGGTCGCGCCGCCGGTGTCGCAGACGTCGGCGGTACTGCGAGTCTACGCTCACGATGATGCCATCTTTATTTCCTGTACGGGAATCGGCACAACCAACTGCCAGCACGGTTCGATCGACGAAAGCAATTCGGTTTCCGGGGAATTCCGCGGCGGCGGTACCATGATGGCTCTTCCCGGCGGAGTCACCGCGACGCAGCAGGCCGGTTCCCTGAAACCCGCTGCCGTTCGTCCGCCGCAGACGGGAACCGGCACAATCATGTCGATGCCCGACGAACTCGCCCCCGCGCCGGCAGCGGTTCCCACGGCAACCATGACGGGAACCATGGCCGGCAGTATCGGAGGATTCTTCGGAACAATGTCTCCCGGCAGTCTGAAAAAAGCCATGCAGACTTTCTCCGGGCTGAACACGGTCGCCAAGGGATATGGAAAGAAGCGACTTCGCCCGATTTCCGAAATCGACACCATGGTCGGCATCCGCCGCATGCAGCATCTGTGCCGGCTGATTTCCGAATCGCGGCGGCCCTATTGCCCCATCAACGGCATGCTGCAGGCGGTCCCGATTTCCTGGGCATCGGACCAGGACTATGCCAGGCGGCTGGCTCCGGCGATTCGCGATGATCTGGTGACTGTTCACGAAGCCTTCCAGTTGCAGTTTCCCGTCGTCGCGCTGATTACGGAACTGGATGCGTTGACCGGTATGAAGGAATTCCTGTTGCGAGCCGAACGAATGCAGCCGGGACTGCGAAAATCGCGAGCCGGATCGCGGTTCGCTGCCGGAGCGGAAATCAACGACGGCAACGCCGGCTGGGTTGTCGACCGCGCGATGCAGTGGTTCCGCGGCTGGGTCTACACCGCGTTTTCCAATGACGTTGACAACAAGGACAACCCCAAGCTGTTTCACATGCTTTGCGAAATCAGTCAGCGCAAACAGGCGCTGGTTACGCTGCTGCGAGAAAGCCTTTACCGCATCGTGAAACCGGGAGTCCGGCTGCACGGCTGCTATTTCGCCGCAACCGGAAAAGCATCGACGGAGCAGGGATTTGTGCGCGGCGTGCTGGATCGGCTGAACGAATCCGAAGCCGACGTTGCCTGGACGCCGCAACTGGAACGTTCACAGTCGCGAGCCCGGTTGCTGTCCGGAATTCTGTTCGCCGCGGCGGCTCTGCTGATGGCGGCCAACGTCTGGATCTTTATCACGAAACTCCGGGGAGAAGGGCAATGACCGGTGGCCGGGGCAGAGGCTGGCGTGGCGGCGCGGCTCCGCGCCGCGATAAGGACGAAACAGCCGGTCGAAGCTGGCGGCGATCCGGTCGCCGCGCCGCGGCCGCTCCGGGCAGTTCAGGACCGTCCAGGAAACGGCTCGCCCGGCTGGGACTGGGCGTCATTCTGCTGGCCGTCTTTGTCGGCGCGGGTATCTATCTGTGGAATCTGAATGTTCCCGTTCATACGCATTTCGTAACGATCGATCTGCTGCGGGAGACGCCGCAGTTTTCGTACAGCTCCGCGCCCGGCTTCCCGGCCGACAAGGCTCGGGGATTCTCGGCATCCGAAATCTCCAGCAGCCATCCCGCCGAGTTGTCTTTTGCCGCGCAACCGGACAGCGCTGACAGTTCTGCGATCGACAATGCCCACGTGATTGTTGTCTACGTCAATCTGCTGGCGGTCGCCGGCCGGGATTCAGCACAGTTTTGCGTCGTCGGCAACGGCAGTCCGGATCTGCGAGTCGGTTCGGATTTCCAGAATCTCGCCACTCTGAAGGAATCGCTCAGCAGTCGGCCAAAACAGCACAAGCTGCTGCTGCTTGACCTGGAAACGGAACCGGACTGGCGGCTGGGAACGGTCGGCTCGGACATCACCCGGCAGTTAAGAACCTGGCCGGACGACATTGACAATCTGGTCGTTGTGGCATCGTCCTCTGACGGCGCTACGAACTGGAAGGCGGGATCCCTGGAAGATGGCCGCACAGTTTTCGGAAGCATTGTCCGCCGAGCATTCACCTTGCAGGCCGATCAGGCGGCGGAATCCAAAGCGAAGGGTGATGGACATCTGACCGTCGCCGAATTCTGCCGCTTCGTTCAGTCAGAAACCGATGCCTGGGTTCGCGGACACCGCAGCGTCGCAGGGCAGCAGGTCGCCATCTTTCCGCCGCTGGAAAGTCTTGACGTTCAGGACGACCGGAAGAACTTCATTGTGATGAAGAACCTTCCTCCGGCGCTGGAAGCTTCGACGGGCTCCCTCGATGAAACGCTCACGAAGCGGATGATGTCACTCTGGCAGCAGCGAGAAGCTCTGGCCGCTCGTTCGGCAATTCTGTGGGATCCCATGCGCTGGCGATCTGCCACCGAATCACTGCTGTCCGCACAAAGAAATCTGCTGGATGGACAAACAAAGCCCGCAGGAACCGCGCTGGATGTCGCCGAAGGTCAATTGAAACTGCTGGAACAGTCCAGCCCGGCGGTCGACGAAATCGCGGCGACTCGGGGATTGCGAGCCGACTGGTTTCGCGGATTGCCGGCGGAACAGCGGCTGAGAAATCTGTGGAAGTCCGAAGCGGACGGTGCCTCGGATCTCAGCAGCGCCGAAGACGTGCTGACTTCGCAGTTGCAGTCGTATCCTTTTCAGCAGGCAGGTGTCGCCGCTCCGTCGAGCGAAGAACAACAGACGGCCGCCGGCGTGCGCGTTCGAGCCGAAAACGCGGTGGCCGAAGCCTTCGGCATTGAGCAGAACATCGGCCCTATGATCACAGATGCCGACAACCTGCTGCTGACTTCGGAAGATCTGCTGTTCGTCAACAGCGCCGTCGCGGCGGATGAACCGTCAAGCCAGCCTCCGCGGGCAACGCGGCAGCAGAACGCCGATGCTTTCTTTAGCGCACTGCAGGCACGCGCGGAAGCTCGCCAGAAGGCATTGACGACACTGTCCTTCGCGCTGGACGACATCACTGCGCTTGCCCGTTACGCTGCTGCGGTTCGGGACGAACTGCCGAAGACGACGCGGGAAAGTTTCCTGGACGTCCTGGAACCGGGCAGCGCCTCGGAACTTCCGGTGCGAGCGGCAGACGACGGGCCGCTACCGGCGGCGACGGTTCAACTGATTCGCGACACGGAAAAACTATTACCACTGCTTGCCGGTGACAAGTCAGCACAGCCAGGTTCGCTGAACGATGTCGGAGTCCTGACACAGCAACTGCAGGACGCCGAGCGGGAATTGTCGAGATCTCACGCGAATGCGACCAGGGTCGCGACGGAACTGATCGCAACCTGCATTTCGGACGGCAACGCCGGCAAGTCGTTTCCGGCCGAACTTCCGGCGAAGCTTAGTCTCCGCAATCGTGCCCGGCGGCTGCTCGACCTGACAATGTCGTCTGTCGAGCAGCGGCGCGACCTGATGAGCATCGTGACGGGTCTCGACGGAGAAGTGGCGACTTCGGCGGCTGCTGCGGAAGGCAGCCCTGCCAGGGAGTCCGTTGCAGATGAATCCAGCGACAACGATGCCGCGGCATGGAACGCGGCATGGATGCTGCAGACTCACAGTCTGCTGGCGGCAGTCTCCGGCGACACCGCGCGACTCGACCGGCTTCGAGCGGCATATCGCGATCTTCGAACGGCAACACAGCCGGATCACGAACAACGCGCGACGCTGGCCGGACTCGTGCGCGAACATTGGATGGAGGTTCGTGACAAGCGGCTGGCAACCGCCGTCGCGGGAACCGGGTCACTTGCCGATCGCCGCCGAAAGCTTGACGTTGCCGACGTGGAATCCCGCCTGCTGATCAGCGGTTACGACGTCACGTTTCTGCTGGAAAGCTCTGACTCGCCGACCGTCCTGGCGAATCAAATTCGACGGTTTCAGTATTGTGTGATGAATGCAGATCGGTCGATTCAAAGTCGCTGGCTGCAGCCTGACGATGGCGACAAGCCCGGCGAACAGCACTGGTACTTCCGTCGGACCGAAAGCTGGCTGTCAGCGGCCGATCAACTGGCATCGAACCTGCGAACGCCCGCTCAGGGCGGAATCGCGGAACTGATGTCAAAGCAGATTGAGGACCTTCGCGATCGGCTGCGTAACGTCGTGGCCCTGCGATTCGACTCCGCAGGACCTGCTGAAGAGCTGATTCTTGGTGAAGCGCCTCAACAGCGACTCAGCGCATCGATCAATGTCAACGGACGGAATGACCAGTCCGTGCATGGCATCGCGGCGGTGCGGGTGCTCAGCCAGTCGCCATTCGTCGGCGTCGATCAGAATTCTCAGGCGGTCAGCGTTCCCATGTCGTCGCAGACCGCGACCCGCAACATGATG
This sequence comes from Planctomycetaceae bacterium, assembly GCA_041398785.1. NCBI lineage: Bacteria > Pseudomonadati > Planctomycetota > Planctomycetia > Planctomycetales > Planctomycetaceae > Planctomycetaceae bacterium. The sequence goes on along the minus strand of JAWKUA010000001.1, from coordinate 360,363 downwards.
GTGCGTATTCTGACAAGTCCGGGGAGCGACGGCTGCGGACCGGTTCCGCTGGAGGCCGATGTGTTCTTCCGCGGCGAAGTGTGGTCCGGCAGTCCCTTTCGAGCGAATCCGTGCCTGCCGAACCAGCGGACAATCCGCCTGGTTCGCCACGCCGATACGGGAAGTGTCGTGATCGACGGCAAAGATGTGCGTCCGATCATGTTTGTCGTCGACTGGTCGGGCAGCATGAATTTCAGCGGTGCCGGTCGTCAGATCACGGCACTGAACACGCTGACGCGGATTCTGGGAACTCTGCAGGATGACGACCGCGCCGGGCTGATTGTCTACGGGCATCGAGTCAACGGAGCCGGTCAGCCGAATCCTGACTATCCGGAGTTCTTTGGTCGACCCGTGCCCCCGAATCTGCGAGACCGTGATGACGTCGAAGTTCTCATCGAACCCGCTCGCCTGACGAACGAAACGCGTCAGAAATTCCGCATGGTGATTGACGATCAACTGCGAAAAGTTCGTCCCTGGGGATCGACGCCGCTGGGACTTGGACTGACGCGCGCGGCGAACGGTTTCGCCTCGGGAGAAAGCGGACTGGTCATTGCGATCACAGACGGCGCCGCGAGCGATATCGGCGATGCCGCTGAACTGAAGCGGGCAAGGATTATCTCCGCAGACGATGATGCACTTCCCAGCATTACAACTGCTAATAGAAAGACCCTCGGAGAACTGCAGGACGCCTATCGGGACGACCTGCATACTGCCGTCGTCGTGGCGCTGGATCTGAAGGGCCGTGAAAACGAACTTATTCAACTCAGGAGTGTCTTTGAAACCGGTCTGAATTTTCCGATCGTGAATGCGGAGAACAACCAGGAGCAACTCTTCGACAGGATCACCAGCGCACTTGATCCCCGCGAATACCAAATCACCGGCTCAAGTCCTCCGTTCAGCCGGTCCGCAAGGCTGGGAACGGCGATCGAGGGGATTCCTTCTGGAGAATTCTCAGTCACATTTTCGGACATGAAACTCGGCAATCTGACACTTCGCGGTGGCGATAACTTCAGGCTCCAGCCCGACTGGAAACAGGGAAAAATAAAGATCTGGCGTCAGCAGCCGCCACTCTTCGCGACCGCAAGACGCAGTGCCGCCGATGAAGCGGTTCAGGATTCGCCGACAAAACTGAGAGCCATGTCGAAGATCCGGCTGACCGATGTGCAGGATGGTTTCGGCACAGCGGCGGTGACCATCATGCTGGACAATGATGACGTCTATCGTCCCGTGCGACAGCCTGCGGAGATTCAGTTTGACGTCCACGCCGCGGGGCTGCCGGACTTTCGGCCGGACCAGTTCACTCAGACGTTCACCTATGAACAGGGCGGCCCTGGCTGGGTGCTGCAGATGACGCCGTGGCCAAAGGACCGCGGCATCGGCATCAGTGCTCACTGGAAAATGCAGCGAACTGTGCCGAATGATTTTCTGTCGCTGACCGACGTGCTAAAGGCGGATGGTCGTGAGCACGCCATCGAGTTTGGCGGCACCGGCAACGGGCTTCCGAAGATGCTGGTGTGGAGCAGTCGGCAGGGCGGCGGCGGCGTTCTGCAGATCGGCGTCGGGCTGCCGCCAGGTACGGTTCCGGCGGGACAGCAGCCGCATCATGACATGCGGATCGAAATCGGAAAGCTCGACGCACTCGACAGACCGGAACGATTTGAACCGCTGAACTGGACGAAGACCATCACCGTCGTCGAAAACGGCGCGGTGGAAAATGCATTCTCCGTCGAAGGTTCGCTGGATTCGCTGGGAACGCTTTATGTCGCATTCACGTCCGCGGAATCCCTACAGCGCGATGCTTCGGAGCTGGTTAGTCCGCTGAACATTGACCAGTTCGACCGCTGACGCGCCATGCCAGGCGTTACTGCGGCAGCGGTGTGAATTCGCCGATGACCGGAGGTTCTGCGGATGGCTGCCTGTTTTCCTGACCAGCGGGCTCTGGCTTCAAAATGACTTCTCGTGAAAGCGAAATCGGAGTCAGCGAAATCGGAGTCATGGCGCCGACGGCGGGTTCGTCGTCATTGCCAGGCAGCGGTGAGAACTTGCCGACGTCGGATGTCAGTGAGATATCCGGGACGACCTGGGACGTTGTTGCCGGATCCATTTCGCGAGCCGTGGCAGCCCATGCTGCCGAAGCGACCGTCTTGCCTGCCAGATCCGCCACTCCGCCGGCGATTCTGCTGCCCCTGGATTTCTTCTCGCGGCGCTGACGGATCGCGTGCAGCATTTCCTCAACGGCGATCGCCGGCTGCTTTTGCGCCGGCTGAGAATCATCTGCAGCGGCATCCGGCGCCGGTGTGGAATCGGGAGCGGGCACGGCTTCCGACGGACCGTCTTCGGCGGGGATCTCCACCGGCGGCTCACCGGGGACAACGTCGTCAAAGAACACTTCTCCGCCGACCGGCAGCGGTTCTGCAATGACAGGTTCCGTATCGTTCAGCCGCAGGTCCCGGTACGACAGCAGCGACGCCTTTTCGTAGTGAATGTTCTTCAGCGCCACGGCGTATTCGGCCCGTGAGCGGAAGAAGCGGATTTCGGATTCGACCACGCGGCGCTGAGCATCCAGCAACCGGTCAACGTCAACGTCGATGCGCTGGTTGGACCGCACTGTCAGCGCCTTCAGATATTCCTGAGCGGCCAGGTACTGGTTCAGGTTGTTTTGCACGGCCACGTAGGCGCGGGCCGAGTCGGCGATCGCGCCGCTCAAATCGCTGATGACTTCCCGCTGCTGTTCGCGCTGGATCGCGCGAGCTCGCGCCAGCGAAAGTTCGGCATTGGAAACCGCGGCGTGAGCCTGGCGGTATCCGATGGGCACTGTCAGCTCAACGCCCAGAGCCCATTCCTGCTGATCGCCCGTCACCAGGTTACCCAGCGCCGAAGCGGGTTCCGTTCCGCCCTGGAATCCGTTGGCGATCAGATCGTGACCGAAGCCGCGGAATCGGTATCGGCCGAACGCGTCCAGCCGGGGATTCAGAAAGTTCCGGGCTGCCAGCAGTTCCATTTCCGACTTCTTGACGATCAACTGCTGCCGGGCAAGCTCCGGTCGCTGAGTCAGCGCTTCCTGGCTTCCGGACTGCCAGTCGAAATGAATCTGCGCCATCGTCGGTTCTTCGGACGGACGCAGCAGCATTCCGTCGGATGCCGGCAGACCGATCAGAAGCCTTAGCCGGCGTTCAGCCGTCAGCACTCCGCCGGTGGACTGCAGCGTTCCGCCCTTGCTGCCGTTGCGAGTCTGCGTTCCCTGCAGCAGGCGACCGCTGAGTGCTTCGTCGACTTCGGACTTGAACTGAAAATACTGATGTCGCGCGAGAGATTCTTCGGACAGATCCTGAGTATTCTGTTCCGTCGCCTTCCGGGAATTCCAGGTGATCAGGGCGTGTTCCATCGCCTTCTTGCGAGCATCCAGTTCGCGGTAGGCCAGATACAGGTCCCAGTAGGCATTTTCGATGTTGCTGACATAGTCACGCAGTGCGACAGTGAAGTCGGCGTTGTTGACGTCGTTGTTGACTTTGGCAATCAGAATCCCGTTGTAGATGCCGGGTGTACCGCCGGGGCCGGCGATCCGATTGAATTCCAGCCCGCCGCCCTGCAACAGCGGTTGGCGGATTTCCCCTTCCAGCCAGCTCTGCCACGCCGACGCGAATGTGTTCGCAGGAGCATTGTTTGCGTCATAGTTGGCCACTCCGCGAAGAGCCACTCGTGATCCCGTGGCCGTCAGTTTGGACAGTTCGATCTGGTAGTCGTTCAGGTCCTGACTGAAGGCACGCGTCCCGCCGGCAAAGAAGGTGTTGTTAAACAGGCGGTTGTTGTTGTTGAACGCTGCCGAAGCCGCCAGTTGCGCATCAAACGCGCTTAGCGCGGCTTCCATGCCGAATCGCGGATCGGTTTCCTGAAGCTGACTGGTATAGCGTGTCGTTGTCGTGCCGGGAGACCTGAGAACCACACCGCCGATGTCGCGCAGAACGGTGGAGTTTTCCATCGCTGTCCGCAGCACGGCGTTCAGGTCCATGTCGCGATAGCTGTCTTCCGTCAGATTTTCGATTGTGAACGCGGTGACCGGTTCAACGGACTGGCTGACTTCGAAGATCTCCGGCTTCGCGCTGTCAATCTGTGAGGTGATTCTGTCGACGGCTGTCGTGTCGTTGCCGACGGTCGTTTCCCAGACTTCCGGTGATGCGGCGGTGCAGCCGAAGAATATCGCCGACACGAGCAGCATCAGGCAGGATGCCGGCAGGTGATTCCGCGCAGCGCCTGCAGCAGGAGGAACTGTCGAGTTACTCAATCGTTGTTGATGGAAACTCGCCATTTTCGACATCCATTCAGAAAGGCTCAATAGGATCGCTGCCAGCCGTTGTCACGAAGCGGAGTTTCCGTTTCGTGACGTTGCCGTATTCGTGACATTGACGTGCCGCGCCGCAGGTCCGTGCGGACGCGATCATCGTCATGTGCATAACGCGCAGGCGTTTGGCACCGCGCAAGGAAGTGCCTGTGTCGGGATCATCGGCAAATGACTTTGACGATTTGCGTGAATGGCCAGCGGCGTCTGGTGTTTGAGCGTTGAACGGCGCTGTGGTATGAATCCCGGAATCTGGGCTAAGAATACCAACCGGCAGCTTTTGCCAGTTACAGGTTCAGCGTTTGTGGCAATCGATGATTCTTCCACCGTCCAGTTCCGCGCAGCCGCCATGCTGCAGCAGGCGGAACGACGATGCTCATCACCGGACGATGCGTTTCAGTTGCTGGCAGCCCTGACGCGCGAAATCAGCGATCTGCCGGAATGCAGCGCGGTGACTGTGTGGGACGTCCGTCCCGGAAGCCGCGCGCCGCTGCTGACGATGGGCGGCGACGGGCGACCGCTGGCGATCGCTCAATCGACCGGCGTCAGACTCGACGAAGAACCGTACGAAACCGAATCCGGCAGCGACGTCAGAGCGACACTGATTTCCAGCGCGGACGTAGTTCCCAAAGTTCAAATTGTGCTGGCCGTGTCCGCGGCGGATGCCATGCCGGCGGATCCCATGTCGACCGATCTGCTGCAGATGCTGGCCGACGTCATCGCTGACCTTTATCGCCGCGAGCTGCTTTCGCGGATGCTTCAGATGTCCGACCGCTATTCGGGCATCCTGAATCTGGTCACGGCGATGAACGACGGACTCGATCGAAACCGCGTCATGACAGTCTTCGCCACCGACGGCGCGGCCGTCCTGAGGGCGGACCGAGTTTCCGTGGCTGTCCGGGAATCACGCGGAAACTGGCAGTTGTCGTCATCGACGGGAGTCACGGACCCGGAACACCGGTCGGACGCGGTTCGGGCACTCCGGCGGCTCGTCGAACAAGCAGCCTCCGCCGCAACGGGTTCGACGGATTCCGGAATCGACGGCGGTGAGGCGTCCGGCGATTCCGCCACACTGGTCCGGCCTTTGTCGCGCGATGCCAACTGGGCAACGGCCGACGCCGCGGCTGTGATTGAATTCGGCCGCGTTCCGGCAGCGTCCGATACTGCGACTGCCGACATTCTGTGCCGGCATGTTGCCGAGGCACTGGAAAACTGCCGGCGAGTCGAAAACCTGAGACCGACGGTCCGCCTTCGCAACGCGATTGGGCAAGTGTTCGCACGACGCGCGCTGGCTGTCACGCTGTTGCTGGGGCTGCCGCTGCTGTGGCTGCTGTTCGGGACCGCGACGCTGCGAATCGAAGCATACGGCACAACGATTCCCGTCGGTCGGCAGTTCGTGTTTGCTCCGGAAGGAGGCGTGATTACCGAGGTCGTTGTTGCGGACCACCAGGTTGTCGGGCAGGGCGATGTTCTTTGCCGAATTCGAAACGACGAACTGGAGATTCTGCAGGAGCGGCTGCAGGGCGACCTCAGCGCCGCGCGCACACGGCTGGCCGCGCTTGAGTCCTTGCCTCGCTCCAGTGTCGCCGCGTCGAACAGCGGTTTGCCAATTTCGGCGGAAAAGGAAGAACTCAAGCAGCGCGTCCTGGGACTGGAACAGCAGAAATCGATCGTCGATGCTCAGGTTGAGACTCTTGTTGTTCGTTCGCCAATTCCGGGAACAGTCCATCGCGAACGGATTGCCGAATCACTGACCGGACGTCCCGTTCAAAAGGGTCAGCTCCTGCTGGAAGTCGCCGACGAAACCGGGCCGTGGGAACTGCAGCTTCGCATTCCGGAATCGGACATCCGCCACGTCTTCGCGGCCCAGGCAACCGCAACGCAATCACTGCCGGTGACGTTTGTGCTGGAGACGTCGCCGCAGAATGTTCATCACACAACGCTGACTTCCGTGGCGGAATCGACGGAACTGGACGAGACCGGCAGACTGGCGACACTGGCCACGGCTGAACTTCCGGCCGCTGCGACGCGCGATCACCTCCGGCCAGGTTCGGGAGTCGTCGCTCGCGTGGACTGTGGCCCGGCCCGCGCCGGGTTCGTGTATTTTCGCCGCGTGATCGAGTTCCTCGAACGCAGGCTGCTGCTATAACCCGCGAACGCTCTTTGCAGCGCAACACCGCTGCGTCAGAATCCATGTTCTTATCAATCGGGAGTGCCTTGAAATGCGAAGTCTCTTGCTGGCGTGTTGTCTCTGCTGTGTCGGCAGTCTGAATGTTCTCGCGGACGACTGGCCGCAGTGGATGGGACCGGGGCGCGACAACACCTGGCGCGAAAGCGGAATCATCACCGCATTTCCATCCGGCGGGCCGAAGATTCTGTGGCGCACTCCTGTCGCAGGGGGCTATTCCGGTCCCGCGGTTTCCGGCGGGCGAGTCTTTCTGACTGCATACGCAACCAGCGATGACGTAAAGGTCGGCAACTTCGAACGGAAGGAGTTCACCGGTACGGAACAGGTCATGTGCCTGGATGAAGCGACCGGTGAAGTGTTGTGGAAGCACGAGTACCCGGTGAAGTACACGATCTCGTATCCGTCCGGTCCGCGCTGTACGCCGTGTGTTGACGGTGATTACGTCTACACTCTGGGCGCCGAAGGCAACCTGTTCTGCTTCAAGGCCGGCAGCGGCGAGATCGTGTGGTCAAAGGACCTGAAGGCGGATTACAGGACGAAGGCCGCGCTTTGGGGATATGCCGCTCACCCGCTGATTGACGGAGACAACATTCTGACACTCGCCGGCGGCGAAGGCAGCCACATCGTTGCCTTCAACAAGCGGACCGGAAAGGAAGTCTGGCGCAGTACGACAGCACCGGAACAGGGTTACTCGCCGCCGACAATCATCAATTACGCCGGCGCCCGTCAGTTGATCCTGCTGCGGCCGGACGCGGTTTCGTCCATCAATCCCGATACCGGCAAAGAATACTGGTCCGTTCCGTACAAGGCCACAAACGGTTCGATCATCATGTCGCCGGTTCTGGCGGGAGAACACCTCTACGTCGCCGGATACAGCGACGTCAGCCTGCTGCTGAAGCTGAATGCGGACAAACCCGGAGCCACCGAAGTCTGGCGAGGCAAAAAGGACGTCATCTGCCCGGTCAACGTTCAACCGATTCTGGCCGATAACGTCCTGTATGGGTTTGATCAGAAAGGCGTGATGAGAGCGGTGGATCTTCCGTCGGGAGATCTGCTGTGGGAAACAACGGACGTTATCGGAAAACGCCCGGCCGGTTCCGAAACGGCATTCATCGTCCGGCACGAGGATCATTTCTGGATCTTCAACGAACTTGGCGATCTGATCATCGCGAAGCTGTCACCTGACGGATACGAAGAAGTCGATCGGGCGAACGTGATCCAGCCAAGCAATGTCGCGTTCGGCCGTGACGTCGTTTGGAGTATGCCGGCGTTCGCCAATCAGCACGCCTACATCCGGAACGACAACGAAATCATCTGTGTCGATCTCGCCGAATGATGAGTCGCCGGCCGGGACAGTCATTTTCGGCCCGCTGACCGACCTGCTGTCCGTGGATCGATGCCGGAAGGAAATCCCGCCGGAACTATACCGCGAGCGGGGCAGAATGAGACATTCGGGCTCGCGGGAGCAAGAAGAGCGAAAAGTATCGGCGTCCGCCGCGGCCAGTATAAAGGAACGGTGCGCGGACATAAGCCGCGTCCACGGAGGATGCAACCGGAGTGCCTCCACACAAAACAGATGAGCACATTTGCTGCAGGAAGGAGCCACCATGTGTCAGAAATCGTCAGTTGCGTGGACCAGTTCGCATCGCCGACACCAGAGCCATTTCCACGCCGGGCGGGGACTGGTCGTGCTGACGTTTGCTTGTTGCGCGCTGGCGGGACCTGCTGCCGCGCAGACCATTACGCTCAATTCGTGCTATCTGCGGGTTCTTGAGGAGGCCAATGTACCGGCATTGAACCGCGGCGTTCTGCAGCAGGTCATCGGTACCGAAGGTGCCACTGTGGCGCAGGGCGAGCCGCTGGCGACGCTGGACGATACGGAAGCCAGAATCGCGGTGGAAGTGGCGAAGCTGGATCTGCTGATTGCGACAAAACGGCACGAATCGTCTGTCACTGTTGAAATCGCCACGGCAGCGCTTGAGGAGGCGAAACATCTGCTTGAACAGGCAAGGATCACCAGCCGCATTGCCCGTCAGCAGGCCGAATCCGATACGGCCGTGCGTCAGGCCACCAAGTCACGTGACGCCGCTCTGGCGGATCTGAATCGCGCTCTGGCCGCGCGAAAGGAATTCAAGCCCAGCGTGTCCGATGCGGAACTGGAACGTCTGCAGCTGCATCGCGATTCCGGAGAACTGCAGATCGAAAAAGCCCGCGACGACCTCAGGATCGCCGGCATTCGCACCGGTGTCGAAGATGCCACAATTCAGCAGCAGCAGTCCGCCGTCCGCCGGCTGGAATTCGAACTGAACCAGGCGCGCACCGAATCCAATGTGACCGATCTGATGGTCAGGATGAAGCAGGAGTCGCTCGCCCTGGCGGAAGAACAGCTTCGCAGGCGACAGGTCTTGTCACCGCTGGTCGGCGTTATCGTTGAACAGATGCGCGACACGGGTGAATGGGTCGAACCGGGAGACACTGTCTTTCGAATCGTCCGGCTGGACCGACTGCTTGTCGAAGGTCATGCCGACGCCTCGCAGATGGACCTGTCCGCTCGCGGACGTTCGGTGCGAGTCTCGGCGACCGACGCAAACGGTACCGTCACTGTTTCGGGAAAGATCACTTTCGTCAGTCCGGAAATCGATCCGGTCAACCAACAGGTTCAGGTCAAAGCGGAAATTGACAACAGCCGGCTGCAGTTGAGGCCCGGCCAGCCGGTCGTGATGGAAATCCTGCCGCACGATCAGACTCGCCGGGCAACGGCGAACCCGTGATTCTGCGTCCGCAATGACACGAATCCGCCGCCGGGATCGTGTGAGTCTTTGTCGCAGGCCGGTCACATTCGATCGTCATCTCTCGTCACAGGCGAATTCGCTGCGAAAAGAATTTCGACCGGCTACCGACGCCGCTCACCGCGAGATTCGCGACGTTTGCCGTCGCGGCCGCGACCTCTGCGCGATGGGGGCTTTCTGAATTCCGACTTGTTGAATGAAGAAACATCAGACGTGAACTGCCCCCAGTAACCGGGGATGGCATCGTAGGGATTGTCGTTCGGCGGCATGACATCATCCGTCACATACAGGAATCCGGCTCCCCGTTCGGCGGCAAGTTTCAGCAGTCCGGCGTCCCACGTTTTTCGGGAGTGAATAATGTGGCCGATCTTGTGCGGGTGCAGATCTTCAAGGTACGGGAATGACCTGTATTCGGTCATGTACACGGCGTCGGTGTTCTCGATGGTGATGATCGTGTCCAGCGAATCGATATAGTCCTCAGCTGTGAATTCCGTCTGGCCGCTGGGGTTCTCCGTGTATGGCGTCCCCGGATTGCCGAACGTTCGAGCTGTCGCCTGCAGAGACTTCACGTAGTCCTGCAGTTCGGCGTAGTAGCCCGTGTTCGCCAGGTCGTTGGACATCTCGTCAAAAAAGATGCCGTCGACGAAGCCCGCGTAGTGACCTGTGAAGTATGCGTCTACATCCGCTTTGATGTCCTCAAGCGGCCGAGTGCCGTAGCGGGTGCCGACATAACCGTGGATGATTCCGCCGGCAGATTTCAAATCCTTCAGCGGGCCGTTGCCGGACGCATCCACGTAGTTCGGGTCACGCTCAATTCCGGGACCGGACGCCGGATTGAAAATGACGTGCAGTTCAAACATCCGCCTCCGGTCGCGGGCCGTTTCAATCAGCGACGACCACATCAGCGGGCCGCCGTCGCAACACGGGTTGGCATAGGCCGGGAACAGCACATCAATGGCCGCGCATCGACCTGAGAACGGCGAAACTGAGAGAAGGACCACAAACAGCAACATTCGAACATTCATGGCAGCAGTCCCGACTGAATTCGTGAGCGGCCCGACAGGGATTTCCGTACCGCATCATAATATCGAGTAGATCAGGATCTGTATCACGAGCGTTACGACGGCTCCCGTTTTCAGGTTGTCCCCGGCACGCCCCGACCCGTTCGGTGCCGTCGTGGCGGAACGCGGCAGCAGCAGCACCCAGATCAGCAGCACAATGAAGCTGCCGACGAACAGGATTCGTACCAGCGGTATGGGAATTTCACCCAGAGCATGCCGCAGAAAATCACCGATCCGGTGCAGCGGTGTCATTCGCCTGCTCCCGATGCTGAACTCGCGCCGACGTGTGCCGCCGCCGTTCCTGAACCGCCGGCTTCCGATTCGTCGCGACTGCCGCGAAGCACGTACGCAAGCTGCTCGTCTGAAATCGGTTTAGTCAGCAGGCTGAGCACGATCAACAGGACGGCGGTCACCAGAAATGCCCAGACGGAAAAGTACAGAAACGGCTCCTGAATCTGAAACAGCGGCTGCCATCCGAGTGCCTGATACACGGCCGGTTGATTCAGTGCATAGAGCGACACAGACGTGCCGATTCCGCACAACAGCGCGACCAACGCGGCACTGCCGGTGGCTCGTCGCCAGAGAATTCCGATCAGCAGAATCGCGAATGCCGGTCCCTGGAAGAACGCCATCAGCGTCTGAAAAATCGCGTACAGACCGGACTTCTCGTTCATTACCGACAACGCAAACGCGAACGCGACCGCCCAGATCACCAGCGCCACCGTCGTCGCGCGTCCGATCAGCAGCAACTGTTCGTCAGTCGTGTTTCGATTGATAAAGCGTTTGTACAAGTCGCTGGAAGCAATCGTCGCCGCGGAGTTGAGGTAGGAATCGATGCTTGACATCAGTGCCGCCAGAAACGCAGCGACGAACAGGCCGCGCATGCCGGCAGGCAGCAGTTCGCCCACAAGATTCGGCACGGCCGTATCGCCGTCGCTCAGATCCGGAAGAATCGCCACGGCGATCAGTCCGGGGACAGCAACAATCAGCGGTATGATATTCTTCAGCAGTGCTCCCCAGATGTAGGATGCTTTGGCTTCGAACTCACTGCGAGCCCCCAGTGACCGCTGAACGATGGCCTGATTACCGATCCAGTAGGCCGGGCTGAGAATCATCGCGAGACCAAAGTAGACGCCGGGCCAGGGAAACGGCGATTTCGTATCCACGGGAAGGATCAGCGACGTGTGCTGCAGCGCTGACGAATCCCGGACACTCGTTTCCGCCGTTGCAACATCGTCCTGGTGTATCGCGACCGCCGCCTTTCGAGCTTCCGCTTCGGCCAGGCGTTCCTTCAATTCGCCGACTCCGCCAACCCGGATCAGTCCCAGCACAAGAATTGACAGACACCCGGCGATCATCACCGCGCACTGAATCATGTCGGTATAAACGACTGCCGCGAGTCCTCCGACAAACGTGTAACCGCCGACCAGAACTGCCGTCACGATGATGCAGACGGCTTCGTTCCAGCCGAAGACGGCCGACATCATCTTCGCGGATGCCAGCAGCATCAGTCCCAGATTGCAGGCCATGAACAACAGCCAGCACACTGCCATCACGGCTCGCACACCGGCGTTGTAGCGGCGTTCCAGAAACTCCGGCACCGTGTAAACGCCGGCGCGGTAGAAGAAGGGAATGAACAGGAAAGCACCGACGATCATCGCGGGCACGCATCCGATCCATTCGAAGTTGGCCACCGCAAGTCCGTGACTGTACGCGGCTCCGCCCACGCCGATGATGTCCGTTCCGCCGATGTCTGTTGCGACCAGTGACATGCCGATCGCCCACCACGGCAGCCGCCGGCCACCCAGAAAGAAGTCAGCACCGGTCTTCATGCGCCAACCGATCGCGAATCCCATCGCGATGGTCCCGATCAGGTACAACACGATGACAGCGTAGTCCGGCAGTGTCAGGACGTTTGTTGCGGCGAGATTCACGTCGGATCAGGTTCCTTCGTCGGGTCGCTCATGCAGCGCGGCGATCAGTCGGCCGGCGAAGCCGGAGTGTCACGAGTCGTCGCGAGTTTTCCAAGCTATCGAATCGCCGCGGTAAATTCGGGATACCGCCGCGATGTTCTCCCGCACATCGTTTCGCTACGCTTGCCTGCCCGGACGGCCGACTCAATGCGGCTCGTCCGTCCGATTCATCGTTCGCTGAATACTGGAATTGCAGAGCCGTTCGCCGATGCCGCCGATGCTGATTGACACTCATTGCCACCTGGACGCCGAAGCGTTTCATCAGGATCTGGAAGAAGTCATTCAGCGAGCGGTCGACAGCGGTGTCGAACGAATACTGACGGTTGGCATCACCCTGGAAACCAGCAAAGCGGCGGTGCTGCTGGCGAACCGCTTCGAGAATGTGTCCGCTGTCGTCGGAATCCAGCCCAACTATGCGCACGAAGCTCACGCCGGCGATTGGGACGCAATCGTCGACCTGGCATCTCACCCGCAGGTTGTCGCGATCGGCGAAACCGGGCTCGACAAGTACTGGGACTTTGCACCGCTGGACATTCAGACGGAATACTTCATCAGGCACCTGCAGTTTTCCCGCAGCAGCGGACTGCCGTTCATCGTGCATTGCCGTGAGGCCGACGCGGAAGTTGTGCATGTGCTGGAAGCCGAAGCCGTCCACGGCCCTCTGAACGGTGTGATGCATTCCTTCTGCGGCAATGCGGAAACAGCGGCAAGATGTGTGGCGATGGGCATGCACATTTCCTTTGCCGGCATGGTCACCTTTCGAAAGAACGACCAGTTGCGGTCCGTGGCGAAGTCCGTGCCGCTGGACCGCCTGCTGGTCGAAACGGATGCCCCGTATCTTGCGCCTCACCCGAACCGCGGCAAACGAAACGAACCGGCCTGGGTCCGGCTGACGGCAGAATGCCTGGCCGACGTTCACGGGCTGTCGATCGATGAATTCGTGAAGGTCACAACGGACAACGCCCGACGGTTGTTCAACGTGTGAAACTTTCCGAAGCCGGCGGTAACATTTTCCCGATGGCAGCCGTTTCGCTTCGTTCGCCCGCACCATGCACGAAAGCCCGACTCATGAGCTTCTTCCACCTGCGACTCTTCACGATTGTTTCAGCGGTCGCTGTGCTGACTGCAACCGGTTTTTCACAGGAGCAACTGAACCTCTCCGCCCGGCAGCGGACGGAAACAGAACCAGGCAGCGGTCGGTTTCACTCGCTGACGACGCCGGTCACCTGGCGGGCGGACAGGACCGCACTGGTGATCTGCGACATGTGGGACAAACACTGGTGCCCGAATGCCACGAAGCGAGTCGGCCAGATGGCTCCGCGCATGAACGAAGTCGTCAGCGCCGCTCGCAGAAAGGGCGTGCTGATCATTCACTGTCCCAGCGACACAATGGACTTCTACAAAGACTGGCCGCAGCGCAGGCTCGCTCAGGCCGCACCGCCGATCGACACCAAAATCCCGCTGCAGAGGTGGTGCCACCTGGACAGCAAGGTCGAAGGAGCAGCTCTGCCGATCGACGATTCCGACGGCGGCTGCGACTGTGACGAACCGGTGAAGAATTATCGTGCGTGGTCTCGCCAGCATCCCGCCATCGAAATCGCCGAACAGGATGCCATCACTGACAGCGAGGAAGCGTTCTATCTGATGAAGCAGCGCGGCATCGAAAACGTGATCGTCATGGGAGTTCACACGAACATGTGCGTCCTGGGACGGCCGTTTTCCATTCGACAAATGGTGCAGCAGGGGCAGAACGTCGTGTTGATGCGAGATATGACGGACACGATGTACAACCCGAACATGGCTCCGTTTGTCAGTCATTTCACGGGAACGGATCTTGTCGTGGAACACATCGAACACTACTGGTGTCCGACAGTTCTCAGCACCGACCTGATCGGCGGCAGCGAGTTTCGCTTCGAAGACGATCATCGCTCCGATCTGGCAATTCTGTGCGCGGAACAGGAGTACGAAACGAAGGACACACTGCGGCAGTTCGCCGGGAAATATCTGGGGCAGGACTTTCGAGTCCACTTCGTCTGGGATGCCGCCGACGATCGCAACAGCCTTCCGGGAATTGAAGTACTCCGCAGCGCGGACGCGGTACTGATCAGCGTCCGCCGCCGGACGCTGCCGCACGAACAACTGCAGATCGTGCGCGACTTCGTGGCATCCGGGAAACCCGTGATCGGCATTCGCACGGCAAGTCACGCATTCAGCCTTCGCAACGAACAGCCTCCCGAAGGCCATGAAGCGTGGCCCGAATTCGACGCAGATGTCTTCGGCGGCCACTACACGAATCACCACGGCGACGGTCCGAACGTGTCTATAACTCCGGCGTCGGATTCCGTGACCACCAATCCGATTCTGTCGGGAATCGACGTGTCGGCGATTCTCGGAAACGGTTCGCTGTACAAGGTCAGCCCGCTGCAGCCATCAGCGACGGCGCTGCTGACAGGAACGATTCCCAATGCGGATCCGGAACCTGTCGCCTGGGTCAATCAGCGATCCGACGGAGGCCGCAGCTTCTACACGTCGCTTGGGCACCCGGACGATTTTCAGTCGGACGAATTCTGCCGCATGCTGCAGCAGGCAATCACATCGCTCGCGAAACCGGCACGGCGGTAGCAGAGCGGGGACAGCAGATTCGCCGCTGAGAATCACGCACCTTTCGGGAAAAACTGGAATATCGCGCGCCGGTCCCGACTAGCCGCCGCACTACGGAAGGTGACACCATGCGAAATTCGACATTCATCCCTGCTGCAAGTTCCGTGGCCGTGATTCAGCGGAATGCCCGGGTTCCGCGCATCGGTTCCGCTGGAATCGTTGAGGACGGTCAGTTGCTTCGGCGGTTTCTAAAACATCGTGACGAAGCGGCGTTTGAACAAATTGTCGCTCGATTTGGAACACTGGTGTTTGGAATTGCGTTCCGCACACTCCGCAATCGTCATTCTGCCGAGGACGTGTTTCAGGCGACATTTCTGATTCTGGCGAGACGCCGCAAGGATTCGAACACCGGAATCGCTTTCTGCGTGGCTTCACGGAACCGCCGTTAGAATCGCCGTCACCGCACGATCCCGGACAGCGAGGAAGTCGCGCTACCGGAAGTCACGCCGGCCGGAAGTGCCTTCGGCAATGGCGCTCGCCTCACCCCTCGAATCCATCTGCGAGCAGTACCAGCAGCAGGTCGTTGACGAAGAACTTCACCGGTTGCCGCTGATCTATCGAGCACCGCTGGTGCTGCATTTTCTGGAAGGAAAGTCGTGCGAGGAAACAGCGTCGCGCTCGGCACCACGGTCGCGCCGTTCGAGGCCGACTTGCGCGCGGAAAACGGGAGTTCCGGATCAGGCTGATGAGCGCGGCGTCGACGTTTCAATCGTCGCTGGTTCTCTCGCACTGTGGCAGTCGGCCGCTGAAGCCGCTCTGGATCCCGGACTCATTTCGTCGGCTATTGCCGGCGGCACGACCGTTCGCGCAGGCATCGGGTCCGCGTGGCCGTGTTCCCGCGAAGCAATTCGCCTTGCTGCAGAGGAAACCACGATGTTCACAACCAGTAAATTGTCACTTGTCTGTGTCGCCGCCGCCGTCCTTTCAACTGCCGCTTGGGCTGGGCCGCCGACGCCGAATCGAAGGAAACTCCGGCATTCCTGGCGGCCCGCGTACCGGACACTCTTGTGCCGGATGCTGACTGCAAGCCAATGTCGCAGCAGAGTTCATCGCGCTGCTGGAACCCGCAACATGCTGGTACGCGCCAGTCACCTCGTCTCAGACGGCACAGGACACCAAAGTGGTCGACGGTACGTCCGATTCGCCGCTGATTCTGAAGTATGGCGACGGCAAGGCGGACGGAAAGAAGAGTATCGCCGGCACAGGCAAAATGATCCGGTTCACTGCCGAATTCCTCACAGAAGCTTCGAAGCCTGAAGGTTCACTGTGCTCGCTACGGCTATCCAAAAGTCCCGATGAGGACGCAAGGTTCACGATTGTGTCCGAAGATGGCCAAACGGTGATTCACACGGAACTCGTCCCGTACGCGACGTTCAAGCGAGGCGAGAGCCAGTGGACCACGATCCGGTTCCGTGAGGAAGTTGGCGTACCGGAAACGTTTGGGTCATCATGGAATTAACGCCGAGCCACGAAGGGCGTCTTATATCAGCTACGACTCAGGCACAGAGGGCGCGCATTCAAAGACCGGAGTTCCTGGCGGAGATCCTCGCGACGTGAATTTCCGAAGGTGACTGGATGGTCCAGGCGATACTGACCAAACCCGAATGATCGCGTCCGTGAGAACGAACTTCACTTCCCGCCCCGACCGGGCTGCGTCGCGAGACCGCTGATCGCGCGGTCGGCCGTCGCCCGCACATCGCTCCGCTCGTTCGGCCTTTCCCTGCCGCCGCGTCGAGCGAGGCGGACGGCCGGGACTTCGTGCTGACATAGACATGCAGGGGCGCGGCGCAGGAATGGCGTGTTGTGAGTCTCTCACGGCGATTTTGCCGGCAACGTCCGTGCGAATGCGACGGCGCGGTCGACCCACATTTTCAAATCGTCGTCAGATTCGATGCCGGGTGGTTCGACTTTGACCCAGCCCTTCATGACCTTGCCGGTAATATCCATCGGCGTCGCGAATGGCAGACGCTGGTTATCCTGGTGATCTTCCTTCGCCAGTCGCACGATCAGCGAACCCTTCCACGGTCCAACGGTCATGTTTCCGTTGATGAAGAAACACAGACTGCCGAACATCTTCTTTTCGGAATATCCTCTGCGGCGTCGCATGAAGGGCCGGATGCGTTCGATCAAGCTTTTGTCTGCTTCGGTCATGTGTCTGCCTGCTTCCGATTTTCAGGTATCCCGCCGCTTTTCAGCAACGGATTTTCCGCCTGCTGCGTGTGAAGCTGACGAATCGGAGCTACATCGTACACGTGTTGTCAGGCATGCTAAGGCAATCGGCAGATGAGAAATTACCGATGCAGAGCGACAATTGCTTCACCCTCCCGGCTCAACGGCAGGGTTGCCGATCGAATGCCGTTCAGGCGTTCGATCGCGGGGACGGTGACGCACGGGGAATCCCCGTTGCGCGGACGCCCTCCCCTGGTTTGATCGCCTGCACGGCGATCAAACTTCGACCCTCCCGTTTGAACGGGAGGGTACGTTCTCATCTGCCGCATGCTTAATTGCCGGTACTGAATTTGGGGGATTGGACGCCGATCGGCAGGAGCCAGCTTGATGCGATTCCGACGACCACGCACGAAGTCACCGCGATGCCTCCGTCCAGAAGGCTGTGATATTGACCGCTTATGTGAGCAAGCACCACCAGTGTGCCGGCCGCGAGAATTCCCAGCCAGGCGTGCAGCGATCCCGCTCGACGAGACAAAATTCCCAGCGTGAACAATCCGCCGAGCGCTCCCAGGCAGATTCCGACGACGGTCAGGTAGTAGTCCCAAAGGTACGTCACGTTTTTCATCGCAAGAAACACCGCCGAACCGGTGCCGACGAGTCCCATCAGCACGGTCAGCCGGCGTGCGGTGGCCAGCGATTCGCGTGAGTTCTTCTTTCGGCCGAAGCGTTCGTAAAAATCGGTCGTGCCGACGGTGGCCACGGAATGCATGCTGGAATCAAGACTCGACATGGCCGCCGCGAAGACTCCCGCGATAACCAGACCGGCAAGTCCGGCGGGCATTTCCTGAGCAATGAACCATGGAAATGTCTGATCCGCCTGCTGCAGCGGGCCGATGCGATCCGGCTGCGCGGTGTAGAAGGTCCACAGCGCGCTGCCGACAAAAAAGAACAACAGCGACGCAGGAATCGAAACGACCGCGTTCGTCCAGATGGCTCGGCGTGCCTGGTGTTCCGTGGCGACCGTCAGATATCGCTGAATGATCGACTGGTCGCTGGTATACGGCAGCAGCGACGTGAAGAACGATCCCAGCAGCATGACCAGGATTCCGTCCTTCGCCCAGCTCAGATCGTGAAAACGAAAGTCGCTGATCATGTCGAATTTTCCGGCGTGAAAGGCGGTCGTCACTATGCCCGCCAGACCGCCGCTGACATGGCCGGCCATGATGGACAGAGCCGCCGCCGCTCCGCCGATCAGCACGACAGCCTGCACGACGTCGGTCCAGACGACGGCTTCGATGCCTCCCAGCACCGTGTAAAGAGTGCTCAGCGCTCCCATCGCGATGATGCACACGTACACGTCGATGCCCGTGACCGCCGACAACGCCAGCGCCGGCAACAGCAGCACGATTCCCATTCGTCCAAGCTGAAACAGCACAAACGCCAGACTGCCAAAGATTCGCACGCTGACGCTGAAACGCTGTTCCAGGAAATCGTAGGCACTGGCAACTCGCACGCGCCGAAAAAACGGCAGATAGACAAACACCACCACGACCGCGACCACGGGAATCCCCAGGTTCAGAATCAGCCGATTCCAGTTCGTTGTGTAGGTTCGCGCGGGGATGGCCAGGTACGTGATCGCGCTGAGTGTCGTTGCGAAGATGCTCAATCCGGCCGCCCACCAGGGAATTCGACCGGCCGCCAGAAAGTAATCGTCGGCACCGGATTCGCGCCGCGAGAAAAAGACGCCCATCGCCACCAGCAATGTCAGATATCCGCCCAGAACCAGCCAGTTCAGCGTCCCGAAGGATCGGCGCGACCTGGAAACTGTGGCCATCCAGACGCTGCGAGTCCGGATGCCGGGTGACGATTCTCCCGACGGAATCACGACGGCGTTGCCCCAGTTCACCGCGGTTGTTGTCACAGGGCCGGACTCAGGCATTTCGCCGCGCTTTGTCCAGTTGTCGGTGGTGATGTGGTACAGCAGAATGTCGGAACTGAATCCCGCGTGCTTGTCGTACAGATCATCTCGCTGCTGACGAAGCTGTTGTGCCAGATCGTTGTCTCCGGCGGCTTCGGCGTCGCTGATTTTCGCGGGCAGCACGTTTTCGTGTTCGAGCAGCACGTCTCCGCGAGCACCACCGAATACGGCGATACAGTCGAAGCCGACGGCCGCGCCGGTGCCCGCCATCACGCACCGCGGCTCTTCACCTGCAGGAGCGATATCGGCAATTCGAGTCCAGCCGCTGGCATAGTCAGGAATTGATTCCCGCGAAGCTCCGGCGGACACGGCGCGTTCGAGTTCCCGTTCATACGCCGCCGGGTCGAAGCACCAGGCGTCGGTGAAGATCTGAAATGGCTGGTCGCCGAGTTTGTTCCGTCCGCTGAACAGAAACAGTTTGCCGCCCTGTCCGACGGCAATGGCGTGCGACCGCGCCGGACCGGTCCACGAAGGAACCCGTTCCCATAGCCAGTCGTCCGATGGGTCCGGACTCAGATTCAGCCGCCAGCAGTTGGTCGTGCCGCCTTCGCCGGTGTCTCCGCCGACAACGTAGGCGTGGCCGCCGACAACCGCACCACATGCGGCTGTGGTAGCGACCGGTAGATCGGGAAGGTTCACCGGTGTCCCATCGTTCGCGGACATCGATTCTGAAACCTGCAGACGATTCTCTTTGCCATTCCAGATCAGCAGAAACACGTCGGACAGACGTTCGGTGGTTGAGACCACTTCGCCGGTCTCTTCGTCCGTTTCGCGAATCAGCCTTTCACCGCCGACGCAAAGAATTCCGCGGTCCGTCGATAGCGAAACACCGTAAGCCGCCGGAGACGGCAGCGTCTGGTTCGAGGTTGACCATTCGTACAACTGTTCGGCGTCGGCAGCGCTGCCGTCGCTCTTGACGAGCACGTGAATCGTGTCGTAGTAGCGTTTCAGCGAAACGCCGCCGTCGGCTGTCGGATGCCAGGGAACTCCGTCAGGGAAGTTGGCTCCACCCGCGACAATCAGTGCGTTGTCGTGAACTCCCGCAAACGGCCCGGCGACTCCTTGTTCCGCGGGCAGTTGCGGAAGCGCCTTCCATTCCAGCATGCTGCCGTCGCCTGGCCTGCCCTGCGACCGACCGTCCGTCGCGGTGGCAAGCACCGAAAGCAGAGCGCACAGGATGCGCGGAATCATCGCTTGATTCAGACAATGGTTGACGAATTTCACCGGGGTCTCCGGGAGTAAGCCATGCGGACGAGACAACGGCGTCAGGAATCGCCGCTGCGATTTGATCCGGCATTTCCGTTGTCGGCGGTCGAAGCCGGCAGCGGCTGGTTCAACAGATCGACGGATGTAATTCGGCTGGGTGGTTTTCCGGTGGGACTTTCCAGCGACATGCGAACCTCCGGCCCGTCCGGCGGAGAATGAATCGGCAGCCGCAGCGTAAACAGGCTGCCCTTGCCGTATTCGCTTTCCAGATGCACGTCGCCGCCCATCAGCCGCGACAGTTCACGGACGATCGAAAGTCCCAGACCCGTGCCGCCGTATTCGCGCTTCATGTGATCGCGCTGGCCGGGGACCGTCGATCCCTGGCGGAATTTTTCGAAGATGCTTTCCTGTTCGTGAAGCGGAATTCCGATGCCCGTATCTTCGACGCAGATTTCGAAGTGGTCGTCGTCCAGCAGTCGCGAACTGACTCGCACGCGTCCTCCTTCGGGCGTGAACTTGATGGCGTTGGAAAGCAGGTTGGTCAGAATCTGCCGCATCTTGCCGCCGTCCTGTTTCAAGTCGGGCAGTGGCGGAGACGGGTGCGTGACTTTTAGTTCGATATTCTTTTGTTCGGCGAGCGGCATCAGCTGCTGCACCTGCACATCGATCAGGTCGCCGGCGTTGACAGTGCCAATCTGCAGCTTCATCTGGCCGCTTTCAATCTTGGCCAGATCCAGCAGGTCATTGATCTGAACCATCAGGTTGCGGCCGGACGTGCGAATGTTGGTGACGTACCGCTGTTGTTTTTCGTTCAGATTGGCGGCTCCGGCAAGGATATCGCTGAAGCCCAGAATGCTGTTCAGCGGCGTTCGCAGTTCATGGCTCATCGTCGCCAGAAAATCGTCTTTCAGCTTGTTGCTGTTGAACAGTTCCATGTTGGCCTGAGCCAGCTGATCGACTTTCGCGTCAAGGTTGTCGTTCAGTCCTCGCAATTCGTCATTGACGGTTGTCATGTGCCGCAGCATGCGGTTGAAGGCGTGACTGAGCTCTTCAAATTCGTCACCGGTGTTGATTTCTGCGCGAAGATTCAGATTTCCCAGAGCAATCTCGTCGCTGACGTCCTTCAGGTGCAGGACCGGCTTGACGATGATGTAGCGCACAATCGCATAGGACGCCAGCATCGCCAGAAACGTCGTGATGATCGCCGACGCCAGCAGAATCGCACGGTTGCGGCCGAGCTGAAATTCCACATTGGCCATCGACAGCGTCACACTGGCCATCGCCACATAAGTGCCGGGTTCCCTGTCATCCGACTTCGCGCGAGGTTCATCGGTCAGCGGAACCGTTCGCTCGGTCGCGGCCGAATCGTCGCGGGCGATGTCCAATGTTCGGTAATCCGTCGCGGACGTGCCGTTGTGACATTCCAGACACAAACCGGACGCGCGAATGGCCTGGTAGTATTTCAGCACGCGAACTCCGTCTTCGTTCTTTTCGAAATGAAACAGATCGTCAGCGGCGTTGCTGCGAAACTGTTCCATCGCGTCAAAGCCCTGGTCGTCGCTGGGAATTTCATCCGTCGTCAGAACCAGGTTCCACTGCAGAATCAGGTTCGTATCGACGTCGGCTTCCGCGGCGCTGGCTTCTCCCAGCTTTTGTTCGAAGTCGCTGATTTCGTTCACAGCGACGCTGGCCGGGTCGACCGCGGCATCGGATTCGGATTCGCCGGTGTCGGTCGAAGCGTGTGTTTCTTCGGCGGAATGGCCTTCTTCGACGGCGACGGACGCGGCGGTGCCGGTTTCCGTCGAACGTTCTTCTTTGCTGAATTGCTGCTGAAGTTTCCGCTGATAATGTCTCTGCCACAGCAATTGCGGAATCAGCGTGCGAGCGGTCGCGACCTGCTGATTTTCAACGAGCTGTCGAGTGCGGGCAGCATCCAGCCAAAAGCTGCCAGACAGCAGCAACAGCAGCGCAACGCCAAACAGAAACCGGCACTTGCGTTCCAGGCTGGTTTCGCCGAGCAGCTTCTTGAAGTTGCGATAATTGATCACGCTGAATGTGCCCGTCGGCCGCGCGTCCCGTCATTGACGCGATTCAACTGCGAACCCGCCAGCCGCGGATGCCAGCCGGCAGCGGGATCCGTCAGCGACCGGAATCGCTTCGAACCTGCGTGCGACGACGTCAGTTCCGACAAAGGGAACGCAGCGGCTTTGAATCCGGCCGGTCTGATTCTACAACATCGCGTATCGTACCCGTCCTTCAGGAATTCGAAAACGAGGTCGCCGCGTTGCCCATCGCGATGTCTGCTGATGATGCCGGAATTGTGCTCGCGGTAACCGGAGCCAGCGGGTCCGCCTACGCGCTCAGGCTGGCTCAGGTGCTGTTGTCGGCCGGACATCGGGTGGAACTGCTCTTCAGCGACGCGGCCCGGCTGGTGATTTCGCGAGAACTCGGACTTCCAGCGCCGGGCGATCGTGATTCGTTCGATATCTGGCGAAGCTTTCTGGAAACGAGCCTGCACAGCGGACTTGCCGCCGACTGGGGGTTCTCGACGCTTTCGGGATTGTCCGACATCTCCGGCAGCGCGATTCGCGTGAACTCACCGAACGACTTTTCCGCGGGAATCGCCAGCGGTTCGTTTCTGACGAAGGGCATGATTGTGTGTCCGTGTTCCATGGGCACGCTGTCGTCCATCGCCTGCGGAGCGTCGACGAATCTGATTCAGCGAGCCGCCGACGTGCATCTGAAGGAACGCCGGCCGCTGGTGCTTGTCCCGCGCGAAACGCCGCTGGGACTGGTGGCTCTGCGGAATATGACGACGCTGACTCAGGCTGGTGCCACAATCCTGCCCGCGATGCCGGGCTTCTACCACGAACCTCGCAGCCTGGCGGACGTGGTCGATTTCATCGTCGCACGAATCTGCGATCATCTGCACGTGAAACATGACCTTGTGAAGCGCTGGGGAGCCGACGCCGAATAACGCGTGTCGCCGCACAGTTCACGTGTCGCCATACCGTTCTCGGGCCGCCACTCAGCTCTCGGGTCGCCATACAGCACAGGCCGCCCGGCATTCCGAATTCCGTACTCAGGACCGTATCGTGCAATTCATTCAGGCTGATTCCGGATCGTTCGTCCCCGCGTCTCACGAAGACCCCGGCAGGCCCGGCGTCCTGAAACGCGTGATCGCCACCAACCGGCAACTGCAGCGCGGCCGCGTGCAGATGCTGAACTGGTCGCGCCTGCCGGCAGAATCATCGTTTCGTCCGCACTACCACGAGGACATGCAGGAAATTTTTGTGCTGCTGACAGGCCAGGTCATGATGCGCTGCGGCGACGACGAGGCCATGATGCAGCCGGGCGATACGGTCATCGTCGAACCGCGGGAAGTGCATGAAATGACAAACCTGCTGCAGACCGACGCGGAGTACCTCGTGTTCGGGATTTCGTCAGAAGAAGGCGGCCGGACCGTGGTCGTCGGATAAGTGACCGTTCCGGTATTCTTGCGGCTTGCGCTGACGATTCACAAAATGACAGCCGGAATCTCGCCATGTTCATTCGACGGATCACATCCATGTTTCGTTTCTGCACTGCGATCGCGTTACTTCTGTTGGCGGTGAACGTGCCTGGCGTCAGGGCCGAACAGCCGCCGGATACCCGGCGCGAACCCGTTACGGATGTCTATCATGGTGAAAGCGTGGTCGACGAATATCGCTGGCTGGAAGACGCACAAGATCCGGCTGTGAAACACTGGAACGCGGAACAAAACGACTACGCTCGCAGGTTTCTTGACAGCCTGCCGGGACGCGAACAGCTTCGTGAACGCATCGCCGAAATCATGACGGCGACCACGGTCAGCTACGGGACTCCCGTGCTGCGCGGCGGCCGGTTTTTCGCGCTAAAACGGCAGCCGCCGAAGCAGCAGCCGTTCATTGTGATGTTTGATTCGCCAAATGATCCTGATCGCGGAAAAGTGCTGGTCGATCCGAACACGATGGATTCGGAAGGCACGACGTCGATCGACTGGTTCGAGCCGTCTCCGGACGGAAAGCTGCTGGCCGTGTCGCTGTCCGTGGGAGGCAGTGAGGCCGGCGATGTGCATGTGTTCGACACGGAATCCGGAGAAGCCGTGTTTGAAGTCGTGCCTCGCGTCAACACGGGCACGGCTGGCGGCGACCTGGCATGGATGCCGGACAGCAGCGGATTCTTTTACACGCGGCACCCGCGATCCGGTGAACGTCCCGCCGAAGATATGAACTTCTACCAGCAGGCGTGGTTTCACAAACTGGGAACACCGACGGCCGACGACCGCTACGAACTGGGTGCCGACTTTCCCCGCATCGCGGAAATCGAATTCGAGATGCATGACGCATCCGGTCAACTGCTGCTGACGGTCCAGGATGGCGACGGAGGCCGGTTCGCACACTATCTGAAATCCCCCGGCGAAAACTGGCGGCAGTTCAGCGCATTCGAAGACGAAACGATCCAGGCGACGTTTGGCAGCGAAGACTATCTGTTCGTGCTGACTCGCCGTGACGCTCCGCGCGGCCGCATCGTGAAGGTGCCGACGTCGACACTTGACGTGGAATCCGCTGTAGCCGTCGTCGCACAATCGGACGACACAATCGTCAACACGTTCTACCACGCGCCTCCCGGCATTCTGGCGACACCGACGAAGCTGTTCGTGCTGTATCAGTTGGGCGGGCCGTCTGAAGTGCGAGTCTTCAGCCACGACGGAGCACCGCAGCCCGGTCCGAAGCAGATGCCGGTATCGAGCGTCGGCGGATTGTGTCCCTTGTCCGGCGACAGCATTCTGTTCAGCAGCGAATCGTTTGTGATGCCCGAATCCGTGTTTCGCTTCGATGCGCAGACCGGTGCAACAACCGCGACGGCGCTGTCGTCGACGTCGCCCGTGTCGTTTGATGACGTAGAGGTGAAGCGTGAGTTTGCGACTTCGAAGGACGGGACGCGGATTCCGCTCAACATCATGATCCCCGCATCGGAAACAGCGGACGGGCCGCGTCCGTGTATCGTGTACGGTTACGGCGGTTACGCAATCAGCCTGACACCGCGATTCAGCGCCGTGCGCCGCGTGTTGTTTGATGCCGGAATCATCTACACCGTCGCCAACATTCGCGGCGGCGGAGAATTCGGCGAAGAATGGCACCAGCAGGGAATGCTGACCCGGAAGCAAAACGTGTTCGATGACTTTGCGGCGGCCTGTCGCTACATGATCGACAGCGGCTACACGACGTCTGACAGATTGGCGACGATGGGTGGCAGTAACGGCGGGCTGCTGATGGGAGCCACGCTGACTCAGCATCCGCAGCTCATGAAAGCCGTTGTCGCGCTCGTCGGGATCTACGACATGCTGCGAGTTGAGTTGTCGCCGAACGGAAGCTTCAACATCCCGGAGTTTGGGTCCGTGCAGGATCCGGAACAGTACGCGGCTCTGCGTGCGTACTCACCGCTGCACAACGTGGAATTCAACACGAAGTACCCCGCGGTTCTGTTCGTGACCGGCGAGAATGATCCGCGAGTCGATCCGATGCAGTCGCGAAAGATGACTGCGAAACTTCAGGCGGCGACATCCGGCAGCGAGCCGATCCTGCTTCGAACCAGTGCCGACGCCGGACACGGTGCCGACACACCGCTGGACGAACGCATTGCTCAGACCGTTGACGTCTATTCGTTTCTGCTTCATGAACTGGCCGCCGATAAGTGACGCGGATAATTGACGCCGACCGGCTTTCGAATGACATTCCCCGACCGGATCCGCAATGCGTGCGATGCCTGCTGTCAGTTGCCCGCTTTCGATTGATACTGCCACACGATTCCGCGGCCGTTTCGGTTCGCCGCGGGTTGCCGGCATTTCGGTCGGCGAGGACCGCATACCGACGTGCTTGGACCCACGTTCCGTCACAATTTTCGTCCATAACCGTCACACGATTGATAGTGGCCACGGCGGCACTGATGCGTTTCGGATTCGTACTGCCGCGAGCCTGAATGCCTCATTTGTCCGCGTTCGCGGTGTCATATGACTCACATCGTTCCGCCATCACTGTTGTTTGATTTTCGCCTGACGATTCCGCGGTGTCCGCCGCCTCGTCCGGCGAAAAAGCGTCCCGCGCAAAAAGTTCCGCTGTTGAACCTGCCTCCTCACGCGGAACTGTTTCTTCCCGCTGCGATGAACGAGCAATCGGTCTTTGCATCGGTAGCAGCCGGCTGGGATGAATCCGGAATTGGGGTCGCAGTGGAGGTCAGCGGCAAGCAACATCCCGTCAACGGAACTGCGGCGGACCTGAGGAATTCCGACAGTGTCAGCCTGTGGATCGACACGCGACCATCCGGGCAGGTCCATCGCGCGACGCAGTTCTGTCACCAGTTCACATGTCTGCCGGTGGATGAACTTAACGACGACCAACCCAGCGTCATCGTGCGGGAGATCGCTCAGCAGCGAGACCAGCGAGTCGCGCCGAACACCGACTTGTTCCTGACCCGAACCGTCATTGCTGACCACGGCTACCGGCTGGAAATCTGGATTCCCGGCAGTCAGCTCAACGGTTTTCGGGAGATCTCCGAACTCCGCAGTCTCGGGTTCTATTGCGTTATCCACGACACGGAGCTGGGAACGCAGCCGCTGTCGCTCGGCGATGATTTTCCCGTCGCCTATGATCCTTCGACCTGGCTGCGACTGGAGCTGTCTGAATGAAGAAATCCGTCATCGAAACCTGCGAGACTCCCGGCGTCGGAAGTTCCGGCGATCGTAAACTGATCGGCGCCCGAACCTTCTCCGACGGAACCCATTCCGGTACGAATCCGAAATTCGGACGCCGGCCACCGGCGACACTTCCCCGATTGCTCCGGCGAATCGTCGTACCCGCGATTGTTGTCGCCGCTGTTCGATGCAGCGCCGCCCACGCTCAGCCTGTGACTGATCCATCGCCGGACCCGACCGCAGCGCAGCCGGTGGCGCATCAGAAGATCGAACGCACGCCGATCGTGATCGCCCACCGCGGCGCATCCGGATACCTGCCGGAACATACCACCGAAGCCGCCGCGTTCGCTCACGCACTGGGAGCTGACTTCATCGAACAGGACGCCGTACTGTCCCGTGACGGCATTCCCGTCGTGCTGCACGACATCATTCTGGACGACGTCACCAGCGTTGCTGCCGTGTTCCCGAACCGATCGCGTGACGACGGTCACTGGTATGTCATGGACTTTACGCTCGCCGAACTTCGCCGGCTTGCCGTTCACGAACGCAGTTCTGAGTCGCGAGCCTGGAAGGACGCCGGAACCAGGTTTCCTCTCGACACCGACCTGTTCCGCATTGCGACGCTGGAAGAACATCTGCGACTGATTCAGGGGCTGAATAAGTCTCGCGGCACAAACACCGGTGTGTACGTTGAAGTGAAGTCCCCCGCCGAACACCGCGCGGCCGGCCTGGACGCGTCCCGCGCCATTCTGCATGTGCTGAACGAAGCCGGCTATCGTGACGCCGATGACCGAATCTTTCTGCAGTGCTTCGACGAATCCGAAGTGCGCCGCCTGCGCACGGAACTTGACTGCCGGCTGCCGCTGATTCAACTGCTTTCCAAACAACCGTCGACCGAACAGATCGCTCGCATCGCCGAAGTCGCTGACGGACTCGGTCTGCATCTCGAAGCCGTTATCGCCGGTTCAAGGGAAACTCCCGAAGGTTCGGTTCCGGACGTGACCGATGCTGTCCGCGTTGCTCACGAACACGCGCTGCAGGTTCATGTCTGGACGCTGCGGACCGACGCGCTGCCTATGTTCGCAGAGTCCGCCGGGCAACTGCTGAACTGGCTGGGAAAGGATGCCGGAGTCGACGGGATCTTTACCGATCAGCCCGATATCGTCCTGAACTGGCGCAGATCCGTTGAAGACGGAGCGCTTCAGAAAGGCCCGTTTCATCTGCTGAATGGAAGGCAGAATTCCAAAACCGAGGAAGAACAATGACACACATTCCCCACGTCATCGCCCTGATTTCCGCAACAGTGCTGCTGTCTGTGTTCGTGTCCGGCTCATCGGCCGACGATGACGCCGATGCGATCTACGAACTCGGACCGGACTCTCAGCGGCACGAAAGCGTTCCGCAGGGCAGCGTCACGACTCACACATGGAAAAGCAGCGTCTTCGAAGGCACGATTCGCGAATACTTCGTCTACGTTCCCGCACAATACGATGGCAGCAAACCCGCCTGTCTGATGGTCTTTCAGGACGGCCATGCCTACGTCGACGAAAATGGCCAGATGCGAGTGCCCGTGGTCTTCGACAACCTGATTCACAGGGGCGAACTTCCGGTGATTGTCGGACTGTTCATCAACCCCGGACACAGGGACGACAATCAGCCGGAGAATCGCTGGCGAGCCAACAACCGCAGCCTCGAATACGACACGCTCAGCGATCAATACGCAAGATTTCTGATCGAAGAACTTCTGCCGCATGTCGTGAAGGAACACAATCTGAATCTGTCCGACGATCCGAAGGATCGAGCTATCTGCGGGATGTCGTCAGGCGGCATCTGTGCATTTACCGCAGCCTGGAATCATCCGGAATGGTTCCACAAGGTGCTCAGTCACATCGGCAGCTTTACCAACATTCGCGGCGGTCACAACTACGAAGCCATAATCCGCAAGACCGACCGCAAGCCGATCCGCGTGTTTCTGCAGGACGGCAAGAACGACCTGAACAACGAACACGGCAACTGGTGGCTGGCCAACCTGCAGATGGACTCCGCCCTGGCATTCAAGGACTACGACTATCGGTTCGAACCCGGTGAAGGGCGCCACAACGGACGGCACGGAGGAGCAATCCTGCCCGATTCCCTGCGCTGGCTGTGGCGCGATCACGCAGACGTCCGATCATCATCCGGACCCGCTGACCCAGGTGCGAACCCCGATCCGCCCGCGGATCCCTCATCACCGGAACAGTAACCGCTTCGACGGCTGACGTGGCCTGCTGCTTTGATGCTCGGCATCTCTCGACACGGTCGGCCCGATCGAAGAATCTGAACCAGTGCCATGCAGGAAAGGTCTCATCGACGGGCACCAGATTTGAAGAACCCGCGTCTCCGCACGATCATATGCGGCGTAGTGAGTTTTCGCCGAAACGAATTCGTCACAGCGCACGAATCCGGCAAAAACCCATTCGACAACCTTGCAATGCACCGCCGAACGCACGAACATCCTGCCGCAGGGAAATCCCTGCGGAAACAGCTTCCGCACACGAACCAACCGTGCGGAACGCAGTTCGCAGCTCAACTCACGCATGCGTTCATGCAGTTGCGTGAGCCAAAGGAAAAACACGGGACGTAGCGCAGCCTGGTAGCGCGCTTGACTGGGGGTCAAGAGGTCGCAAGTTCAAATCTTGTCGTCCCGACTATCTTTCTGAAGAAGCCCTTTGGCCAACAGGTCGAAGGGCTTTCTCATTGTGGCAACTAGACTTGCGCCATCGAGAGAGCAGTTCAAACAGATGATTTCGAGGATTCGACGTTTTGCGGCGTAGTCGGCCTCAAACCATTTTTCCCAAAGGCTTTGCGAAAGTTCAAACGCTTTCACCGCAATGTCGATGATTTCGTTCCGGCCACGGTCGGAAGCCTCGATTTCCAACAGCAACTCGGCGGTTCGGTCACGCAAGTCTCGGTTCGTCGAGGCAAACGTGTCGGCGTCGATCTCTTCCAGCATCCGCAGGTTGAGCAGTTGCTTCTGCCGGTGCCGCACCGAGGCAAGCTCTTCCTGTAGCTGCGCTACTTTAGAGATAGCGCTGTCCTGATCCCAATTCGTCGCCTGCCGAAGCTGCTCACGGAACAGATCACGGAATTCGTCGTCCTCAACACGGAGGGTGTCAAAGATGGCGAGCATCTGGGCGTCGAGTTCGTTCTCGGTCAGGCGGATGCGGGGATGATCTCCTTTGTGGTACTGGGTGCATCGGTAGTAGACGTATTCCCGCTCCCCGCTCTTCGTCATCTTGAACTTCCGCTCGCCGGTGATCGGCGAGCCGCAGTGGGCACACTCAATCAGATCGCTGGCGTAGGTCATCTGGTGCGACTTGTAGACTTTCTGACCGAGGAGGGTCTGGACCCGATCCCAGAGTCGCCGGTCGATGATCGGCGTGTGTGTGCCGGGAAGCCACTGCCCCCGGAACTTGATTTCTCCGATGTACGCACGGTCGGTCAGCATCGTGTAGAGCTTGCTGCGACTGATCTTCGGAGTGGACGGGAGGTATTCGATCGCCTCGGCCACCAGAGCGTCGGGAAGCGTGTCGAGTGTGTGACTGTGATACCCATACAACTCGAAGATGCGCCGGATGGTCCGGGCATTCTCGGGGTGAACCTCGATGATGCTGCGGCCATCGATACGGACGTTCTGGTAGCCATAGGGCGGTCGGCTGGGAAACAGACCACTCTCGACCCGTCGTTCGATGCCTTCCTTCACGTCGATGGACTGCTGTTCGGTGTGGAAGCTGGCCATGCTCGCCAGCATCCGCCGCTACATCCGACCGGCAGGCGTGTTCTCGGTTGGCTGGGCCACGGAGATGAACTGGACGCCGAACTCGGACTCCAGACGCTCAAGCTCAGCATAGTCGAAGAGATTTCGGGCGGCTCGATCCACCTTGTAGAAGAGCAACCCATCGAGTTTGTGGGCGTTCTTCTTGGCGAAGGCCATTAGTTCCTTGAAGGTGGTGCGTTCGTCATATTTTGAGGCCGTCTCAGCGATTCGAAAGAGTCGGACGATCTCACCGTTGTTCCGCTCAGCATAGTGGCGCAATGAGGTGGTGCAGGCTTCAGGGACAACCTGTTCTCTTATTTCGGGTGGTTGGTGAGTGATTCGAACTGAGCCGGGGTGAGGTATTTGAGGCTGGAGTGTCGGCGTTCCAGGTCGTAGTAGCAGAGGTATCCCCGGATCTCGTTTCGGGCCAGCCGCATACTCCTGTATTCGGTCATTTCCAGTTCCGTCTTGATCGTTCCAAAGCAGCTTTCCATGATCGCGTTGTCATAGCAGTTGTCCGGACGGCTCATGCTTTGACGCATTCCGGCACGACGCAGGATGCCGCGGTATTGGCTGCCTGCATATTGGCCGCCGCGGTCCGTGTGATGCAGCAGATTCACCGGCGGCTGCCGTTCGCGAATGTCGCTTCGCGTTGCAGGTTATGACCGGCTGGCCACCGTCAGCCGCTGATTCACTTGTCACGCAGGTCTCGGTCACGACTCAGGATGCTGTCGGAACAAGCCACGTTGTGGGGGCCGCCAGGTCTGGTGCTGCGGCTGTTCCGTACAACTTACGTCAGCAGATCGCTGCCCCAGCCGGACAGACGACGAAAAGGCTAACGTGCGATCCGGAACTGGCCCGCTGGTTCGGAATTCGCTTCTATTCCCGTCCAGCGTGGATGCACTGGAACACCGGAAATCCGGCTGCGCCCGCGATTCCTTCCAGCCGATCGCATACAATGGGGGGAAACTTCGCTGCACGACGCTGAGCGCCACAGTACGATCGTGAACACTCACTTCCTGACTTCCCACCGTTCAACAATCACGTCTCCCGCAATGTTCAGAAACGCTCTTTGCCGCCTTGGTCCAATCTCTGCCACGAGCCACCTGGTTATGATGCTGCGTTACCTTCCTGCCCGTCGCACTGCGTGTATCGCCGTGATCGCCATGGGTCTGTTTCCCGCCGTGAATCGCGCCGATGAGGTGAGGTTTTCTGACGAGCAGACCATGTTCTTCACAAACGACGTGCTGCCGGTGCTGAAGGCGAACTGCCTGAAATGTCATTCGGGCAGTGAGCCGAAGGCAGGTTTGCGGCTGACGTCGCGAGCCGACATCCTGCAGGGCGGAGAATCCGGGCCGGCCGTTGATCTGGAAGACCATGCCGGCAGTTATCTGATTTCGGCGGTGAACTACGATGGCTGGGAAATGCCGCCGACGGGGCAGATGTCCCCAAAGCAGATCGCGGTCATCACCAGGTGGGTGGAAGGCGGTCTGGCGTGGCCTGCCGACCTGCACGAAATCGAAGTCGAAGCGGAAAAGGGCCCGCCACCGGTCAACGAGCAGAACAAGCAGTTCTGGTCGTTTCAGCCCGTACACCAACCGCAGGTTCCCGCCGTTGCTCAGGCAGAATGGCCGAAGAACGACATCGATGCATTCATTCTCCACCGGCTGGAATCGAAGGGATTGCAGCCGTCGCCGCCCGCCGATCCGCGGGCACTGATCCGACGAACTCACTACGACCTGCTGGGCCTGCCGCCGTCGACGGAACTTGTGGAACGCTTTGCCGCTGATCCGTCTCCCGAGGCGTATTCCACAATCATCGACGAACTGCTGGATTCGCCGCACTACGGCGAACAGTGGGGACGGCACTGGCTGGATCTGGTTCGCTACGCCGAAACGAACAGTTATGAACGCGACGACGCGAAGCCGTTCGTCTGGCGATATCGCGACTATGTGATTCAGTCGTTCAACGGCGACAAACCGTACGACCGCTTCGTGACGGAACAGATCGCCGGCGACGAACTCGATGACGTGACGGCCGATTCCATGGTCGCGACCGGTTACTACCGACTCGGGCGCTGGGACGACGAACCGGTCGATCCCGAATTGGCGTTCTACGACGACATCGACGATATCGTTACAACGACCGGCCAGACGTTTCTGGGACTGACCGTCAACTGCGGCCGATGCCACGACCACAAGATCGACCCGATCACTCAGGCCGACTACTACGGGATGGTGGCGTTCTTCCGGAACGTCCGGCGTTTCGGAGTTCGGGGGCATGACACAGTCTTGGACGCTTCCGTCACTGAAATCGACCGGCCGGAAAACAGGGACCTGCATGCACAGGCGATCGAACGCTACGAGAACGAAGTGAACGACGCCAGGCGGCACCTGAAAGAAATCGAAGACATCATCCGCGACGACCTGAACGGCGTTGAAAAAGACGAATTCCAGTACGCGATGAACCGGGTGCCGATCGTCGAAAAGCGGCAGGGCTCGCTGCTCAATGAAGAACAGGTCAACCGCTACCGTCATCAGACGAATCGGCTGAGAAAGCTGGAACGGGACAAGCCGACCGGCCTGGCTCAGGCACTGGTCGTCAAGGAAGACATTCGCGACCTGCCGACAACGCACATTCTGACTCGCGGAAGTCCGCACGCTCCGGCGGATGAAGTCGTGCCCGCGTTTCCGGCCATTCTTTCGCCGCCGGAAGCCGTAGTGCCCACGGAGCTTCCCGAAAATGCAACCACGTCCGGACGCCGTCGGGTTCTTGCCGAATGGCTGGTTAGTCCGTCGAACCCGCTGACCGCGCGAGTAATGGTCAATCGCCTGTGGCAGTACCACTTCGGCCGCGGCATCGTTCGCAGCAGCAGCGATTTCGGATTTCAGGGAACTCCGCCGACGCACCCGGAATTGCTCGACTGGCTGGCGGCGAAGTTCATTCAGGAAGACTGGTCAATGAAGCAGATGCATCGACTGATCATGACGTCGGCCACCTATCAGCAGTCTTCACGTCCGCGCGCCGACGCGTACGCCGCGGATCCCGCTAATGATCTGTTCTGGCGCTACGACATGCGCCGGCTGAGTGCCGAGGAAATCCGTGATTCCATTCTGGCTGTTACCGGATCGTTGACTGCTGACAGGATGTACGGACCCAGCATCTACACAGATATTCCGGACGCCGTCAAAGCGGGCCAGTCGCGTCCGGGGTATGGCTGGGGCAAGTCGTCTCCGGAAGACGAAAACCGCCGCAGCGTCTACATCCACGTCAAGCGATCACTGCTGGATCCCCTGCTGGAAGCGTTTGACATGGCCGACACCGACCAGACCTGCCCGGTGCGCTTCGTCACAACGCAGCCGACTCAGGCGCTGGGAATGCTCAACAGCGAATTCATCAACAAACAGGCAGCGCAGTTTTCTCAGTTCCTGCAGGACCGTGCCGGCGATTCCATCGAAGCTCAGGTGAAGCTGGCTCTGGAACGAGTCACCCAGCGCCCGCCGACTGACAAAGATGTCCAGCGCGGTCTGGACCTGATCGAATCATTGAAGTCCGAACACAACATGACCGAATCCGACGCCCGGCACTACTTCTGCCTGGCAGCGTTGAATCTGAATGAGTTTCTATATCTGGACTAATGTAGGCATCATCGCTCCGCGTGATAGGCGGGGTAAGACGAAACCACAAACAACAACGATCGCTGCCCGGGCGCAGTGGAGGAAATGACACGACTGCCTGATGGTTCCGATGAAAGTGGTCTGGCTTTCGTGAGACGACGCGGACTGCGGCGTCACGCGGAGCGATGACGGCTACGTTGCCATCGGTCAGTCTCTCGCAAGCATGATCCTTTTAACCCGTGGTCGAAGACCAGGCCGTCTGGAGTTGACCATCGGAACAATGGCCTGATCTTCGACCACAGGCGAAACAACGGAACGACAGAACGACACGTAAGGGAAACTCACGATGCAACGCAACTTCTGCGGCCGAACAAGGCGCGAATTTCTGTGGCAGGCCGGAGCCGGGTTCACGGGACTTGGTCTTACTACGCTTCTCGATCGGGACGGGTTCTTCAATCAGCAGACCTTCGCGGCCGACGGTGTGACCGGATGGACCAATCCACTGGCCCCGAAGGAACCGCACTTCGCACCAAAAGCGAAGAATGTGATCTTTCTGTACATGTACGGAGGCCCCAGCCATGTCGACACGTTCGACTACAAACCGAGCATGTACGGGATGGATGGCAGGGTTGTCGAAGTCAAGACCTTCGGCCGGGGCGGCCATCGCAATCAGGGACGCATCGTGGAGCCGCGCTGGAAGTTCAAACAGTACGGCGAATGCGGCAAGTGGGTCAGCGACCTGTTTCCGAATCTGGCGACATGTGTCGACGATATCGCCTTCATCCATTCCATGACGGCCGATTCGCCGATTCACGGGTCGGCGATGCTGATGATGAACAGCGGCCGGATTCTCAGCGGTCATCCGTGTCTGGGTTCGTGGGCCAACTATGGACTGGGCAGCGAAAACGAAAACCTGCCTGGTTTCGTGGTCATGCTGGATCCTCGCGGCGGCCCGATCAGCGGTGCGAAGAACTGGAGCAGCGGCTATATGCCAGCGACGTACCAGGCGACCGTGATGAGGTCTCAGGGTGATCCGATACTGGATCTGTCGCCGCCCGAAGGCCTCAGCGACGCCGCTCAGAGAACTCTGCTGGACACACTGCGAGATTACAACGAAGCTCACGCTGCTGTGCGAGCTGACAACAGCAACCTGGCGGCGCGAATCGCGTCATACGAACTGGCGTACCGCATGCAGGCGAAAGCTCCGGAAGCGGTGGACATCAGCCAGGAAAGCCAGTCGACGCAGAAAATGTATGGCCTCGACAATCCTCAAACGGAGAAATTCGGACGGCAATGCCTGCTGGCTCGAAGGCTGGTCGAACGCGGCGTGCGGTTCATTCAGATCTATTCCGGTGGAGCCCACAACGATGACAACTGGGACGCTCACACAGATATGGAAAGCAACCACAACCTGCACGCCGGCGAAACGGATCTGCCAATCACCGGACTGATCAACGACCTGAAACAGCGAGACATGCTACAGGACACACTGATTGTCTGGGGCGGCGAGTTTGGTCGTCAGCCGACGGCGGAATACGCCAAAGGCAGCGGCCGCGACCACAACAGCTACGGGTTCACAATGTGGATGGCCGGCGGTGGTATCAAAGGCGGCACCAGCGTTGGTACCACGGACGAACTGGGAAGCCGCGCCGTCGACGATGTCTTTCACGTAAAACACCTGCACGCCACGGCACTGCACCTGATGGGACTGGATCCGAACAAGCTGTCCTATTTCTTCGGCGGCCTGGACAACAAACTGGTCGGTGTCGAAGGTGCTCAGCCGATCTGGAAGATCATGAGCTGACCGAAACAGTCACGCGAACTCTGCATCGACACGCGCTTGGCGAGCTGCGCGACGTCAGTTCGCAATCGTCGTCGCAGGTCGCGTGAATCCGGTTCCGCGTCACGTCAATCGGCTTCTCCGGCTCAGTTTCCGCGAAACGATGTTGAGTCGTGGTTGTATCCCGGAGTTGTCACCATCACATCGAACGCAGCCAATCCGTATCAACCACCGACGGCTGAAGAAGAGCCGCAGATCCCGCGCCTCTCGGAATTGCGTCCATATGCCGTTGTCGGACACTTGTTGTACTGTGGCCCGAATCCCGACTTCCGCCACCGCTGTTGGGTTACGGGAGAAACTGATGTCAGGACACCCTACGTGCCGATGCGCGTTCGTGCCAAGTCGCCTCGCATTACGCTGGTCGCCGATCTTGCGTGGTCTGTGAGTTATGTCTGGTTCGCTCTACTTTGCGGCCCCGTGCTCATGAATGACTTCAAGTGGCCAATCTTCATGACTGCATGGTTCTTCCTCGTACCGGTGGACACGGAATTCATGGTTGCACTGGCGTACATTTCAGGAGTCTCATTCGTCCTGAAAGTTGGCGAGTCGAAGAAAGGCGAGGCTCAGAGTCCGTGGCATGATCGCGACTTCGTGTGGTCGGGACTGCTGAGTTCCATTTTCGTATTTGTAGCTGCGCCTTTGTTCGCCGCGTCGCTGGCCGTGGATAGCCTTCCGAATTGGTTCAAAGTCGGGTCGCGGTTGTTATTTGAAATGTCCGTGACGGTGATTTTGCTGTGGAACGCGCTGGAGCCGTTTCTGCCGCTACGTTTTCAGCGGCGTCTGAGACCAATACGTGTGACGCTTGTGGCACCTGACATTTTTCAAGTCGAAGGACTCCAGCCCGCGTTACTTGCGGCACTGCAACACGATCTCGTCGAGTCCCACGATCATGGAAACGCCGGCGAAGTTAGCCAGACGCTACATTCTGCCACGAACCAAAGCCCGGTGAACGGCGGATGACGGCTTATTGCACATTCGCAAAGTCCCACCACGAGGAGCGCTGGCGTTCGTGTTCGACGAGAGTTGAGCAGGGCTCCGGAAACGCCGCCTCTTGATCACCGTCTGTGCAGCGAGATCAGTTCCAGCAGCTTTCGAGCGGCGGCTTCGGCGAAGGACGGGTCGTTGATGTGTTCGGGGCGCACGTCGACTGCAACCGGGCCGCAAGACGACAGGAGTCCGTCCCTCAGCGCCTCGCGGGCGGCGATGTCTTCGAACGGCTGGCCGTCGGCGTCGATCGCGGAGATTCCCTTTGACGGAAACAGAATCGCCACCGGTCCGGTTGAGGCCGCCGCCTTGCTCCCGATTTCCTCACCGAGTTTCCGGCATTCTTCCGGAGTGGTCCTCATCAGCGTGACTGTAGGGTTGTGGACGTGAAACTTCCGATTGCGAAAGCGTTCGGGAACTGTCGCCTGCGGTCCGAAGTTCACCATGTCCAGGGCTCCGACGGAAATCACCTGCGGCACTCCGGCAACTTGCCGCGGCCGTCAGGCGATCGGGGCCGGCGCTGAGCACTCCGCCGACAAGTTCGTCGGCAAGTTCCGTGGTCGTGATGTCGAGGACTCCGGCGATCAGGCCGTCTCGGATGAGTCCTTCCATTGCTTCGCCGCCGTTGCCCGTGGCGTGAAACACCAGCACTTCGTAGCCGGCTGTTTCCAGAATCGACTGAGCATGCAGGACGCAGGGCGTGGTGACTCCGAACATCGTAGCGGCGATCAGCGGGCGGTCCTGCGTGTCGCGTTCGTCGGTATTGATGGTGTTCAGCATGCCGGCCATCGCGGCCGCTGCCTGCGTCAGCACGGTGCGGCTGATACGATTGATGCCGGCGACATCCACGACGGAATTCAGCATGAAGATGTCACGTCCGCCGACGTAGGGCCGAGTCTGGCCGGACGCCATCGTGCTGACCATCACCTTGGGGATTCCCAGCGGCAGCATGCGCATTGCGGCTGTGCCGATTGTCGTTCCGGCGGAACCGCCCAGGGCCAGGATTCCCTGCAGGCGGCCTTCGTCGAACGCGCTGCCAATGACTTTGACGATTCCCTGTGCCGCGGCAGTCACAGCGGTGCCTCGGTCGCCGGCTTCT
Source organism: Planctomycetaceae bacterium (assembly GCA_041398785.1). Lineage (NCBI taxonomy): Bacteria > Pseudomonadati > Planctomycetota > Planctomycetia > Planctomycetales > Planctomycetaceae > Planctomycetaceae bacterium. The sequence goes on along the minus strand of JAWKUA010000001.1, from coordinate 321,915 downwards.
CGAACCGCAGCCAGGCTTGTGCCCGCCGCAGCGAACACGGCTTCCCTGGTGACGTCCGCCGCGACTTCGGAATTGCCCAGGCAGCCGACGTCAACAACCACGACGTCGATGCCGCGGGTCTGCAGTTGCCGCCGGACGAACGCGATTTCGCGTCCCTTCGTATCCAGCGTGCCGATCAGATAAACTGCCATGCTGTTACTCGTGTTCCTGAAAGACTTCTGTCAAACAACAGCATACTTATGGTCCGACTCGATCGCATCTCTACCCGCTCGGGAGACGCAGGCGAAACATCGCTGGGCGACGGTTCCCGCGTGTCTAAACGGGATCCCCGAATCGCAGCGGGCGGTACCGTAGACGAGCTGAACAGTCTGATCGGGGCCGCGATGTGCGTCACACAGGACGATGAACAGCGCCGTCTGCTGGAAAGGATCCAACAGCGGCTGTTTGATCTTGGTGCGGACCTCAGTTGCCCGCTGCCGACGGATTCGACACGGGAAGACCGCGTTCCCCGCATCGGCGAACATCATATTGCGTGGCTGGACGCTGAGCTTGATCGGGCGAACGATCAACTGTCGCCGCTGACCAGTTTCGTGTTACCGGGCGGTACCCCGTCGGCGGCGGCCCTGCACGTCGCTCGGGCTGTCTGTCGCCGCGCGGAACGCGATGTGCTGCAGTTGCCGTCGGACAAGACAGTTAATCCGCGGATCGCCGTGTTCCTGAATCGGCTGTCGGATGTGCTGTTTGTGCTGGCACGAATCGCCAATGATTGCGGCAGTCTGGATGTCCTGTGGCAGCCCGGTTCGGACTAATGACGATTTCGTCGGCGCCGCCGCCCGTTTTTTCTGCGGCCTTCCGTGTCGCGTCGGTCATTCTTCGGAAACGTGTTCAGGCAGGTATCTATGGCCTCTGAGAAACAGACCAACGCCGAGCGACTTCGGCTGGAACGCGAAGCGCGTCGGGAGCCCGACGCCAACTGGAAGCGCTGGGGACCGTACCTGTCCGAACGGCAGTGGGGCACGGTCCGCGAAGACTATTCGCACGACAGCCGGCCGTGGGAAGCGTTTCCGCACGACCATTCGCGGGCACGGGCCTATCGCTGGGGCGAAGACGGCCTGCTGGGAATTGCCGACCGCCAGTGCCGTCTGTGCTTCGCACTCGCTCTGTGGAACGGACAAGATCCGATCCTGAAGGAACGCCTGTTTGGCGTCAACGGTCACGAAGGCAACCACGGTGAGGATGTAAAGGAATGCTACTACTATCTGGATTCCACGCCGACACACTCCTACATGAAGGCTTTGTACAAATACCCGCAGCAGGAGTTTCCCTATACCGGACTGGTCGCGGAAAGCGGCAAGCGCGGACATCACCAATCGGAATATGAACTGTCCGATACCGGAATCTTCGATAATCACAGCTATTTTGATGTTCAGGTGGAGTATGCCAAGGAGTCGCCGAACAACATTCTGATCCGGCTGACGATTTCCAATCGCGGGTCGAAAGCGGCCCCCCTGCATGTACTGCCGACGCTATGGTTTCGTAACACGTGGACCTGGGGCTGCCAGCATGAAGGCTGCTGGCCGAAGCCCGGAATCCGGCTGAACAGCGACGATACACTGCTTGCCGAACACGCGACTCTGGGAAAATTTCTGTTTGCCGCGGCGCCCCCGGAAGGCGGTGACAAGCCGGTGATGCTGTTCACGGAGAACGAATCCGTCCCGCAGTTCCTGGCGGACCGTTCGCTGACCGGCAGGTATTCCAAAGATGCGTTTCATCGATATGTCGTTCAGGGGCAGAAACAGGCCGTCAATCCCAAACAAACGGGCACCAAGGCTGCCGCTCACTATTCCCTGCAATTGAACGCCGGTCAGCAGGTCGTTATCTGCCTGCGGCTGTGGGCGGAGGACGAACCTCCGGCGCAAACCTTTGGCAAGCCGTTCGACTTCGAAATGAAGCAGCGGATTGCCGAAGCGGACGCGTTCTATGAAAGCAAGACTCCGGAAGGCCTGGACAACGGCGCTCGCCAGACGATGCGGCAGGCCTACGCGGGATTGATGTGGTCCAAACAGTTTTACCACTACGGCGTGTACGAGTGGCTGAAGGGCGACCCAAACATGCCGCCGGTGTCCCCGGAACGGAAACGGCAGAGAAACGGTGACTGGCCTCACCTGTTTAACCGCGACATCATCGCGATGCCGGACAAGTGGGAATATCCGTGGTACGCCGCCTGGGATTCCGCGTTCCACATGATTCCGTTCAGCAATATGGACCCTCATTTCGCGAAGGAACAACTGATTCTGTTTCTTCGTGAATGGTATATGCATCCGAATGGACAGATTCCCGCCTATGAATGGCACTTCAGTGACGTGAATCCTCCCGTTCATGCGTGGGCCTGCTGGCATGTCTACAAATCGACCGGCGAACCCGGCAGGCGGGACCGGCAGTTTCTGGCAAGGACATTTCAGAAGCTGCTGTTGAATTTCACGTGGTGGGTCAATCAGAAGGACGTGCTGGGGAAGCACGTGTTTTCCGGAGGATTTCTGGGATTGGACAACATCGGTGTCTTTGACCGATCCAAACCGCTTCCGACAGGCGGCCATCTGCATCAGGCGGACGGCACGGCGTGGATGGGGTTCTTCTGCTCATCGATGCTGACAATTGCCCTGGAACTGGCTTCGGAGAACCCGGCCTATGCGGATATGGCCTCGAAGTTCTTTGAACACTACATCGAAATCGCGGACGCCATGAACACGATGGGCGGCCAGGGATTGTGGGACGAACAGGACGGGTTCTATTACGACCACCTTTATGACAACGGGCACACGGTCCCGCTGCGTGTGCGTTCGCTGGTGGGCATCATTCCGCTGTTTACCGTCACCATTCTGGATGATTCAGTGCTTCAGCGGCTGGAAGCCTTCAGCAAACGCATGAACTGGTTTCTGACAAATCGCCGCGACCAGTTGAAGTCGATCACCTATATGGAACGCGACTGCGACGAAAGCGAATCTCCCGGCGGTCGGCGATTGCTGGCAATTCCTTCCCGCGAACGTCTGGAACGCATTCTGAAGTACCTGCTGGACGAAGGCGAGTTTCTGTCACCGTATGGAATTCGGTCGCTGTCGAAGATTCATGCTCAGAAGCCGTTCGTCTTCAATGTCGGAGGAGAAGAACACCGAGTGTCGTATGTGCCGGGTGAGTCGGATTCGTGGATGTTCGGCGGCAACAGCAACTGGCGGGGACCGGTCTGGTTTCCGATGAACTATCTGGTGATCGAATCTTTGGAACGCTACCACCAGTTTTATGGCGATTCGCTGCGTGTCGAGTGTCCCACGGGATCCGGCCGGATGATGAATCTTGCCGAAGTCGCTCGCGAACTGATGCAGCGTCAGGTCGCGTTGTTCGCGCAGGACGCCGACGGACGGCGACCGTGTCACGGAGACGAAAAACGCTACCAGGATGATCCGCACTGGAAAGACCTGATTCTGTTCCACGAGTACTTTCACGGCGAAACCGGGAAGGGGCTGGGAGCCAGCCATCAGACGGGCTGGACCGCACTGGCCGCGCAACTGCTGGAAAAGCTGGCGGCCGCGGAAAACGCGGACTCCGCGACATCAACGGCGGTCAAGCAGCCGTGATGCGAACACAATCGCGGCGGTTTCAATTCGCAGAATGCTGCCAGGCCAGTCCAGCAGCACGGCGCCGGAGTCTTTTGCCAGTGAAACTTCGTCGTCGGTGAATCCTCCTTCCGGCCCGATCAACAGCACAGCGCTGTCCGGTGCGTCTTCAATAACCGCTTCGCGGCCGGTGCCCGGCGCAGCGGGGTGGGCGATGAAGACGCGAGCATCGGTACTTCGGGCGTCGTTCAGCACGGAAGTCAGTGTCGACGGTCCATCGATTGACATCAGCCAAGGGCGTTCGCATTGCCGTGTCGCGGCGACGACCGCTGCCGCAAGTTTTTGAAGTTTTGCCTGTCGCGGATCAACGACGGACCGCGATGTGTTCAGCGGCACGAAACGATCGACGCCGATTTCGGTAAGTTTCTCGGCCAGAAACCTCAGGCGATCTCCCTTGGGTACCGCGCTGGCGACCGTCAGCCGCAGTCCATGCGGCCGGTCGTGTCGGGTTCGCGAAGACATCTGCACGTCGCACGCGCTGCGAGTCCGTCGTGCAATCGTCCCTTCGGCGGTCGTACCGCAGCCATCGAACAGGACGACGGGATCGCCGACGTTCAGCCGGAGTACGTTGATCGCGTGGTGCGACTCACTGCGATCGAGCGAAACGACTTCGCCGTCCAGTTCTTCGCAGAAAAAACGGTGCATCAGGTGGTGGAATCCGCGGAACTGACGGCGAAGGAGCGCAATGGAGCCGTGATCGCAACACTACTGCCCCACCGACGGTGCCGGCGCCGAAGGGACGGTCGCCGAAGGAACGGTCTCCGACGGTTCGTCCAGCAGTCGAAGGACGGGCAGTCGCAATTCGGCAATCTCGTCGGCGGGAGTCGTCGCGGCCTGGATCGTGACCCGCTTACCGTCCTCGACAATATCCAGATTGGTCAGGATGACCTTTTCTCCCGGCTGCAGACCCTGTTCGACGACGATCATTGACTGCAGGCGACGTCCGGTCCGGATACGGCGTTTCACGGCTTTTCCATCGCTGTCGACGACAAACACATGGTCTTCGATAATGGCTTCACGGGGGATGACAATTGCGTCGCTCCAGACGGGTCCGTCGATGCGGGCATGGACAAACGTGCCGGGCAGCAGCGTCCGGATCTGGTCGGCGTTGTTAACGTCGACGAAAACTTCCACCGTTCGCGACGATGCATCCGCCACTGGCGAGATTCGCACAATCTGACCGCTCCATTCGGCCGGGGAAGTCTCGTTTTCGGCCAGCGACGTCACCGGCCGGCGTCCCTGTTGCAGGTCGTTTTCGATCAGCAGAAAGTCCTCCATACCCAGCGACACGGGAATTTCCACGCGATCCGGATCGGTCAGTCGCAGCAAAGGTTCGCCGGCTCGCACAAACTGGCCCTGTTCGACGGTGACTTCGCTGATGATTCCGTCAAACGGAGGCGTCACGCTGGTGCGCTGCAGGTCGGTTTCCGCCCGGGTGACTTCCGAATTGCCCGTGGCCAGACGTTGTTTTGCGGCCGCGATCTGCAGGGGCAGCACGGACTGCTGGCTTTCGAGCTGAATGATGGTGTCTTCGTAACGCCGCAGTTCGAGCAGTGACCGGTTCAGTTCCGATGGCGACGAAGCCTGCTTGTCGAATGCCGATTTGATTCGTTCGTATTCGTCCTGCAGAGTCTTTACGTCCTGCCTGGCCTTGCCAAGCTGCGTTTCCGTGTTGCGAAGCTGTTGCTGCAGTTGTGCGATTTCTGCGCCAGCTTCGGCAACGCGATTGGATGCCTGTTCGACTCGTTCCACGTAATCTCTGGGATCGATTCGCAGCAGCAGGTCGGCGTTTCGCTGCTCCGACGGCCGGTCCGGAAAGACAACCGTCTGTCCGCTGACGACGGGATGTCCGACGTTCAGGTTCGGGTGAATTTCGACGACTTCCCCGCTGACCTGAGCGGCGATGACGACTTCCCGCTCCGCCCGCGCCGTGCCGAATCCGGTCAGCAGCTCACGAAAATCGACCTCCTCGGTCACAAAGACGTCGACATTGAAGCTGACCGGATCGATCTGCTTCTCCTGAACTTCCGGCTTCTGAGCCCGCAGCGCGGCAAACACGAATACGCTGCCAAACAGAAGCAGAGCGATCAGGACTTCCGAAAACACGAGCCGTCGCAGGATCGTTTTGTAGCGATGATCTTCGGCCATGCGGAACCGGGCTTGTGCAATTCGGGGACAGACGCGTGCCAGCAGGTCAGACGGAGATGGAATGATAGACAGCCGCCTGGCAATTGCCACCGGTCTGATTCGTCCCGTTCGCTGATATCAGCGTCGCGACTTGCAGGCACCGACATTCCTTTCGCAGCAAGGCGACGATCCGCCGCGCGATGGGTAGCCGCAGCGTGCCGCAGGCTTCCGCGCTGACCCGGTCGAAATCGTGATTTTCGCGAAATGGCCTGCTCCGCAACCCTGATGCCGCGAGGCGCGATTCCGTTCGTAAGGAACGCGTGATCCGCCGCGGCACATCTGACGCAGAGGTCTGTCGGTCCACGCTGTTGATTCCGTCGCCATCAGTTCACCACTTCGGGACTCAGAGAATCACTGACAAAAGATTGCGGACATACTCCGTCTGGTTCGCTGAGGTAGTCCGTGGATAATGCTTCGCGTGAGCGACGGCATCTTCCTTGAACCCGCGGCACGCGCAACCGGTTGTCTGAGGGTCTGTCATCGAGAACTCCAGGCCTGAGGACGCCGGTTGCGCTTTTTCCTTTCGTGTTTGGCGACGTTCGCGTCGACTGTGCCGCAGCGGGAGTGCGTTCCCGCATCTGCTGTCGGGAACCCCGAGCTCTGGTTCCGCCGGGGCGACGGCGCCGCTTTGTGAAATCGCCGGCACAGAGTAAGTCCGGCGCGGCCTGGTGCGCGCTGCGAATTCGACATGCGGTGAACCCGCAGCGGCGTTTCGGACGCATTAATTCCGGTGAATCCATGCGTCGGTTGTCGCGCCGACGGGTCACCGATACGCTGTCATTGTCGGCCGGCATCCGTCTGTCGTGGATCAGGCAAAACGTCCTCCGGCGGCGGTTCGGACGCATCGCGACGTCCATGATTGGAACTTCCTGTCGACCGAACGCCTGAGATTCCCGGTCTCCCTGCGTGCCCGATCGGCGTGCCTGCAGTTTTCACCGCGGCTGGGTTCGCCGGTTGCGTCGCCTGTGTGTTTCCATTTAACAGAGTGTTGTGATGACACATTTCCGATGCCTGGTTTTGGTTTCAAGTGCCATCTTCGGTCTTGCCACCGGTGTCGCGGCGGACGACCAGCGGCCGAACGTCGTCATCATTCTGGTCGACGATATGGGGTACGGTGATCCCGGCTGCTACAACGCGGAATCGAAGATTCCGACGCTGAATATTGATTCGCTGGCCGCCGCCGGGATGAGGTTTACCGACGCTCACGCTTCAGGACCGCTTTGCCACATGTCGCGTTACGGCCTGGTGACGGGACGCTATCCGTTCCGAACAGACGTTTCCCGATGGGCTCGGCAGCCGCTGATTGACGACGGTGCGACAACGATTGCGTCGCTGCTGAAGTCACAGGGTTACCGCACGGCAATGGTTGGCAAATGGCATCTGGGGTTCGACGAATCGCAGGGCTACGAACGCCCGCTGCCGGGAGGCCCGGTCGACGTTGGCTTCGATTCGTACTTCGGCATCCGGGCATCCACGGACATTCCACCCTACTTCTACATTCGGGACCGGCGGGCCGTGCAGCCGCCCACGAACGAAATCGCCGCGAATAACAGCGACGGATGGTCGCCGATTCAGGGAGCGTTCTGGCGAGCCGGCGGAATCGCGCCGGATCTGGAATTGAAGGACGTGCTGCCTCGCTTCACCGACGAAGCGATCGACGTCATTCGAGACCACGCGGATCGTCAGGTCGATGCCAGGGAGGCTCAGCCGCTGATGCTGTATCTGGCGTATCCCGCGCCGCATACGCCGTGGCTGCCGTCGGATGCGTTTGTCGGCACCAGCCAGGCAGATATGTACGGCGACTTCGCGGTCATGGTTGACACAATGATCGGCCGCGTCCTGAGAGCACTCGACAGCGCCGGCATGGCAGGAAACACGCTGGTTGTCTTCGCTTCCGACAACGGACCCACATGGTATCAGAAAGACGTGGAACGATTCGGGCACGATTCGTCCGGCGGACTGCGCGGTATGAAGGCTGATGCCTGGGAAGCCGGCCACCGGGTTCCGTTTGTCGTTCGCTGGCCGGGAAAGATTCAGGCAGGTTCCGTCAGCGACCAGTTGGTCAGTTTCGTCGATCTGCTGGCAACGCTGGCAGCCATCACAGACTTTGAACTGCCAGACGGTGCCGGGCCTGACAGCCATGACTTTTCCGCAGTTTTGCTGGGAACGCAGCCTGCCGACCAGCCGGTCAGGACATCGCTGGCGTTACAGTCGGGCAGCGGGTTCATGACGATTCGCGAAGGTCACTGGAAACTGATCGAAGGGCTGGGGTCCGGCGGATTCTCGCAGCCGTCAAGGATTACGCCCGGCACGAATGATCCGCCGTCGCAGCTCTACAATTTGAAGGACGATCCCGCCGAAACGACAAACCTGTACTCTCAGAACCCGGAAGTCGTCGGAAACCTGCGGCGAGTGCTTACCGAAATCCTTGCCGCCGAACGAACGCGGGATCCGCAACAGGCAGGGCCGGCCCCAGTGAGGAAGTCCGTTCCGTGAGCCTTCTTCGCAAATGGCGACGACGATTGCTGGCTGTCGTTCTCGGGCTTTCCGTCTTTCCGGCGTTTGAAGTCGTCTGCCGAATCGCCGGCTGGGGAGACTCCGCTGTCGTTGCGGATCCGTTCGTCGGCTTCGCGGGGATTCGACCGTTGTTCGCGAGAAACAACGCCGACGGCCGATACCATATAGCCGCGAACCGGCGCGGTTTCTTCGCGGAAGATTCGTTCCTGGTGAAGAAACCATCGAACGGATTTCGCATCTTCGTGCTGGGCGGGTCGACCGTTCAGGGCCGCCCGTACTCCGTGGAAACCGCGTTCACGTCGTTTCTTGAAATGGCACTGAACGCCGCTGCTCCAAAGCGGTCGTGGGAAGTCGTCAACTGCGGCGGCATTTCTTATGCAAGCTATCGGCTGGTCCCGATCATGGATGAGTGTCTGAATTACCAGCCGGATCTGTTCATCGTCTGTTCCGGGCACAATGAGTTTCTGGAAGACATCACCTATCGCGATGTGAAAAACACCGCCGCGGAACTTACGACCGCGTATCGCTGGCTGACGCACCTGAACAGCTTTCGGCTGCTGTCCGCCGCCCGGGCACGCGTTTCGTCAACGGAAGCCGGCGATTCATCCGCCGATGTGATCGACGATGCTCGTCCCGTTGCCGTGTTGCCGCAGGAAGTCGACGCGCTTCTGGATCACCGCGGCGGGCTGGAAGCGTACAACCGAAACACTCTGCAGCGAGATTCCGTTGTCAGGGAATTCGGCAACAACCTGAACCGCATGGTGCAGACCTGCAAAGACGCGGGCGTTCCCGTGCTGCTGCTGATGCCGCCGTCCAATCTTCGCGACTGCCCTCCGTTTAAATCGGAATTCAGTGACACCGTCGACGACACCGACCGTCAGGCGATCGTCGCCGAACTGCGCGAAGCAACCGAATTCATTGCGGCGGACGAAGCCGAGACCGCGATCAGTCTGCTGGACGACGTGACGGCTCGCGATCCACAGTTCGCCTTCAGTTGGTATCGACTGGGCCACGCTCTGATCGCGGCTGATCGAAACGAAGAGGCTCGCGCCGCGTTCGTCAGGGCTCGCGATGAAGACGTGTGCCCGCTGCGGATGATTTCACCGCTGGAGTCTGAAATGCGACAGGTGGCCGCCGACACCGGGACGCCCCTGATCGAAATCGCAACGCTGCTGGAAGGCCGGATGAACGCCGGAATTCCGGGTGACGCGGTGCTGGTGGATCACATTCACCCGTCGTTTCGGGGGCACCAGGACATTGCGATGGCCATCGCCGACTGGATGACCGAAAGCGGATTCGTCGATGACGTTCTGTCCGACTGGAAGATCTCCGCCGAACGGAAGTTCCAGGAACGTCTGCAGACTCTGGACGATCTGTACTTTCTTCGCGGTCAGCGCACTTTGGAAGCGCTGCGGGGATGGACGCAGGGCCGCGCCGAAGGTCCGCCGCTGCCAAAGACGCAGTCGCCGTGATTCGCAAGTCAGCGGATCACACCGGGACGGGCATCATTCGGGCAGGTCCGGAAAAGCGTTCGGCGCAACGGCCGTGCGTTTGCTGTCCGGCCCCCGCCCGGAAAGCGTTGCCGTGATCTCATCCGCCTTGCTGAAATCAGCTTCGGCAAGTTCCGTTTGTCCGGCGGCCTTGCGCTGCTCGCCGCGCGCTCGATAGGCTTCCACGACCTGATTGTCGAATCGCTGAGCGGATTCGTAATCCTGAACTGCCTGGTCGAAGTTCTTCAGTTCCATCCACGCATCGCCGCGGATCGAAAACGCTTCCTGAGACTTCGCGACCACCAGCGATTCGTCGATGTCGGTCATGGCCTTCTGCAATTCCCCGGTTTTCATCCACGCTTTGGCGCGCCCGGTCAGAGCTTCGGGGTGGCCGGGCCGCAGCGCCAGGGCTCGCGAGTAATCCTGAATGGCGGCTCCGAACTGGTTACCGGTTGCCAGGTAGTTTGCTCGGGCAATCCAGACGGCCGGATTGGCTGCGTTGGCCGCCACCTTTCTGGTGATCGCTTCCAGTCCCGTCAGCCAGCGGATCTGGTGTTCGTCGGCGCTGGCTTCGGCGAAGCGTTCCAGCTTCTGATAAGCCGTGCGGCGATGATTGAACCAGCGAACGTCCAGTGGTGAAAGTTCGATCGCCTTGCTGAAGGCCGTGACCGCGGATTCGTAATCCTGCTGTTCCATATGGACCAGTCCGCAGTTGTTCCAGGCGGTCAGGTATTTGGGGTTCAGCGCCAGAGCCTGCTTCAGGTCGGACAGAGCGGTTTCCAACTGGCCGTTCTTGAATCGGCAGAAGCCGCGGTTGTTCCACGCGTCGGCATACTTTCGGTTACCTTCGATCGCCCTGGAAAAGTCGGCTTCCGCAGCGGCATAGTCCTGCTTCGACAGAGCGATCAGGCCGCGATTGTTCAGTGCTTCCACAAGCTGCGAATCCAGTTCGATGGCCTTCTGAAAGTCCTTCAGCGCCTCATCGGTCAGGCCTCGCGTCATCAGAAAATAGCCGCGGACGTTGTACAGCGCCGCGTTTTCCGGATCCGCCTGAATCGCCATGCTGAAGTCAGCGCGAGCGTTGGCGAATTCTCCCATGACTTCGTACACGTCGGCCCGCATTCGCAGCAGGCGGGAATCGTTCGGAGCAATGCCGATGGCCTGGCTGAGCGATTCAATGGCCACCGCATTCTGACCGCCGACGACGGATGCTCTCGCCCGCCCCACCAATTGCTCCACAGCAGCGCTGATGACGGTTTCCTGCGGTTTCGCCGTGGCCGCTTCGGCGGATTTTCCGGTGGTCGATTCAGGATTGGAGATCGACAGCGGAATGGCGGCTGCTGCACCAGCATCATCCGATCCGGACCCGCAGCCGCAGATTGTTAATACGACGCAGGAAATTCCCAGGCACGGCAGAATGAATTGCATCACAGTTCCTTCCGTGGAACAGTCAGGATTGGTCTCAACCCCAACTTTTTACCGCAATTTGCAAAATCGTGTCAATTGCGGCTCCCGCCAGACCCGACGCGAGCGGGATCAGGGCCTGGTCAGCGCAGGGGAAACAGCGTTCACGACGCATGTCCCGGATCGGCGACGACAGAAGCGGGAATGTCCGGGGATTTCGACCGTCCTTTGCTCCCCGCGTGTTTGTTTGGTCAGTGTGTTCGATGGGAAACCTGCGGCGGTGAGCCGCGACGGTCAGCGTCCTGTGCCCGCGCCGTGCCACTCGCAGCCGTGCCCGCACGTAGGCTGCGATTCGTCGTGTTGTTAGAGTACAAGGCCGCTCAATCGACGAGACGGGAGGTCCGGGACTTCGATGACATCAACATCCGCAACATCCATGTCCGAGGTCCTGAACCGAATCTGTTCGGAATCGCGTTGTCCCTTCGTGGACGTCGATGCCGGCAGCGCCGCCGGAACGTCTGTGACGTTTCAATTCACGGAGCGAAGCAAAGTGGATCTGCCGGCCGCGCGACTGCCGCAACGGCGCTATCTGGTAGCGTCGATCACGAAGCCGATTGTGGCGACGGCGTTTCTGAAACTCGTAGCGGAGGGCCGCGTGAGTCTGACGGAGCGCATCGGAGAGCACCTGCCGATGTTCCGCAGCGGCAGCCTGCGCCGGATCACGTTTCGTCACCTGCTGACTCACACGTCCGGGCTGCCGGACATGCTGCCGAACAACGCGGAACTGCGAGCGGCTCACGCCACGCTGAAGGAATTCATCATGCACGCCGCAGGCTGCGAGCCGGACTTCGTCACCGGCTCCGACTGCCGTTACTCCAGCGTGGGATTTCTGCTGCTGGGGGCCGCCATCGAACAGTTGTCCGCTCAGACACTGCCTGACTACCTGCGGGAAAATCTCTTTGAACCGCTGCACATGAGCGATTCCTGGCAGGGGATTCCGGCTGAACAGGATGACGCGATCGCTGCTTCCATCCTGCCGTGCGATTTGCCGGAATGGCAGCCTGATGCCGATGACTGGGGCTGGAACAGTCGCTATTGGCGAACACTGGGAGCTCCGTGGGGCGGCCTGATTTCGACAGCCGAAGACCTGTCCCGCTTTGCTCGCATGATGCTGCGGGAAGGAACCGGCGACGACGGAATCCAGGTTCTTCCGCCGATTGCTGTCCGCGCGGCGATGCGCGAGCAGACGCGGTTCTGCGACGAAGTGCCGGAGGCAACTCGCAATGATCGCCCGTGGGGCTATGGATGGCGAATGCAGTGGGCCAACCATCGGGCGTCGTTCGGTGACTTCGTTTCGCCGGAAACCGCTGGCCACTGGGGAGCAACCGGAACGCTGCTTTGGATCGACCCGACGACCGATAACTATGCCGTCATTCTGACCACGACGCCGTACGAACAGAGCTGTCCGTGGATTCAGCGGATCTCAAACGTCATCGCTGCTCGCGGGCACGACCAGTCGTAATCGCGATGCGTCAGGCGGCGGTCGCGGGGTCCGGCTGTCCCATTCGTTTCAGCCAGCGGTAGTGAGCCTTCAGCCCGCCCAGAAATGTCTGGTGCACGTGGTATTCGATCCCGTGTTCAACTGACGTGTCTTCGACGATCTTTGCCATCGCCGGGTAGTGAATGTGGCAGATCTGCGGAAACAGATGGTGTTCAATCTGGTAATTCAGCCCGCCGGAAAGCCATGTCATGAAACGGTTCCTGCGAGCCCAGTCGACGGTTGTACGGACCTGATGAACGGCCCAGGCGTTTTCCAGACGCCCCGTGGATTCTTCGGGCATCGGAAAGTCGGCTTCTTCAACACAGTGGGCCAGTTGAAACACAACGCTTAGCAACACACCCTGAAAATACGATGCGATACAGAACCACGCCAGCACCGTCAGTACCGGGTGAAACATCATCGGAATCACGAACGCCAGCGACAGAAAAATGACTTTGCCGACAACATAAATCAGCAGTTCGCGACCCTTCGGGCGATTGATGCGAACGTGGCCAATCCGGCCGGTGGCGACACCCACGATGTCATCGCGAAACTGCCATTTGAACGTGATGAAACCATACAGCAGCCACAGATAGAAATGCTGAAAACGATGAAAACCGTATCGCTTCTGGTGCGGCGAAATGCGTCCGAGGAATCCCAGGTCAATATCGCCGTCGACTCCGGTGACGTTGGTATACGAGTGGTGAATGATGTTGTGAGTTGTTTTCCACAGGTACGAACTGCCGCCCAGAACATCCAGCGTCATTGACATGAATCGATTGACCAGCGGAAATCGCGAGTACGCGTTGTGGCCGCCGTCGTGCTGGATGTTGAAGCCCACCGCTGCCATGGCGACTCCCAGGGAAATCGCCAGCAGCAAAGCCTGCCACCATGTCGCAGCGAACCAGACCAGACCGACGTACGAGACCACCGCCCAGACCAGAATCGTCGCCGATTTGACGTACATTGCCGGGCAGTCACGTTTGGAAATGTGGTTCTGTTCGAAGTACGCGTCGACTCGCTGCCGCAGCGCAGGCAGAAACCCATCGCAGTGGGCGAACTTCACGGGTAGATCGCCGGAGGTCGTGCGAGGCGCGTTCGCCGGTGAGGACAAGGCAGTTGCAGTCATCAGCAGTCGGGCCTGTTTCAGGGCAGATGGTAGGCAACACAAAATGTCGCGGTCGGCGGGCATTCGACGGCCCGCGTCTGCCGGGAAACTAACAGACCGGACTTCAATCTGCATTCGCAAACGACCACATTGACAAACTCGTGACCGAACCGGATCGATTGCTCGTTTGGCGAACCGCATTCTGCCTGAATTACCAACGGTTCACGGTTCTCGGAACGATTTTTCACTTCCCTGAGAATTGCGCGCACGACCCCTTCGTGCTCTTCGCGGACCTGCGTCAGACAATGTCGTGACGGATCTGTGACATGAGTTCGCTCGCCGCGTCTTGCCGGTCGCAGAGTTACGGAAGCGACTTGTGGGCCGGGCAACTGCGAATCAACGCCTCGGTTTCACCGCATGCGGCTTCGCGGATTTCCTGCCGACCGGAGCCGTGCATGATCCGCGTTCGCGATTTTGTTCGCGACATCGTCAGTGTCGGTTTCGCCAGGTGACGGAATGCGGGTATCGTGAACGCCGGATCCCCTGCCAATTTCGTCGACACGACTTCGCTGATGGTGACGGGGGCCGCACTGACGAAATCACCAGGGCCAGCAGATGACGCAGTGAATTCAACGTCGGTAGGCAGTCTCGCGACTCTGGAAGCTTTGGCCCGCGAAGCCGGGTTTCGATTCAACGCATGACCGCCGCCGGCGACTTGCGCTTTTCCGGAAACAACTATCCGTGCGAGCGAACGCGGGAATCGTCGATGTTGTTGTGCTGTTGTCGCTGCTGGGGAACCGCCGTTGCCGTCGGGTTCTGGTTCGGCCGGAAGAACAGGGATCTCGAAACCTATTTGCTGGGCGGTCGCTCACTGCCGTGGTGGGCGATACTGGGCTCCATCGTTGCGACCGAAACCAGCACTGCCACCGTGTTGAGCATTCCCGGAGCGGCCTATGGCACCACCGGAATGAAGTGGCTGCAGATTGCGATGGGATATGTGCTGGGCCGCGCGTTCGTCGTGCGCGTGCTGCTGCCGCTGTATTTTCGCGGCAGTTTATTTACCGCCTACCAGGTGCTGGAACAGCGTTTCGGCGCAGCGACCAAAACAGTGGCATCGCTGATCTTTCTGGTCACACGCAATCTGGGAGACGCCCTGCGATTGTTTCTGTGCTGACCGGTCGTTCACACGCTGCTGGGCTGGTCGATTGAACGGAGCATCGCGGCGATGGGCGCCGTCACGGTTCTGTACACCGTGTTCGGCGGCATGAAGTCGGTGGTGTGGAACGACTGCATTCAGTTTGTCATCTACATGCTGGGCGGCATTGCCGCTGTCTTCATTCTGGTCAGCCACATTCCGGGAGGCTGGCACGAACTGTGGACATTCGCCGAAGAGTCCGGCAAAGCAAGTGTTGTCGAATGGAAGTTTACACTGTCCGACCCCTTCAACATCTGGTGCGGGCTGATCGGGGGAGCCGTTTTGACAATGGAACTCACGGCACCGACCACATGATGGTGCAGCGCTATTTGAGTGCTCGCAGCGAGAACGAAGCCGGACGAGCGATCTTTCTGAGTTCCTTTGTCGTTCTGTTTCAGTTCGCTCTGTTTCTGTGGATTGGTGTCGGGTTGGCGTGTTTCTACTCGCTGGACGGAAACTCGGCTGCGGCAAAGCCGACCAGGTGTTTGCTCACTTCATCGTGCATTCGTTTCCGCGCAACACGGGTCTGATCGGCCTGATGCTGGCGGCCATTCTGTCAGCGGCAATGTCGACGACGTCCAGTTCACTAAACGCGTCCGCGTCCGCGCTGCTGAACGATTTCTGGCTGCCACTTTGCCGAGAGGCTCCCGCACCACGTACGCAACTTGTTCTTTCGCGATGCCTGACGGTGGTGTTCGGCATCATCCAGATCGGCATCGGCATCCGGGCAATTGATCTGGAAATGACAGTTGTCCGCGGTGCACTGACGATCGCCGGATATTCGGCAGGCATCCTGCTGGGCATTTTTCTGCTGGGTGTCGTGTCTCGCCGCGCGAACCAGGCTGCTGCGATCAGCGGCGCGATTGCGGGGCTGGCCATGCTGTTGTTCGTGCAGTTCATAGCTCCCGCCCATGACTGGAACATCGCGTGGCTCTGGCTGGCAACAATCGGTTCGGCAACGACATTTATTGTCGGAGAATCCGTTGCATTCATTTGGACAGCGATTGTTGCCGGATCGAAAGACTGATCGACAGACTGTGTCGCGGACATTTTTGCAGCGGCAATTTCCCGAGGGATGTTTCACGCCGCGCGAACGGTATCCCTGCCGCGAAACTTCAGGACTGCCCTGACAACGAACATCAATGCGAAAACAGCCGTCCACGGCAACACGACGCTCAACAGCGTGATGGCGGTCAGTGTTTCTGTGCGGCCATAGTGCATTTCGTTGTACAGTCGAGTCACGACGGGCTCAAAACGCAGCGGGCGCAGCAGCGACGGCACAGTGACGTCCCAGAAACTCCAGTGAACCAGGATCGCTCCGGCCAGCAGCCAGCGAAACTGAACCAGTCGCCACACCAGGTTCAGGCCGCTTCGTCGAACTTCGCCGGCATTCGATGTCAGCAACAGCTTCGCCGAATGCGCAGCCTGTGGCCGAACAGTCGATTCCAGCAGGGTCGCCAGCAGAAACGCACGCGGCAACATCAGTAACGACAAGCCGGTTACGATCGGCACCCACGTATCGTAAAGCCAATTCGCCGGGGAACTCTGAAAAACGGCCAGCAGCAGCAGACTGAGAACCAGCGATCCGAGTAGTTCCGGCACCAGCACGGCGACGTTCAGCCACCAGCGGTTGGAAGATCTGAGCACAACTGCGGCCTGCATCGCAATTGCCGACGCGGCGCACGCGAAGCCAAGCGACGCAGCGATCTGAGTCAGCGAGCCGAACAGCAGAGTCGGTTGATTCCACAAAGCCGCGAAGCCGGCTGTGACGTCAGTCCAGTTCGAAATCAGCGGCCACGCCAGAAACACCGTCACGACAAACACCGCCTGGACGATAAGCAGGACCGATCGAAACGCGAGCCGGAAACTCGCTCGTTCCGGCGAGGGGGCAACGCGCCGGCTGACGGCCGGAAGGTCGTTCGAAAGCAACGACGCACGACTGCCGCGCAACAGCCATACGACGGGGCAGAGCAACGTCAGTTCCAGTACCAGCGGAACAATCAGCATCGACAGCGATCGTTTCAGCGGTACACCGGCGGCGTGAGCGTCAAACAGCCAGACCGGCCACGCAATCGGGTGGCGATCAACCTGGAGCAGCGCTGCGGTTTCGAATTCCTGAAAACACCACAGCACGGCAGCACACCATCCGACGATCGAAGCACGAAACGGTCCGGTTGCCTGCAATCGGAACCAGGTAATCCACCAGCGCCGTCGAAGCGGAGGGAACTTGCATGGTGCGTGTGGCGTCAGGCCGCGCAGCAGCTTCCAGGAATGCAGTGCCTGGTTCGAAACGGATGAACCGCGAAGAATCAATCGCACAGCAATGATGACGGCGATCGAACCTGCCAGAAGAATGCCGCTGTAGATCAGTTCCGTCAGGACACTCGCCGCTGATCCGGATTGCGCGAGACGCGACGCCGCCATTCGATAGGTGAACCCGATCAGCAGATTGGGAACAAATAACGGCAGCAGCGCGATAGCGACCGTCAGCTTCGACCGGCGATGCGGCGTAACGGCACGTGAAACCAGCACGGCAATTGTCGCCACCATGACGGCTCGCGCGACCGACCATGTCAGCGCCGTCAGCAGCGTCATCGCGGGGTGTACTCCGACGTCAGCCAGTCCAGCACGGCCTGATTCACTTCCGCGGCCGCTTTGAGGGACACTCCCTCCGCCGCCCATTTCCGCAGGCTGCGAACTTCCGCGGGAAGCCGGGATTCGTCGACTTTTCCGAGCGGAATCTGCCTGGCAGGGGAATTCGCCAACGCCAGTTCCGTTGCTTCGCTTAACAGGAATTCGATGAACCGGGCCGCAGCTTCGGGATGCGGGCAGCCTTTGATCATCGCGACGCTGTTGGGCATGACAATCGTTCTTCCGTCATCAAGCCGGACGGGCAGCATTGTGACGGGCTGCCCGCTGTCAATCGCGGAAAACGCATCGTCGGTGTCGGTGAACCCCAGGTCGCAGATTCCTGCCGCCACCAGATCACGCACGGCCGCATTGCCTCGCGCTTCGCGAATCCCCCGACTGTGCAGTGAATGATGCCAGGACTTCAGCTTGTCGATGCCCCATTCTGCCGCAAGAACGGAATAGTGAGTCAGTGTTGTGCCGAACATCGGCTGAGCAATCGCCACTCGATCAAGCGACCCGGCCTGAAGGTGTTCACGAATCAGGTCGTCCGCCTGACGGAGAGCTTCCGGCACAGAATCGCCGCCGATCAGATCCGCACCGCGCGCGGCCGCAAGCGAGTTTTTGCTGCCGACGTCGATTCTGTCAGTATTCACGATGACCACGCGCATCCGCGCAGCGAAGCCGGTCCAGCAACCGGCGGGATCTCGATACGCGGCGGGAACGCGTTCATGGCCTGCGCCTTTGTACGTGGCCAGCACGCCCGCCTGCTGCAGGCGGATGGTCCCCAGCGTCTGATTGTTCCAGAAGACATCACAGCGAGGATGGTCTTTTTCCGCCAGCAGCAGACTTGTCAGGCCCAGCGACTTGTTGGCTTCTTCGTCGAACCGCACGTCGACGGAAATCCCGGTTTCGGATTCAAACCGGCGGATGACGCTTTCGGCAAAAACGGCGTCGTGAGCGCAGTAGACGACCAGTTGCGTTCCATCATTCGAATATCGCGTTAAGGGCGACCGCAGCAGTTCGGCAGCCGTCGCGAGACACGCGACCGCCGCCAGAATAACGGCAAGCCTGCGAAGTGACTGGCGATTTCTTGACGACATGCAGCACCCGGCCAAATAGCTTCGCACCTGCCACGACAATCGCCGGCCGGATCCGGAAAAAGGGCGGCCCGAATCCGTGTTACTCGGTATCCGAGGGAGCCGTCAGTTTGGGATCGACGGATTCGATCTTGTCGAAGTAACTCTTGATGCCGTCGACGTAACCGGGCGGAATCTCTTCGTTTTCGATCGCTGCCTGGACTCCGTCTTTCAGGGACTGCACGCCTTCCTGGTACTTTCGCAGGGCATCCGGATCGAAGTCCGTTTCTTCGGCGTATTCCTTTGTCTTGATAGACAGCAGCACCTTTCCGGCTTTGACCTGAGTCTTTGCTTTTTCGCTCTTGTAGCCTTCCGGATCACTGTCATCTTCGGGAGTCTCGCCGCCGCGACCGACGCCGCCATCGCTGCCGTCGTTTATGTCCTTGTCGCCTTCACCCTGACCTTCTCCCATCATCTGAGCGTAGAGTTCGGCGTAATCTTCCATTGTCTCGCAGCCTTCGCACTTCGCACCGTCAAGCTGTTCCTTCGCGTTGAGTTTTTCCGCCTGCTGCAGGGTCTTCAGGGCCTGTTCGAGTTTCTTCAGATCCTTCGCCGATCGAGCGACCTGTTCCATTTCCTGTTCAGACAGCTTCAGCGATTCCTTCAGAGCTTCCATCGCTTCTTCAGAAAGTTTTTCACCAGGCTGATTCGGATCCGACGCGGCCTGCAGTGCCTTCAGAGCCTTGTTCAGGGCTGACGTGAGTTCTTTGGATCCGGCCTTATCCTTCGAGAACTTTTCCAGATCCTGCAATTCCCGCTTCAACTGGCTTTCCAGTTTCTTTCGTTCTTCCGGGTCCTTCGCTTCCATCATGGCCTGCATTGTCTGCTGAGCCTTGTCGAGCTGTTTTTGGAGGCCTTCCGTCTTGCCTTCCTTGAGTTCCTTCAGCCATTCGTTCATCTGGGCGTTGCGACTTCCGCCAAGTTGCTGCTCGGAGATTGGCTGATTCAGCAGTTTCCGAAGCTGGTCGTTGCTGACGGCTTTCCACTGTTCGCTGAGTCCTTCGCGCTGGTTTTTCAAGACCTTCGTATTGGACTGGCTTTCCCGGGGCTTCATCTGACGAAATGCGGTCTGCAACTGCTTTAGTTCCGATTCGATTTCCGCGGATCGCTCTTCGGACCGCTGGCTGCTTTTCTTCAACTGCTCCGTGCGGTCTTCCGTGGCCTTTCGAATCGCAGCGATTTCCGACTTCTGCTTTTCTTCCTTCAGCGACGCTTCGACAGTTCCGAATGGATCAAGCTGTGGAGTCACCAGGATGGCCAGTCCCAGCAATCCCGCCGCGACGACCACGTGAACCAGTTGTCGCCCGAACCGATACGGGACGACATCGACGGGAACGATGCGATCCGCCTGCTTCTCCGCGGACTCGGCCACCAGCGGCTGATATTCGCCGGCCGATGTTTTCAGCGACGAAAACGTCAGGAACAGGTCTTTGGTGTTGGCATGCCGGTCAACTGCGACCGCAGCGGCTTCCTGCCGGACCTTCCGGTGAAACAGCCCCGCGCAGACCGCAATCAGTGCGGGAATCGTCAGCAGCCACACCGGTTTCTGCTGAGCCGGCGGCAGCGCACCCAGCAAACGAATTGCCAGGACCGCCAGCAGGCAGGTTCCCAAAATCACCAGGCTCCAGACGTATGCCGCCCTTGCGAATGCTTCGGTCCGAAGGCGGACTTTCACACGGTTCAGCAAACTGGCGGCTTTGGAAGCTTCTGACATGCGGTGGACTCCTGCGGACGGCTGGCCGACTTCTGGACGAATGCCCTTTCCGCATTGAGTCTACGGCGGAATCCGGCATCGATCAATCTGATCTGAGCGAACGGACGATTTGTCTAAAAATCCTGCACGACAATTGCGTGACGCGACATCCAACGCTTGTTCGTCGGCCGAAAGAAGCGTCAACACGGCAAGTTCAGGCGGCGGCGTCTCGCCGCGGCACCCGACTCCGTGGTGTTCCCGCCCGCGCGGAAGCGTGCTTTCGAGCGGGCGGTAAGCGTCAGAATGAAAACCCGCTGACGCGGCTGACGGTGGCCAGGCCACAGATCAGTTGAGCGGCCAGCAGCCAGCGCCAGCACGCCTCCCGTCCCCGCTTCGGTGTCGGCGATTCGGCACGCGGCATGCTGCCGCCGACAGCGACCGGAATCAGCAGCCAGGGCATCAGGAAGCACCACAATCGAGCAGCCTCGCCCTGATTCTTCCCTGACAGCCACAGCAACAAGATTGTGCTGACGGAAGCAACCACCAGGTCTGTGCCGGTCCAATCGGCGGCCGGTGCCGCTTCGCCAGCAGACTTCTGATCCGAACGTGCGGCGGCGCGAAGAACCGTCACGATTCCGGCAACTGCCGCAATCGTCAGCGGCAGCCCAACGCCAAGGCCAAGTTCCAGCGGATTCACCAGCAGCCACTTCCACCATGTTCGAACGTACTGTTCATAGAAACCGGCGTGGTTTGTCAGATTTAGCTGCCAGACTCGAAGCAAGTTGCAGCCCGTGGCAGCTGACCAGGCGGCAGTCGCCACCAGTACCGTACCCGCGCAGATGGCAGCGAACCGGATGTCATCCTTGACGCGGCGATCACGGAATCGCCAGGCTCGGATCAACACAAACAGCACCAGCACAAGAACGATCGGAAGATGAGCCAGACTGAGCAGCAGCCCCAGCCAAAGCACGACCCCGGCTGAGATGCCCGCCAGGGCACTGCGGCGAACGACGCTGACAACTCCGAGAGTCAGCACAACGGTGGTCGTGAACGCAAACAGTACGTCAGATTTGGGAGCGAACACGGAAATCGCCGGGACGGTGGGCCACAGGCAGCACATGTTCCACGCCGTCCGCGAATCAGCAAATGTTCGCAGAAGCACGAACAGCGGCAGCACTGCCAGCGCCGCCGCCAGCGTCGTTAATGTACTGACCAGATGAAGCGCTGCGATTTCGTGATCTTCCAGCGGGCGCACACCGGGGAATTCCAGCTGCCGGATGGCTTGTCGGGCATCACGGCTTTCCACGGCGTTCAGCGCATGGACCAGTGTCGGTGAGGCTTCG